>JANNTE010000073.1:0-15431 GCA_031403365.1 Betaproteobacteria bacterium | reverse complement strand
GGCAACCATTCTCAGCAGGCTGGTCTTGCCGCTGCCGTTTTCACCCCCGATGCGCAACGCCTGATGCGCATTGAGTCGAAACGACAGGTTTCGAAATAGACGCCGGTTGCCGCGAACACATTCAATCTCACTGGCCTGAAGCATTGATTTCCCGGATGGGGATGATGAAGCCGCGCCATTATATATGGCGCCCCAGGTCTGTCCGGTCGTTCGTCTGCCTCAATGCTATGGTGCAGCTCCGCAAGCGCTCCGCATGCTTTCCCCTCCGGGCGCCTGCGGGTTGACCCACTCATACTTGATCTCGGCGTCCGGCGTGCGATAGACTTCGGTAATCTCCCCGCTCGCCATGGCGTCGCGGTAGAGCGTTGATTCGATATTGGCGCGACCTCCCTTGTTGCAGTCGTAGCGCGTGAGCCGGGTCGCCGACCGGTAAACCTTGACCGGGCGGCGCGTGATCTGCTCCTCGGGAAAATTCCACAGCAGCAGGACTTCGACGAAGTCCCCGTCGCGCTTCAGGCTGTCGCGGTCGAAATAAAACCCGGATTGGGCGTCAGAGCTGATCTCCACCCAGTCCGCCGCAACCGCAGGAACCGAAAGCAAAAGAAGAAACACCAGAAGTTTGCGCATTTTTTTCCTGAACATGGACACCCCGGACTTGCGCAGGCTACCTGCGAACGCCCTTGTGCTCAAGGGCAAATCGTTATCGTGGATGGTCTCGATAAACAACGACTCCGTTTACGGCCTTCCCCAATCCGGGACGGTACAAATGCGCAACAGCGGGTGACGCAAGTCCGACACTGCTTCCCGCTGGTGGGAAACCGCCGTAGTTGAGCACCGGATGAACGGTCGCGGTGGCTGACAGGCGGCCATAGGTCGTCGCCAGGCCGGCCTTGGCTCAACTTGCCCTCCTGGCATGCTGTTTGCGAACGCTTAGGGCATGCAAATTCAAATGCAGCGGCCGGTTACTGCATCAGACGGCCCTCTCTCATGCACGAAGATAGTCTTGAAGACCGTCATAACCGGAAACAGGTAATGCAAGCTCTCAACCCGGAGCCGGCATCTTTGTTCACGCAGCTTGCTCATCTCGAGCGTCTGCTTGAACAAAGCCTTTCGGCCATGAACAATGGAATCCGGCTCGACGCCATGGAAGCAATCTACACCGCGTCCTGCCTGATCGAGGAGATTCGGAGCACGCACGAAGCCTTGTCCGGCGCTTCCGCGCCTGGCGCCACCGATTCCTGGCATTCGACTCCAACTGACGCTCGAACGAATCAGTGGCGCGAGCGTTCAGAGATGGCTTCAAAGCAAGGGCTTGATCGGCATCATCTGGTACATCCGGGCCTTGCCTCGCCTGGCAATTGAAACATACTGGTCAGGATTGTCCCGGGCCGCGTCCCAGCTATTGCCCGGCGCCATATCGGTCTCGATTGCAAGCTCTACGGCCCGGGCCAGCGCCTCGTTGCGAATGATGACGCCGACTTCGGTATTCAGATTCTCCGAGCGCGGATCGAAATTGAAAGTACCGATATAGACGATCTTCGAGTCGATCACCATGGTCTTGGCGTGCAGCGCAAAAACCGGCGGCTTGCCTGCCGCCGACGGGGAGCTCTTCATCAGCGTGCGCTGCACCTGTGGATCAGGTTTGTATTCGTAAATCTGCAAACCCATATCGAGCAATCTCCGGCGCTGGTTGCGATACCCGCTGAAAGCTGCCAGGTTGTCGGTCGAGGATAGCGAGTTGGTGTTGATGCGTACCCTTACCCCTCGTTCGATGGTCCCGCGAAACAGATCCATCGCCCTGTCCGAGAGCACAAGATAAGGCGACTGGATTACGATGCGCTCCGTCGCGCCCTCGACCAGGCGACCGAGCGCCGACGTCGTTGCGCCCCCGCCATCTAGACGGCCCCGGCTAGCGTTTTTTCCGGGACGGTCGCTGATGAATTCAACGTCACCCCAGGCCATCTGCCGCGCCAGCTCGAAAAAAACCGCCGGTGTCTCGGCGATCGCGGCGCGTACCTCCGGGGCGAAATTCTCGGATGACCGGGCGTACTCGTGCAATTCATCATATACGCGGACAATTTCTGCTTCGTCCAGGCGCACATTCTTCTGCATCAGGCCCAGGCCATCGTACAGTTCTTCGATTTTCACGCTCAGCTTGCTTGACCAGAAGGTCTCGAAGCTCGCCTGCATCTCCTTGACCGCCGCGCCAAGAAGCAGCGCATCCCGGTCACGGAAGTTGTACTCGTGGTTGTAGTCAAAGTATTCGGCAGCCATATTGCGCCCGCCCGTGATGGCGACCTTGCCGTCAACCACCAGCGTCTTGTCGTGCATGCGCTGGTTGACCCCGCGGAAATTGGTCAACAGGTTCAGTACCCGTTTGTGCAGCGGAACGCCGACCGAGGTCTGCGGGTTATAGATGCGGATATCGACCTTCGGATGCCTGGCAAGCGCGAGCAAAGACTTGTCCGGCGCGTCGATCATCAGGTCGTCAACGATCACCCGCACCAGCACCCCGCGATCGGCCGCGCGCAGCAGCGCTTCCGCCGCCAGGATGCCGATATTGTCCGTGCTCCAGATGAAGTACTGGACCTCGATGGACTCGCTGGCGTGGTCGGCAAGCCATGCCCGCGCCAGCAGCGCCTGCGTACCTGTATCGAGCACGTACACTCCGGTCTTTCCCGGGTTCGCGGCAATTTGCCGGTCGATGTAGGTCATGGGTCCTGCGTTCGCGGCGCGCGAGGGAGCAGCCCACCCCGCGCAGATTCCGGCAAGCAATGCGATGGCCCATTGTCCCGTTCTCATCTTCATACTCTTGCGTTTCAGCCGTTGCCTGCCTGTCGCCCCCGAATCCAGTACCGGAAGCAAAGCCCCAGGCACCGGACATTCGCAATGTCTCGCGCCAACTATTCCGAAGGCGATATCAAGCTACTGTTGTCATCGATACTATAATGTCCCCTGCGTATGCCGGTTCGGCGCAATACGCTTCATCGCGGAGAAAGTGACTATGAAAAGCTTTAACGATCTGGCCGACTTTTCCGTCGAAGAAATCAACGCTTTGCTCAAGCTTGCAGCCAAACTTGAACGTGAGCCCGAGCCCCGCGCATTGCAAGGCAAGGTTTTATCGCTGCTGTTCCTGAGCCCGTCTCTGCGAACCCTGACGTCGTTCCAATCGGCCATGGCGCAACTCGGAGGCAACTCGTTTGTTGTCTCTCCCCAGATGTCGATTCACGGACTCGAATACCGCTCCGGTATCGTCATGGACGGCGCCGCCGCCGAGCATGTGCGTGAAGCCGTGCCGGTGATCGCGTCCTATGGCCACGCCATCGGAATTCGCGCCTTCGCGGAACGTCAAAGCCTGGAAGCCGATCTGGCTGACCGCGCGTTTCATGAGCTTGCCGCCCTGGTTGATGTGCCTTTGATCAACATGGAGTCGGCCATCAATCATCCTTGCCAGAGCCTGGCCGACTGGAAGACGCTCGACGACCTTCACATCCCGGGCAAGGGTGGGCGACTTGTACTGTCGTGGGTCTATCATCCGCGTCCCCTGCCGTTCGCGGTGCCTGCATCGACACTTCAGATGGCGAGCATGCGGGGCATGGATGTGGTTATCCTGCGTCCGCCCGGTTTCGAGCTGCCGAAACAGGTCATGGACAAAGCCCGCAAGGCCGCTGCTCTCAATGGTGGCAGCATCACCGAAACCGAAAACCGCCGTGAAGCCATGGAAGGCGCACACGTGGTCTACGCCAAATCCTGGTCGTCTGTAACCCACTACGAGAATCGCCCCAGAGATCAGGAGCACCGGGAAGGTTTCATGAACTGGTGCATCGACGAACCCTGGTTTGAGAACGCGCGTACCGACTGCAAGTTCATGCACTGCCTGCCGGTGCGCCGCGGCGTCGAAGTGACGGACCAGATTCTCGATGGACCACGCAGCGTCGTCATCAAGGAAGCGCGCAACCGCATGGTGGCGCAAATGGCGGTACTGCATCGGATGCTGGCGGGCTGAGTGGAACTCAGTCAGGACGCCGCCTGCCTGGTTGCGACGAACTCCCCTTCAAAACGGCCCGTCACACGGCCGTCAAAAACAAGGACGGACGACAGGGTTATTCTTGCCATGCCCCTGCGCGTGAATGTTTGCACGAACGGCGCCCAGGCATCCGCCCGGGTAAATGACGAGCGCGCGGCAAAGCTGCCCGAGATCGGAAGATCAAAGTTCATGGTATTGCGCTGGATGACCAGATGCCCGTTCAGGCCGGTGCCGAGCATGCGCAAGTAAAGAAGCGACCACGCCGCCAGCAGCGCCAGCGCCGCAGCGCTCCCGCCGAAGGCGGTTTCATGCACATTGACGTTCGGGGCCAGAGGCGCGCCGAGAACAACACTCTCCGGGTTTAATTCGATGACCGAAACAGCCATGGCCCGCGACAGCGGAATGGTCTGGTGCAGGTAGGCTTCGAGTTCCGCTGGAGTCATGGAGAGTTGTGACCACCGTGCAAAGCTGCTTGTCGACGCCTGCGATTGCCGCGCTGAAACGCAGCGTCGTTATTGCCGGTGCTGGTTAAACCAAAGCTTGCCTGGCATGGAAAACAACAGATACAACGCGCCGCCGTCAAGCAAGTACACCAGGGAATTCAGAACGTCCTCCAACAGGTCAGATGCAACAGATTCGTCTACCGGAATGAATATTGCAAGCCCGGACAGCAGGTACAACACCAGGGACACCATGCGCGCCCAATTGCGCCCCCGATAAATCAGGACATTCAGGAGAGCAGAGAAGGCAAATGTGAGCGCCGTCAAAATGACGAGTATCGGAAGGATATCCGCATCAAGGTCATGGTTGAAACCCAGAGAAACCACGGGTATGGATACCGCCAGGCCCAGCCACAGCAACCCCACCGCAACGACCACCTGTTTGGGTCGTGCAATTGAAAACAACACTTGCGGCGGGTCGGCGACATGGGAGGCGGGCGGAGCGTAGGGACTTTTGTGCAAACGGTCTGTCCTCATGCCGCGAGCAGCATTTACCGGCTACTGAGCGAAAACTTCTCGTTTCCCTGTCGCCTGATATTCTCTGCCGCAAAGATCCCTATGCAGCAAACTCCCGCAACACCTTTCCCGATTTCGGCGCATCCTTGACGATCCCGTTGGCGTCGGCCACCTGCTTGCCGTTCACCCATACGCCATGCACGCCGGTCGCGGGAGTCGTCAATCTCGACCCGCCTGCCGGCAAATCGAAAACGCGACTGGATGGCCCGCGTCCGACCGTCCTCGGGTCGAACAACAACAAGTCCGCGGGTTTACCCGCGGCAATGCTGCCGCGATCCTTCATACCGAACAACGCCGCTGGCTCGGAAGTGAGCTTGTGCACCGCCTGCTCCAGTGGCATGAGTTTCTTTTCCCGCACCCAGTACCCAAGCACATGCAGGCCGAAACCGGCGTCGCACAGAAAGGTCAAGTGTGCGCCGGCGTCCGACAGGGAAACGATGGCATTCTCGTCGCGCATCATCCTGCCCACCGCATCCTCGTCCGAGTTGAGCAGCGTAGCGGTAAACACGGTGTCGAGATTTTCTTCCAGTGCCAGGTCGAGCATGAAATCCACCGGATGCGCGCCCGCCTCTGTCGCCAGGGCGGCAATCGACCTGCCGTCGTATGCGGCGTGTTTTGCATCCGCCACCTGGGCAACATGGGCCTTGTTCCACTCGCCGGTAAACATGCGCCGGCTGCGTTCTTCTAGCTCGTTCTTCAACTTGCCGCGCCACGCATGATCGGCGAGCGTGCGTCGAAAAGACTTGTCGTCCATGGCCATCAGCGTCTGCCACACGCGCAGGCCCTCGAACACATAAGGCTCATGCATGGTGAACTCGAAATTCAGCGGACAAGCAGACACCGCCCCGTACATGCGGTTACCACGCTTGCGGGCAGCCCGGATGTTGTCCAGGTCTTCGAACGTCGCTTCGGGGGCAAGATTGGAATGCAAAAGCGCGGCAATCAGGTAGGGCCTGTCGGCGGCCTCGCATAGTTTTTCGATCCACGGCACCGGCGTATCCGCCGCCTTGGTCATCATCAGCAGGCCCTTGCCCGCATCGCGCAACGCCGCGGACAAAGTCGTCATTTCATGGTCGTCGGCCAGACGCGAGGGCATCGGAATGCCGGCCTCGCCGTTGTGCTGGCCGGAGCGTGTAGTGGCGAATCCCGCGGCGCCAGCCTCCATGGCCTCGGCGACGATCCTGCGCATGGTTTTGACTTCATCCACTGTTGCGGCGCGCTTCGGTGCATCCGCACCCAACACGAAGGTCCGCACGCTGGAGTGACCGACAAAACACGCCACGTTCGGCCCCACGCCTTTTTTCTCCAGCATGTCCAGATACTGCGGATAAGACTCGAAGCCCCAGTCGATGCCGGCGCGCAGAGCATCCAGAGACATGCCTTCGACGTGCGTCAGATTGCGCATGGTCAGGTCGCGGTCTTGCGGGCGGCACGGGGCGATGGTAAAACCGCAATTGCCCATGACGATGGTTGTCACGCCCAATGCCGGCGACGGATTGGCGAACGGGTCCCAGGTGATCTGCGCATCGTAGTGGGTATGGGTGTCGATGATGCCCGGCATCAGCGCCAGACCGCTGGCGTCGATGCGGCTGCGCGCCTCGCCACTCACCTTGCCCGTTTCCGCGATGCGTCCATTGGCAACCGAAACACTGCCCTGGCGCGGCGCGGCGCCCAGGCCGTCGTAAATGGTGGCGTTGTCGATAATCAAGTCATGCATGTTCTGTAACCTATTTTTGTCCAGAAAGGGTGCAAGAATACTGCAAATTTAGGCGGGATCATTTCAACCAAAGGTAGAAGCTCGCGGTCATCGGCGCCAATCTCAACACTATCGCAAGACGCCTCAGCCGGAGGGCAGTTGTTGTAGTTGCAGCAGACTTCGGCGCAACCTCGGCAGGGCAAAGTCAACAAAGCTGCGCACGTTGGGCGACTGGTTGCGCGACGAGGGATAAACAATGCTGGCGGGAATCGGATCGCCCTCGAACTTCTCCAGCACGCGCACGAGTTTCCCAACCCTGATTTGATCGATGACGTGATAGTCAAAGAAGCGCCCAAACCCGCGTCCCTCCACGCAGGCCAGCGCGGCAGCGTCAATCTGGTTGGTGATGAGCATGCTCTTCACGGATACTTGTAGCTGCTTGCGCCCCGCGCCGAAAGTCCATTGACCCGGCGACACTAGGGAAGTGTAGCTGACGCAGGGGTGACCTTTCAAATCCGCAGGAGTCCTGGGCTCGCCAACGGACTTGAGAAACTTCCTGCTTGCCACCACGATGCGGCGCGCTTCGCCGAGCGGGTGGGCAATCATGGAGGAGTCGGGCAATTTCGCCACGCGGATGGCAATGTCCATACCCTCTTCCACCAAGTCAACAATACGGTCCAACAACAACAGTTCGATGTTGACCTCTGGGTGTTCGGCAAGAAATGCAGACACCACGGGCGCCACGAACATGCGGCCAAAGGGAACTGATGAAGCGATGCGCAAACGCCCACGCGGGCTGGCGCGCCGTGCGCTCAGGCTCTGCTGCGCTTCGTCCACGGCGGCCATGATCTGACGGCTGCGCTCGTAATAATCACGGCCTTCGTCGGTGAGCGACATACGGCGCGTGGTGCGATTGAGCAGCCGCACGCCCAGATCGCGCTCGAGCGCGGCAAGCGTGCGCACCATGGCCGGTTGCGAGACATCGAGCGCATTGGCCGCAGCGGTGATGCTGCCGGTATCGACGATCTTGATGAAGGCTGCGATGGCGTGGAGCTTGTCCATGCCGGAATATTACTGCAATGAAAACAGCAATGAAATTCCTTTCAGGCCATTTATCCTAATAACGCATGAGCAGAACATGCGCTTGGTCGCCCGGCATGCCGCCTTGCGATCAGTCAACTTCAAGGAGATCGACCATGGCAAGAGTCCAAGTCGTCAACCCACAAACCGCCACCGGCGCGGCGCAATCACTGCTCGACGCGGTGCAAGCGCAACTGGGCGTTACGCCGAATTTCACCCGCGTTCTGGCGAATTCACCGCAGGCGCTGGAGGGGTTTCTCGGTCTGTATGGCGCGCTGGGCAAGGCAACGGTGGGCAAGGCTACGCAGGAGCGTATCGCTCTCGCCATCGCCGAAGGCAATGGCTGTTAATACTGCGTATCCGCGCATACCGCCATCGGCCGTGGCGCGGGATTGAGCAATGAAGAAATGGCGCTGAATCGCAAGGGAACTTCCGGTGACCGCAAGGCTGCGGCCACGGTCGCTTTTGCCAAAGGCTTGAACACCAATATGGGTGAAGTCACCAGTGCGGAGTTCGAGTCCGCCAGCGCTGCGGGACTGTCGGATGGCGAGATCGTGGAGGTCATTGCCGTGGTCGCCATCAATATTTTCCTCAATCTTCTCGGAAAATCCACCAAGGTCGAGATCGATTTTCCCAAGGTCGATTTGTTTAACGCGCCAGCCCTCGCCACGGCATGACCCTGTCGGGGCTCATCACGGGCCCCGGCAATTGATGAAAGGACGACACCATGTCCAGAGCCTATTCCGATATCGCTTTTACAGACGCCGTACGCGATATGCAGTTATTCATGGGCAGCCGCGACAGTTACGCCCAGCTTGATCAGGCCGACAAGCAAGCCGCTGCGCTCGGCCCGGTAGAGGCCGGATTCATTGCCGCGCGTGACAGTTTCTATCAGGCCACGGTCAGCGAAACCGGCTGGCCTTATGTGCAGTTTCGCGGTGGCCCGACGGGATTTCTCAAAGTGCTCAATGAAAACACGCTGGGCTACGCGGATTTTCGCGGCAACCGGCAATACATCAGCGTGGGCAATCTGGCGGGCAACGATCGCGCCTCCCTCATTCTGATGGACTACGCCAATCGCCGCCGGCTGAAAATTCTCGGTCGCGTGCGCATGGTGGATATGGAAGACGATGCGGCGCTGATCGCCAGACTGGAAATGCCCGGCTATCGCGCCCGCGTCGAACGCGCAGTGGTAATAACGCTCGAGGGCTACGACTGGAATTGCCCGCAGCACATTACGCCACGATTTACCGAGGCGGAAGTGTCCGCCGCCACGGCGCCACTTCAGGCAGAGATTTCCCGCCTGAAAGAATTATTGCGCTGATCTGTAACAGCCGGGCGTTTGAACACGACTAATGCAGGTCTCGCGGGTGAAACCGGCTGAAACAACCCTGGCCGGCATCGCGGGATCGCATGACTCACTTAACTTAAGGAGAATCAAATCATGTCTATGACTTTGCGCAATTTTCAACGAAACACGGCAGCCGCATTAATGCTGCTTGCAGTCTTGTTTGCCGGCATTCAATCCGCCCACGCCGTCAAGAACACTGGCGGCGAGTACAACACCCTTTACGCCGGCCTCGGCGCCAAGGGCTATGACGTGATGTCTTATTTTCTCGACGGCAAGCCGGAAATGGGGTCGGACAAGTACACCGCCCAACACGGCGGCGTGACCTGGCAGTTCGCCAGCCGCGAACACCGCGACACGTTCGCTGCCAATCCCTCGAAATACGCCCCGCAGTACGGCGGATTCTGTTCCTGGGGCACGGCGCAAGGCAAGTTGTTCGATGTCGATCCGGTCAACGCCTGGAAGATCGTGGACAACAAGCTCTATCTGAACTTTAACGCCGATATTCAGAAGGTCTGGGAGAAAGACCAGGCTGGATTTCTCGCCAAGGCGGAAAAGAACTGGCCGGCCTTGAATCGCTGACCGGATGTAATCGCGGGCCGGAACACGGCCTGCGGTTTTCCATCGCCGAAGCCAGACCAGAAAACAGAATCACTCGACTGATGATGAATGCAAGCACAGGCAGCGTTGCCGCACTGAGCTTACGCGCACAGTCCGCAGCGCCGGACGCGCCCTCAATCAATTTCCAGACCGAGGCCGCCGTGTGCCGCCCCTATCTGCTGCGCGTGGCGACGGTACAGTTGCGAGATCGCGATCTGGCCGAGGATGTGGTACAGGAAACGCTGATGGCCGCGTGTGAGGGTTTTGATCGCTTCGAGCAGCGCGCGAGCTTCAAGACCTGGCTTACCGGAATTCTCAAATTCAAGATTCTCGATGCGATACGCAAGCGCATTGGCGAGCCGGTGAGTGCCAGCACGCTGCAAAAAGAACTGAATCTGGACGACATCGACCAGATCTTCGCCGATAGTGGCGCGCGCATGTGGCAGATCGCGCCGGAACAATGGCGCGACCCTGCGGCCTCCTGGGAGGAGCGCCACTTCTTCGACATGGTTGATTTTTGTCTGCTGCGGCTACCGCCCGTTACCGCGCAAGTCTTCATGATGCGCGAGTTGTTCGAGATGGCTGCGGGCGAAATAGCTGCGGAACTCGGCATCAGTGCCGCCAATCTCAGGGTATTGATGTATCGCGCGCGCATGGCGCTACGCCACTGCTTGGAATTGAACTGGTTTTCGCAATCACCGGACGCCCTCTGACATGATCGCCTGCCCTGAATCCGCGCGCCTGCTGTCCCGAATCATGGACGGCAAATTGTCCCCGCTAAAACGCCTCGTCCTGGCGACTCACCTCAAGAGCTGCCCGGACTGCGCGCGCTGCGAAGAGCACTTTCACCATCTGCGCGTTATCATGCGCCGCTGGAAACATTGATTCATTGGAGGTATGGCCATGACCCAGAGCGATGAAGCCCGTCCGCCATGTCCGCCTTTCACGCGCGATACCGCCACGAAAAAGGTACGCATGGCCGAAGACGGCTGGAACAGCCGCGACCCGGTGCGTGTTTCGCTTGTCTATACCGAAGATAGCATCTGGCGTAACCGCACCGAGTTTCCGCGCGGACGCGCGCAGATCGTGGAATTTCTCACCCGTAAATGGAACCGGGAGCTTGAGTACCGGCTGATCAAGGAATTGTGGGCCTTCGAAGGCAATCGTATCGCAGTGCGCTTCGCCTATGAGTGGCATGACGATGCCGGCAATTGGTTCCGTTCTTACGGCAATGAAAACTGGGAGTTCGATGAAAACGGACTGATGAAGTGCCGCTACGCCAGTATCAATGACCTGCCGATCAAGGCGTCCGAGCGCAAGTTTAACTGGCCGCAGGGCCGCCGCCCGGACGAGCATGCGTCCTTGAGCGAACTGGGCCTATAACGACGGTTGCATCCAAATTCTGGGATGATTCGTAGAATCCCCGGAGCGTGCCACAACGGGGCCGTTACTGCCGACTTCAGAACAGCAAACAAGAGGACACAGCCGACATGCATGCCACCCTTCCGCTGATGAATGAGTTCGTCTTCCCCGCGATCAAGCGCAGGCGGCTGGAGACGTTGCAGGTGAATCTCGGTTACAAGTGCAATCAAGCCTGCCTGCACTGTCACGTCAACGCCGGCCCCACGCGCAAGGAGATGATGACGTGCGAGACTGTGGATGCGGTGTTGCGCTACGCCGATGTTGCGCGTCCGGCCACGCTTGATCTGACTGGCGGGGCGCCGGAGTTGAATGAACATTTCCGGTTTCTGGTCACGCAGGCGCGAGCGCGCGGCATCGAGGTCATTGACCGCTGCAATCTGACCATACTCGAAGAGCCGGGCCACGAAGACCTCGCGGATTTTCTCGCTGCACAAGGCGTCAAAATTGTCGCCTCGCTGCCGTGTTATCTGGAAGACAACGTCAATCGCCAGCGCGGTAACGGCGTGTTCGAGACCAGCATCCGCGCCCTGCAGCGCCTCAACGCTCTGGGCTACGGCAAACCAGACAGCGGCAGGACGCTCGATCTGGTGTACAACCCGCAAGGCCCTTCGCTGCCGCCTGGACAGGCGAAACTCGAAGAAGACTACCACCGCCACCTTGGCGAGAATTATGGCGTGCACTTCAACCGGCTCTACACTCTCACCAATATGCCGATCCAGCGTTTCGGCAGCACGCTGATTTCCAAGGGCCAGTTCAGCGGTTATATGCGCCTGCTCAAGGACGCCTACCTGGAAGCCAACCTGGAAGCGGTGATGTGCCGCTCACTGCTGTCCGTGGACTGGCAGGGCTATGTCTACGACTGCGACTTCAATCAGATGCTCGGCCTGCCGCTTAAGGTCGCTGGCAAGCCGCGCGCGCATCTTGCCGATCTGATCGGGCGCAACCTGGAAGGCAACGCAATCGTGGTGCGCGACCACTGCTTCGGCTGTACCGCCGGGCAGGGTTCCTCCTGCGGCGGAGCGCTCAAGTCGTAGCGCAGGTCTTCGGCGACGCCGGGCCGGCTGAAATTCTGGCTGGCGCCTCGCGTATCAGGCGCAGACCATGCGCCCGACCGAGCCAGAATTCAACAAATTAGCGGGGGCGCACATGAGCAAGGGTAAGTGGATTTTGGTGGTATTCATCGGGGCGCTGGTGGCGGCGTATTTCGTATTTGATCTGGGGCAGTTTCTCAGCCTCGCTTACCTGAAGTCGCAACAGGCCGTTATCGGCGATTTCTACGCCGGTCACCCGTTGCAAGCCGTGGCGGTGTTTTTTCTGGTCTACGTGGCGGTAACCGGTCTGTCCCTGCCGGGGGCCACGATCATGACTCTGGCCGCGGGTGCGATTTTCGGATTGCTCTGGGGCACGGTAATCGTGTCGTTTGCTTCCAGCATCGGGGCCACGCTCGCTTTTCTGGTCTCGCGCTTTGTGCTGCGCGATACGGTGCAGGCAAAGTTCGGCGACAAGCTCAAGGCGATCAACGCCGGCATCGACAAGGACGGGGCGTTCTACCTGTTTACTCTGCGCCTGGTACCGGCGTTTCCCTTCTTCGTCATCAATCTGGTGATGGGTCTGACGCCCCTCAAGACGCGCACCTTTTACTGGGTCAGCCAGCTCGGCATGTTCGCTGGCACCATCGTGTACGTGAACGCCGGCACGCAGCTCGCGGCCATCGATTCGGCTGCCGGCATTCTTTCGCCGATGCTGATCATCTCGTTTGCCCTGCTCGGCCTGTTCCCGCTGATCGCGAAGAAATTCGTATCGTTGATCAAGGCGCGCAAGGTGTACGCGCGATTTATCCGCCCACCGAAGTTCGACCGCAATCTCATCGTCATCGGCGCTGGTTCCGCCGGGCTGGTTTCGGCCTATATCGCCGCCGCGGTAAAAGCCAGGGTGACCTTGATCGAGAAACACCGCATGGGCGGCGATTGCCTGAACACCGGTTGCGTGCCCTCAAAGGCGTTGATCCGGTCAGCGAAATTTCTTTCTCATGTAAAACGCGCTGGCGAATTTGGCATCCGCGAGGCCAAAGCGGATTTCGATTTTGCCACCGTGATGGAGCGCGTACAAAAAGTCATCGGCGAAATTCAGCCGCACGATTCCGTGGAACGTTATTCCAGCCTGGGCGTGGAGTGCATCGAAGGCGAAGCAAAAATCGTCTCGCCCTGGGAAGTGCGGGTCAACGGCAATACGCTTACCACGCGCTCAATCGTCATCGCCGCCGGTGCCCGCCCCTTTGTGCCGCCGATTTCCGGTCTGGACCAGATCGGATACCTGACTTCCGACAACGTGTGGAATTTGCGCAAGCTGCCCGCGCGACTGGTGGTGCTGGGCGGTGGACCGATCGGCTGCGAACTCACACAAACCTTTGCCCGTTTGGGATCGAAAGTCACGCAGGTGGAAATGCTGCCCCGGATCATGATCCGCGAAGACCCGGAGATTTCCGCCATGGTGCTGGCGAAATTCCGCGAAGAAGGTGTGGACGTCAAACTGGAACACAAGGCCAGACAGTTTTTGGTCGAGCATGGCGAAAAGATTCTGATCTGCGAGCATCAGGGCCGGGACATTCGCGTGCCCTTCGACGAAGTGCTGGTCGCGGTGGGTCGCGTCGCCAATACCACGGGCTACGGCCTGGAGGAACTGGGCATTCCGGTCACCAGGCAGCGCACCGTGGAGACCAACGAATTTCTGCAAACCATTTACCCCAATATCTACGCCTGCGGCGACGTGGCCGGACCCTACCAGTTCACCCACACCGCGGCGCATCAGGCCTGGTTCGCCGCGGTAAACGCCTTGTTCGGTGGCGCGAAGAAATTCCGCGCCGATTATTCTGTCATTCCCTGGGCCACGTTCACCGAGCCGGAGGTCGCGCGTGTCGGATTGAACGAAACGGAGGCGAAGGAGAAGGGCATCGCCTGTGAAGTAACGACCTATGGCATCGATGATCTGGACCGCGCGATTGCCGATTCGGAAGCGCATGGTCTGGTCAAGGTCCTGACCGTGCCGGGCAAGGACAAGATTCTTGGCGTCACCGTTGTCGGCGAGCATGCCGGTGACCTGATCGCCGAGTACATACTCGCCATGCGCCACGGCATCGGACTGAACAAGATTCTGGGCACGATTCACATTTATCCGACACTGGCTGAAGCCAACAAATATGTCGCCGGCAACTGGAAGCGTGCACATGCGCCCCAGGGCCTGCTGCGCTGGGTGGAGCGCTATCACGCATGGATGAGGGGCTAGGAAAGGACAACACATGAATTGGAAAGTGGTGCTGGTCGTGTTGGGGGCGCTGATTTCTTTTGGTTCAGCTCAGGCCTTCGATCATTCGCATGCGCGCTGGGATGCGCTCACAAAGAAGCACGTGGTCTGGCTCGCGGGCGGGCATGCCTCCCAGCTGGACTACGCGGCAATCAAGGCCGAGCGCGCGCAACTGAAACTCTATCTCGATGCGCTTTCCGCCGTGGCGCGGCCGGAATACGACGGCTGGAAGAAACCGGAGCAACTCGCCTTTCTGCTCAATGCCTACAACGCCTACACGGTGGACCTGATTCTGACCGAGTACCCCAATGTGAAGTCGATCAAGGATCTGGGTTCGCTGATTGCCAGTCCATGGAAAAAGAAGTTCTTTACGCTGCTGGGAAAACCGCACAGCCTGGACGACGTCGAGCATGGCACCATCCGCGCGCCGGGCGCTTTTGACGAACCACGCATCCATATGGCGGCCAACTGCGCCTCCATTGGCTGCCCGGCGCTGCGCAACGAAGCTTTCGTCGCGGACAAACTCGACGCGCAACTCGAAGACAGCGTGGTTCGCTTTCTCTCCGACCGCTCGCGCAACCGATTCAATACCCAGACCAACCGGCTCGAAGTCTCCAGGATCTTCGACTGGTACGGCAAGGACTTCAGTTCGCGTTCAGGCACGGTTGCAGCGTGGCTGGCCCGGTATGCCGACAAGCTCGCGGACGATGCGAAGGCCATCGCCTCGATTCGGGATGCAAAAGTACGGCTCGCGTTCCTGGACTACGACTGGGTGCGGAACTCGAATTTATCCATGACGCTGCCGGGCAACAGACTCGTGTCGCCGACGCTCTCGATGCGGACCTTGCGGAGCATCTGGGCGACGATGATCTCGACGTGCTTGTCGTCGATATCGACGCGCTGGCTGCGATAGACGTTCTGAATTTCGCGCACCAGATACTG
>JANNTE010000072.1:0-1986 GCA_031403365.1 Betaproteobacteria bacterium | reverse complement strand
CGAACCGGCGTTCCGGTTGCGCCCGACACTCAAGGCGCTGGCATTGCTTGGCGAGAAGAATCTGCTCCCGGCGGCGGCCGTGGAGGAGCTGCGCACCGCTTACGTGTATCTGCGCAATCTTGAACATCGCCTGCAGTATCTTGACGACCAGCAGACCCAGATGCTGCCGAAGTCACAGGAAGATCGCGCGCTCATAACCGAAATGATGGGCTGCCCGGACTATGCCGGCCTGCGCCGCGAACTCGATGCGCATCGCGGTGTCGTCTCGCAGCACTTCGAGTCAATATTCACTGGCGTGCGGGAGAACGGCGCCAGCCAGTATCCTCCCGCACTCTGGCTGCAGACCATGTCCCGCGACGATGCGCTGGCCCGGATTGCGGCCATGGGCTACAGCGATGCGGGTCTCATTTATTCACGGCTGCTCGACATCCGGAGCAGCGCGCGCTATCGCCGCATGGCGGCGTCCAGCCAGACCTTGCTCGACCGATTGATTCCGCAATTACTGGAAACCGCGCGCGCGCTGCCAAATCCGGATGCGACGTTCGAGCGCATATTCAACGTCGTGGACAGCATTGGCCGGCGCGAAGCCTACCTGGCTTTGCTGCTTGAATATCCGAATGCGGGCGCGCGTCTGGCGCGCCTGGCTTCGGCCAGTCCCTGGGCCGCGCAGTATCTGGCCCAGCATCCGGTACTGCTCGATGAACTGATCAATCCGCGCAGCGGGGACGAACTGCCCGATTGGCCACGGTTGCGCGAAAGTCTGCGCATCAGCCTCGAAGAGCATGCTGGCAATACCGAGCAGCAAATGGATATCCTGCGTCACTTCAAGCAGACCCAGACCCTGCGTTTGCTCGCGCTCGATCTCGCTGCCACCGTGTCGCTGGAAACGCTGTCAGACCACTTGAGCGACCTCGCCTGTGCGATTCTCGAACAAGTACTCGCGCTGGCGTGGAAGACCTTGCGCGCACGCCACCGCGAACAGCCGCAATTTGCCATCATCGGCTACGGCAAGTTGGGCGGCAGGGAACTTGGCTACGCCTCCGATCTGGACATCGTTTTTCTCTACGACGACGAGGATCCGGCCGCGCTCGAAACCTACGCGCGCCTGGCGCAGCGCATCAACACCTGGCTCAGCAGCACGACTGCGGCCGGCGTGCTGTACGAAACCGACTTGCGGCTGCGTCCCAACGGCGTCGCTGGATTGCTGGTCAGTCAGATCGGGGCGTTTCGCGATTACGTTTTCGAGAAAGCCTGGGTATGGGAACAACAGGCGCTCACGCGCGCCCGCTTCGTTGCCGGCGATGACGCGATCGGCCGGCAATTTGAACGCTTGCGCACCGAAGTTCTATGCCGTACCCGTGACCTGGGCGAGTTGGGAAGGGAAATCGTTTCCATGCGCGAAAAAATGCGTGAAGCGCATCCGAACACCAGCGCCCTGTTCGACCTCAAGCATGATTGCGGCGGCATAGTCGACGTCGAATTCGCGGTGCAATTTCTGGTGTTGGGCCATGCTCATGAGCACGGCGGCCTGACCGGCAACATCGGAAATCTGGCGTTACTGAAGCTCTGCGCCACGCTCGGCCTGATACCCGAAGATATCGCGACCGGCGCGCACGCCGCCTACCGCGAATTCCGGCAGCTCCAGCATGCAATGCGCCTGCAGGACGAGCGTTACGCCCGCGTCGAAGTGGCTGGCGTCGCCAGGCATGTGCGGGCCGTCCTGCGATTGTGGGAAAGGATGTTTGGTGGCATCCGAGACATCCCGGCTCAGCCGGGTAGCCTGCCGGTCAGCCGGTAGGTCGTGGTGTTGCCCTTGCCCTGGAGATCGATCTCCTGCGGCGGCTCGAAGGAGTAGCGCGGCCCGAGACGGGAAAAAGTAGTCTTGTCGACCAGAATGGTGGAATTGGTCGCCGCGTCGGTAAGACGACTGGCCAGATTTACCGTGTCACCCCAGATGTCGTACATGAATCGCGTCACGCCGATCAC
>JANNTE010000071.1:0-2843 GCA_031403365.1 Betaproteobacteria bacterium | reverse complement strand
CGTGTGCGTCCATCTCGCCACGCGGCCGTCCAATCCGTCAAAGATCATCGCGGCCAAAATGCCTTGCGCCGCCAACTCAAAGCGCAGGTTCATGGCCTGGACAATGGCGTAAAAACCGGCAAACAGGGCGCAGGTGGTAATCGCGTTGGGCAGCCAGTAGATGCCGCGGCGGTGGATGCCACGGCGATCCGGAATCTCCGGCTGCGGCAGGGGGTCGCTGTTTCCGGGTTCGTTGTTCATGCTTTGACCGGCAGCCGTGCCAGAATGGTTTGTCCGGCGAAAACCTTGTCGCCAACCGCAGCGTGCGCCCTCGCCTCAAGCGGCAGATAAAGATCCACGCGCGAACCGAAACGAATGAAGCCGAAGCGCTGTCCCCGTGTCAATCGGTCGCGGGTTTGCACATAGCAAAGGATGCGGCGTGCAATCAGCCCGGCAACTTGCACGCAGGTCACGTCCACGCCGCCGTCGGTCGCAATCCAGACTGCATTGCGTTCGTTTTCCAGAGAAGCTTTATCGAGAGCCGCGTTGAAAAACCGTCCACCGAAATACCAGATTTTCCTGACTTCGCCATCCACCGGACTGCGATTGGAATGTACGTTGAACACGTTCATGAACACGCTGATCTTCAGCGCCTGTCGATCAAGATACGGGTCACGCGCCTTTTCCACGACAACAATGCGTCCATCGGCCGGCGCAATGACGGCGTCCGCATCGGCAGGCGCTGAGCGCGGCGGATCGCGAAAGAATTGCAGCATGAACAGTGTCACCAGCCAGAGTGGCAGCGACCACCAGATCCAGCCGATGGTAACAATGACCGAGACGATAAGCCCGCCCGCAAGAAAAGGCCAGCCTTCCTTGGCGATGATGGGGTGGGGGTAGGGGGTCACGCGGCTGGGCATGGACGATGAGGGACTGGCGTTTTAGGAGCGAGGGGCCAGGCACTGGTGCACCAGAGCCCCCGCGCGCTAGTTCTTGGTCTTGTCCACCAGCCGGTTGGCCTTGATCCATGGCATCATCTCGCGCAATTTTCCGCCGACGATTTCGATCTGGTGTTCACGGCCGATGCGACGCATGGCACCCAACTTGGTGGCGCCGGTCTTGTTCTCCAGCAGAAATTCCTGCGCATACTGGCCAGTCTGGATTTCCTTGAGAATCTTGCGCATTTCATTGCGCGTCTCGTCGGTGATGATGCGCGAACCGCGCGTGAAGTCACCGTATTCGGCGTTGTTGGAAATTGAATAGCGCATGTTGGCGATGCCGCCTTCGTAGATCAGATCGACGATCAGCTTGAGTTCGTGCAGGCACTCGAAGTAGGCCATTTCCGGCGCGTAACCAGCTTCCACCAGGGTCTCGAATCCGGCCTGGATGAGTGCCGTGGTGCCCCCGCAGAGTACGACTTGTTCGCCGAACAGATCAGTCTCGGTCTCTTCGCGGAAATTAGTCTCGATGATGCCCGCCTTGCCACCGCCGATGGCGGCCGCATAAGACAGCGCCAGATCGCGGGCTTTCTTCGACGGGTTCTGATGAATCGCTATCAGCATCGGCACACCGCCGCCTTGCGCGAATGTTGACCGCACGGTGTGGCCCGGCGCCTTGGGCGCGACCATGACCACGTCGAGATCGGCGCGCGGTACGACTTGCCCGAAGTGGATGTTGAAGCCGTGCGCGAATGCCAGTGCAGCGCCTTTCTTGAGGCTGCTTTCGACCTCGCGATAGACGTCACCGATATGCTCGTCGGGCAGCAGGATCATGACAAAGTCGGCGTTTTTCACCGCGTCGGTGAGGTCCTTGACCTCCAGACCGGCCTTTTTCGCCTTGTCCCAGGACGCACCGCCTTTGCGCAGGCCCACGGTCACCTTGATGCCGGAATCCTTGAGATTGAGCGCATGCGCGTGACCTTGCGAGCCGTAGCCCAAAATGGTGACTTTCTTGCCCTTGATCAGACGCAGGTCCGCGTCCTTGTCGTAGAAAACTTTCATGTTCGCCTCATTTAAGAAATTCGTGAATGGTGATTGGTTTGGCCGAAGCGCGGGCTCTTGCGTCTCACGCCTCACCCCGGACTAAACCTTCAGAATACGCTCGCCGCGGCCGACACCCGAAGCGCCAGTGCGCACGGTTTCCAGAATGGCGTCTTTTTCAAGCGCACCCAGAAAGGCATCCAGCTTGGCACCGGTGCCGGTAAGCTCAATGGTGTAAATCTTGTCGGTGACATCGATGACCCGACCGCGAAAAATATCCGCCATGCGCTTCATTTCCTCGCGGTCCTTGCCCGAGGCGCGCACCTTCACCAGCATGAGTTCGCGCTCTATGTGATCGCCGTCGGACAAATCCACGACTTTCACGACATCGACCAGCTTGTTCAACTGCTTGTTGATCTGTTCGATGACGTCGTCGGAACCCTTGGTCACGATGGTCATGCGTGACAAGGACGGGTCTTCGGTCGCGGCGACGGTGAGCGACTCGATGTTATAGCCGCGCGCGGAGAACAGTCCCGAGACGCGCGACAGCGCCCCTGGCTCGTTCTCCATGAGGAGAGAGATAATGTGGCGCATCAGCTTAAACCAGGATCATTTCCGACAGGCCTTTGCCACCCGGCACCATCGGGAATACGTTCTCGGTCTGATCGGTGATGAAGTCCATGAACACGAGATCGTTCTTCCGGCTGAACGCCTCCTTGAGCGCGGGCTCCACATCCTCCGGCTTGTCGATGAGCATGCCGATGTGGCCGTAGGCTTCGGCCCCGCCGCCCGCTGCAACTCGCCCCAGATCTCGCTCAGCGCGCCCACTGCCCCGGCAACGATCACCGCGTAGATCAGAAACTGCACCAACTCGCCCGGCGAGAT
>JANNTE010000070.1:0-1979 GCA_031403365.1 Betaproteobacteria bacterium | reverse complement strand
TTGACCTTTGGCGTAGGCGTCAACGCGCCCTTCGGTCTGGTTACGGAGTACGACTCCGATTGGATAGGCCGCTTCCAGGGCATCAAATCCGATCTCGCGACACTGAACGTCAATCCTACTCTGGCTTATGAAATCAGCGACGCTGTTTCGGTCGGCTTCGGAGTGAGTTACCAGCAGTTCGAGGCGGAATTGACTAACAAAATAAGCGGTGCTGCAATTAATCCAGCGTTTGTCGGACAGGAGTTCAACGCCTCGCTCGAAGCCGACGACACAGGTTTTGGTTGGAACGCCGGGGTACTAATCCAAGCGAGCCCGATGACCCGAATCGGTGCAAGTTATCGCTCCGCGATCGACTATACGCTGGAAGGCAGCGTCACGGTATCCGATCCGACCGGCGCCCTATTCGCGCCGGCTAGCGGAGCTGCCACGGCGGATGTGACGCTTCCGGATATGTTTTCGGTCAGCCTTATGCAGAAGCTGGGCGACAAATTTGATGTTCTTGCTGACATTACCTTCACGCGCTGGAGTGAAATTCAGAGCATTCAGATCAACAACCCGGCCGGCGGCACCAGGGACACGCTGGTGCTCAACTTCGACGATACATACCGTTATTCAATCGGTCTGAACTACCGGTTTTCCGATCAATTGACGGGAAAGGTCGGCTTGGCGATGGATGAGTCCCCGGTTAATGATGGCAATCGCACCGTGCGACTGCCGGACAACGACCGCCGCTGGATCAGCATTGGCGGCAGCTACAAGCTGAGCGACACTGGAAGGATCGATTTTGCATTCGCAAATCTATCCACCAGCGATACAGTAATCAACCAGACTCGGGGAATTGAGGCGGCGTTTGGACGCGTGGCCGGCTCTTACGATGTTGGGATCAACATTTTCAGCGTGCAATACGCAATGAGCTTCTAAGCCGTTTACGGTGAATCTCGAGATGTTTCAGGCGCGCTGCGGTAGATACTCGACCCGGCGCGCTTGAAGGATCATGCTACTAAAATGATGCGGGGCTCTTTGAACGTTCGCAAAGTCGCCGTACTCGGTGCCGGTGTCATGGGCGCGCAGATCGCAGCGCACTTGGTCAATGCCAATGTCGAAGTGATCCTGTTCGAATTGCCGGCGAAGGAAGGTGATCCGAACGGCAGCGTGCGCAAGGCCATCGACGGGCTGAAGAAACTCGAACCGAGTCCGCTTTCCACGACGGCCCGGGCAGACTTCATCCAGGCAGCCAATTACGACCATGACCTGGGTCTGCTGAAAGATTGCGACATCGTGATTGAGGCCATTTCCGAGCGCATGGACTGGAAGAAGGCTTTGTACGAGAAAGTCTCGCCGCATCTGGGCGAACACAGCATTTTCGCCAGCAATACATCCGGGTTGTCGATCAACGCGCTGGCCGAGGCCATGCCGCTGCAACATCGCTCGCGTTTTTGTGGTGTGCATTTCTTCAATCCGCCGCGCTACATGCATCTGGTCGAGTTGATCGCCTGCCGGTCCACCGAGCCTGCGGTTCTCGATCAGCTTGAGAATTTCCTGGTAACCACTCTGGGCAAGGGTGTTATCCGCGCCAAGGACACACCGAACTTCATCGCGAACCGGGTCGGCGTGTTTTCGATTCTGGCCACTTTTCATCACACCCGTGAGTTTGGCCTCGGTTTCGATGAAGTGGATGCCTTGACCGGTTCACTGATCGGTCGTCCGAAGAGCGCAACCTATCGCACGGCGGATGTCGTCGGACTCGACACTCTGGCGCACGTCGTCAACACCATGAAGGAGACGCTGCCGGATGATCCGTGGCACCGGTATTACGACGCACCTGACTGGTTCAGGGGTTTGCTTGAGCGCAAAGCGTTTGGACAGAAATCCGGTGCCGGCGTGTACCGCAAGCAGGGCAAGGAAATCCAGGTTCTCGATCTGGCGAAAAAAGATTACCGTCCTTCCGCGGGCGAGGCCGATGCATCGGTCGTCGCTAT
>JANNTE010000069.1:0-8446 GCA_031403365.1 Betaproteobacteria bacterium | reverse complement strand
TACAGGGGGTGCGGTGCAGCGCGCGCGATCCGAGACCGACGCCTGCTGGCCTGCAGGTCCCGGTTGGAACCGTGCAATTCACTTGCAAGTCAGGAATTGGCCGTGTTCGATCCGATTGCGTCGCGATTTCAGAGGAGCTGGAACATGAGATACCGGAAATTTTCAAGCAAGATTATTTTTCTGGCGCTGTTTCTCGGGGCTGTGGCGACCCATGCCGCTGTTCCGATCGCGCAGGTATCGCATCTGACCGGAAGCAATGTCGCCGAGGCACGCACGCCGGAAGGGCGTGTCACGAAAGCTGGTCCAGGGTGATCCGGTGCATGTCGGCGAGCGCATCAGTACCGGCGCCGGCATGCAGATTGAATTTACCGACAAGGCCCGATTTATACTCGGGCCGAATTCAGGGTTTGAGGTGGAAAAATACCGGCAGCCAAGAGAAGGCGCCGAGGAGGAGGCGTTTCACTCCCGCGTATTCAAAGGCGGTTTTCGTTTCGTGTCCGGGCTAATCGCAAAATCGAAGGGGCGTAAGATGACCGTCAGCGTGAGCGTGGCCACCATCGGCATTCGCGGCACGCATGTTGAAGGCGAAGTGACAGAGCGTTAGGAAAAGAACGGAGTAACCGTGGACGCCTCCACCAAAGTGGCGCTTCTGGAACCTGAAGAGCGGGAGCAGACTTCCATCGAAGTCTCAAACGACTTTGGCAGTGTTGTGATCGACAAACCGGGTTACGGCACGGTAATTCCCGATGAAAAGAGTCCGCCTTCGCCGGTGCGCAAAATGCAGTTGCGAACCATCGAGAATATTCAGCGCGCGTTGCGTAACTCAACCCGGCAGGGTGGCGCGGCAAGACCGAGAATGCCGTAGTGGAGCTGGGCGCGAGAATTGGTGCGAGGTGAGGCGGAAAACGTTGCCAGCCGGGCTTTGAATTTCTCGTCCTCGCTCCTCGTTCTTGAATTTCCTCAATCCCTGAAATTCTTGAATTGCACCGGAAAATCGGTGATGGTTTTTTTTATCAGGGTGATGACTTGCTGTAATTCGTCTTTCTTGGCGCCGGACACCCGAACGGCATCACCCTGAATGCTGGCCTGCACTTTGATCTTGGCATCCTTGATCATTCGCTGGATTCTTTTGGCCAGCTCCTGATCGATGCCGACCTTGATGGTGATGACTTGCTTGGCCTTGTCGCCGCCGATGGTTTCGACCTTTTCGCGTTCCATGCAGCGCACGTCAACGCCGCGCTTGGCGAGTTTGCCGAGAAGCACCTCGTAGACCTGGTTGATCTTGAAGTTGTCGTCGGCATACACAGTCAGCGCGTTCTCGTCGTGTTCGACGCGCGCATCCGAGCCGCGGAAGTCGAAGCGGGTGCCGACTTCCTTGTTGGTCTGCTCGAGCGCGTTGCGCAGTTCGACCTCGTTAACCTCGGAAATAATGTCGAAACTGGGCATGGCGTGTCCCTTTATTTTCTGCCGGCCCGCCTGGATCTTGTACCAGCCCGCCTGGCGCCGATGCGAAGCCGCAACGCGTTCAAGCGAATAAAACCGGCGGCGTCGGCCTGGTTATACGCGCCTTTGTCGTCATCGAACGTCGCAATGCGCGCATCGAAGAGCGAGTCGGATTTTGAGGCGCGGCCCACGACCAGAACCGTGCCCTTGTAGAGCTTCAGACGCACGGTGCCGTTCACTGTTTCCTGTGACTGGTCGATCAGGCTCTGCAGCAGCAGGCGCTCCGGGCTGAACCAGTAACCGTTGTAGATCATGCGCGCGTAACGCGGCATGAGATCGTCTTTGAGTGCCAGCACTTCGCGATCGAGCGTAATGGATTCGATGGCGCGATGGGCTTTCAACATGATGGTGCCGCCGGGTGTTTCGTAGCAGCCGCGCGATTTCATGCCGACATAGCGATTTTCCACGATGTCCAGTCGCCCTATGCCGTGCTTGCCGCCGATGGCATTGAGTTTGGTCAGCACTTGCGCTGGCGTCATTTTCACGCCGTTGACCGCGACGATGTCGCCTCGGCGATATTGCAGTTCGACATGTTCGGGCCGGTTGGGTGCCTTCTCCGGCGGCACGGTCATGCGCCACATGGAATCTTCCGGTTCGAAATCCGGATCTTCGAGAATGCCGCCTTCGTAGGAAATGTGCAGCAGATTGGCGTCCATGGAGTAGGGCGCTCCTCCGCCCTTGCGCTTCTTGAAGTCAACCGGAATTCCATGCTGGTCGGCATAAGCGAGCAACTTGTCGCGTGAGAGCAGGTCCCATTCGCGCCAGGGCGCGATGATTTTTACTTCCGGCATCAGCGCGTAGGCGCCGAGTTCAAAGCGGACCTGATCGTTGCCCTTGCCGGTTGCGCCGTGGGAGACGGCGTCCGCCCCGGTCTTGCGCGCGATTTCCACCAGGCGCTTGGCGATCAGCGGGCGGGCGATGGAGGTGCCGAGCAGGTACTCGCCCTCATACACGGCGTTGGCGCGAAACATCGGGAACACGAAATCACGCACGAATTCCTCACGCAGGTCTTCGACGAAAATCTGGCGCACACCGAGTTTCTTTGCTTTCCTACGCGCCGGCTCGACTTCTCCGCCCTGGCCGATGTCGGCGGTGAAGGTCACGACTTCGCAGTGATACGTATCCTGCAACCATTTCAGGATCACCGACGTGTCCAGGCCGCCGGAGTAGGCGAGCACGACTTTCTTTACCGGATTTTCCGCGATTTTCTTCTTCACGCTGTTCCTCGATATTTTCAGATCAGATTCTGTTTGGATTGTCATCCCCGCCCGGGTCTCCCTGGAACTCGCCTTCCACCCACTCTCCTTCCAGCATCTTGCCGTCGGCGCCGCGGAAGCGGCCCTGACCGTGGGGCTGGCCTTTCTCCCACTGTCCCTCGTACCAGCTTCCATCGGCGGCGTCGAAGCGGCCAGTGCCGTCTTGCAGACTGCGTTTCCAGCCGCCGGAATAACGGCCTTCCTCGCGCGTGAGAGTGCCCTTGCCTTCGGCCCAGCCCATCACCAGGCTGCCTTCATAGCGATCGGCGATCCGGCCGTTGATCGACCACACCAGCACGCCTTCACCATCGGCCAGCTTGTTCTTGCATGGCCCGCTCCAGGTGATGGTTTCGCCCGGCTGCGGGAACGGATTGGCAACTTTGCAGCCATTGGCATCGGCAATCCAGGCGACGTCCTCATCGGCCGGCAAACCGATAGCCGGCAACATCAGGGAAAGCAGCAGTGCAGCTCGGGAAATGTTCAGGCGTTTCATGATTACTCCTGTTGGATAGGACCAAGTATCAGATATTCCATCAAGGCTTTCTGGGTGTGCAAGCGATTTTCTGCTTCGTCCCAGACCACACTCTGCGCACCGTCGATGACTTCCGACGTTACCTCCTCGCCGCGATGCGCTGGCAGGCAGTGCATGAACAGGGCGTCGCGACTGGCGTGCTTCATCATTTCAGCGTCCACCTGCCAGTCTTCGAAGTCGCGCTTGCGTTCCTCGTTTTCCGCCTCGAATCCCATGCTGGTCCAGACATCGGTGGTGACCAGGTCGGCGGCGCGCGCAGCGTCCATCGGGTCGGCAAACTGTTCGTAGTGGTCATTGCCGTAAAGGCCGGCGCGCTCCGGTTCGACTTCATAGCCCGGCGGGGTGGACACATGCACGTTGAAATCAAAAACTTCCGCTGCCTGCAACCAGGTATTGCAGACATTGTTCGAGTCGCCAATCCAGGCCACGGTCTTGCCTTTGATCGGACCGCGACGCTCAACGTAGGTGTAGATGTCGGCAAGGATCTGACAGGGATGATATTCGTTGGTGAGTCCGTTGATGACCGGTACCCGCGAGTGCGCCGCGAAACGCTCAATGATGTCCTGCTCGTAGGTGCGGATCATTACGATATCGCACATGCGCGAAATCACTTGCGCGGCGTCTTCCACCGGTTCTCCGCGACCGAGCTGGGAATCGCGCGTGCTGAGAAAAATGGCCGACCCTCCGAGTTGCTGCATTCCGGCCTCGAACGACAAGCGGGTGCGCGTGCTTTGCTTCTCGAAAATCATAACCAGGGTGCGGTCGAACAGCGGCTGAAAGGGCTTGTAGGCTTTGAACTGCTGTTTGATCCAGCGTGTGCGCTCAAAGACCCGCTCGAGTTCCACGAGCGAGAAATCCTTGAACTGCAGAAAATGTTTCGGCGTCGGCATGTCGTCAGTGACACATCCGGACAGTCAAGCCTGCATCTCGCGACAACGCGATGCAGCGGCCGCTCCAGAGTGTCTTCAGGTGATGCATCAATTCGGTCGGGTTGCTGTTTTACCCGGCTCCAAAATGCACACGGCGGCAAAAAGCCGCCGTGTGCTTTGTCGGGCATAAAGGGATTCTCAAGCAACCGAAATTATCCGAATCGACTCCCGGACGCAAGCCTTTGTGCCCTTGCGCCCTGCAAACCGGGGTGTAAACGGCAGAAAGCGATGTTCTGCGCTCGAATTCGTCAAAGTTGCGCTTCCGGCAGCCGTTGAAGGAACGGGTGAGTTGCGCATCGCTCTGGCTGAGCAATGGGTACAGCTCCCTGGCGACGGCGAATACTGACAGCGACTGAGGCTTGGCGACTGCAAAGACATCAATTAAAATTACTCATTATCAATTACTTAAATACGATCCATCGAGTCGTGGAAAGCGATTTGGTGCGCCGCAAGAACGTGTTAGCATGCGCGCCATTCGTGATTTGCAATTCTCCGGTCGGCACACCGTCAGGCTCCCAACCATTCATGTCCGGCCCTCCCATTGAAGAAATCGTGATTGTTGGCAAGACCTCCAACGGCGAGGTCTTCCGGCCGAGCGATTGGGCCGAGCGTCTCTGCGGTTGCATGTCCCTGTTCGGCGAAGATCAGCGCATCAGCTATTCCCCATATCTGAAACCAATCATCTCCGGAGGCGTCAGGTGCGTAGCGATCGACCGCCGGCTTGAGCATATGAGCCCCGAGGCATACCGGTTCCTGATGACGTTTTGTAGTGACAATGAATTGCAGACTCGCGCGGGTAGACACGAAATTCGTCAGTCGCCGCCCGCCCGGCCTGACGCGCTTGTGCTCACGAATACCAAAGCCGTCTGAATGTGCCTGCGGCTACACATAAAACAAAAAGGCCCGCTGCAGCGGGCCTTTTCTTGACTCGGACGTTACTTATCAGGCCATGGCCTTGACGGCGGCAGCCAATCGGCTCTTTTGCCGTGAAACCGTATTCTTGTGCACGATGCGCTTATCCGCGATCGAATCGATCCGGCTCTGAGACAGCTGGAACTGTGCCTGAGCAGCCTTTTTATCGCCCGCGGCAATCGCCTTTCTCACGTTCTTGATGGCGGTGCGCAATTCGGTGCGCTGGCCTGCATTGTGGGCGCGGCGGTGTTCTGCCTGGCGGGCGCGTTTCTTGGCAGAGGCGATATTGGCCATTGAGAGCTTCCTTTAACCGGGGGAGGGCTGCTGAAAAGGGCGCCATAGTACTGTCCCGGCAGGGGATTTGCAACCGGATTGCGGCTGCCGCGCGCCTTGCCTGCGGGAGCGCTCCGGTCCCCGCCCTGATGCGGACAGGATGGATCGCTCGGTTACAATCCGCAGCCTATGGCCCCACTTCACATACGTTCATGAATTTGCTCAAGGCCTTGGCGACCATCAGCAGCATGACACTGGTGTCGAGGATTCTGGGATTCGTGCGCGATGCGGTGATCGCCCGGTCGTTCGGGGCGGGAATGTACACCGACGCCTTTTTCGTGGCGTTTCGCCTGCCAAACCTGCTGCGGCGGCTGTTTGCCGAGGGCGCGTTTGCCCAGGCCTTTGTGCCCATACTCGGGGAATACCGGAATACGCGAGGCCCCGAAGAAACGCGCGTTCTGGTCGATCATGTGGCCACACTGCTGGGTGTGGTGCTGATCATGGTGTCCGCGCTTGGCATGATCGCCGCGCCGCTGATCGTATATCTGACAGCGCCAGGATTCGTGGGAAGCCCGGACAAGTTCGCGGTCACGGTGCAATTGTTGCGCATTACCTTTCCCTACATCTTGTTCATCTCGCTGACCTCGTTTGCGGGCAGCATTCTGAATACCTGGAGCCGTTTCTGGGTGCCGGCGTTTACGCCGGCGCTGCTCAACGTGTCATTCATTGCCTTTGCATTATGGCTGGCACCGCATTTTGATCCTCCGGTTTTGGCCCTGGGCTGGGCTGTGTTCGTGGGTGGCTTGCTGCAACTGGGTTTTCAACTTACCTTCCTGTACCGGATCGGCATGCTGCCCCGCTGGCGTTTTAATCTGAAGGATGCCGGCGTCTGGAGGGTTCTCAAGCTCATGGGTCCTTCGGTTTTTGGCGTTTCAATCGGTCAGATCAGCCTGCTGATAAACACCGTTTTCGCCTCTTTTCTGATTACCGGCAGCGTCTCCTGGCTCTACTACGCGGACCGGCTGATGGAGTTTCCGACCGGATTGCTGGGCGTGGCACTGGGCACGATCCTGTTGCCAAGTCTGACGCGCAGCGTCGCGGAAAAAACTACCGAGGAATATTCGCGGCTGCTCGACTGGGGACTGCGTCTCACCTTCATGCTGGCACTGCCGTGCGCAGTGGCGCTGGCGCTGCTCGCCGTGCCCTTGATCGCGACCTTGTTTCATCACGGTGCATTCGACGTCAATGACGTCATGATGACGCGCGAGGCACTCATGGCTTATAGCGTGGGCCTGCTCGGACTGATTCTGGTCAAAGTGCTCGCCCCGGGTTTCTATGCACGTCAGAACGTGCGCACTCCGGTCAAGATCGGACTGATTACGCTCGCGGCCACGCAGGCGCTGAACCTGGTTTTCATCGGCCCCTTGCGCCATGCCGGCCTGGCGTTGGCGATTTCCCTCGGTGCCTGCATCAATGCCGGGCTGCTCTACACCATGTTGCGCCGGCACGACATCTTCCACCCGCGGCCGGGCTGGGCGTTTTTCCTCGCCAGGCTGGCGCTGGCGGTGGCAGTGATGGCCGCGCTGTTGTGGTGGGCCATGGGAACGCATGACGACTGGCTGGGCGCGACGGCGTGGTGGCGCGTCTGGCAGCTTTCATTGCTCGTCGGGCTTGGTGTGGCGAGTTATTTCGGTAGCCTGTGGCTGCTGGGTTTTCGGCTGCGCGATTTCGCGAAGCGGGCGCTCTGAGACCCGGCGCCGCGCAGCTTCCACGGCAAGAAAAGTCCCCTATAGGCCGGCGTGCATGGCCTCATCCACCACTTTGCGGGTGAGATGGGGTGCGAACATTTCGATGAAGTCGTAGGTAAACCCGCGCAGATAGCTGTTCTTGCGGATGCCGATGCGGGTGGTGCTGGGCTCGAACAAGTGGCTCGCGTCGATGGCACGCACATGGTTGTCGCGCTTCGGGTCGTAAGCCATCATGGCGACGATGCCCACGCCCAATCCCAGCTCCACGTAGGTCTTGATGACATCGGCGTCGATGGCGGTGAGCACAACGTTGGGCGTCAGACCCTTCTCGGCGAAGGCCTGGTTGATTTTCGAGCGGCCGGTGAAGGCGAAATCGTAGGTAATGATGGGAAACGCAGCGATGGCCTCGACGGTCAGCTTTTTCAGTTTCAGCAACGCATGGCCCGGTTGCACCAGAATGCATCGGTTCCATTTGTAACAGGGCAGCATCACCAGGTCCTTGTATGACTCGATGGCCTCGGTGGCAATGGCGATGTCGGATTCACCCGAAGTCACCATTTCGGAGATCTGCGTCGGGCTGCCCTGGCGCAAGGACAGCTGTACCTCGGGATAGCGCTTCTTGAAGCGCTGAATAACCTGCGGAAGCGCATAACGCGCCTGGGTATGCGTGGTGGCGATGGTCAAACTTCCGGTGTCTTCCGCGGTGAACTGCTCGCCGACCTGTTTGAGATTTTCCATGTCTTTCAGCATGCGCTGGGCAATCTCCAGGATCGCCTTGCCCGGTTCGGTGACCGCAACCACGCGTTTGCCGTGGCGGACAAAAATATCGACGCCCAGTTCGTCCTCGAGGTCACGAATCTGCTTGCTGATGCCCGGCTGCGAGGTGTGCAGAATCTCGGCCGCCCTGGAAAGATTGAGATTCTGGCGGGCGACTTCGCGGATATAGCGCAATTGTTGCAGTTTCACGAGATGGGCTCCAGGCCGGGCAACGGCGTCCAAATAATCAATTCGTATTTAATACTAACAGAACAGTCATTGGCATTTTAAGAGCCGCGGCTATGATGCGATCAATTTCAAAGGACGGGAATGTCGCTGGCGGGGTGCAGACCTGCATTCCGCCGCAGCCAGTACGTGCCGATTACCCGGCGCGTGCGCGGCCAACACCTGGCAGATCATATGGAACTTGGGTACGCTTTTTCTGGACTTCTGGTCGGCATCATCGTCGGACTCACCGGTATCGGCGGTGGATCGCTGATGACGCCGCTGCTGGTGCTGGTGTTCGGCGTGCCTCCG
>JANNTE010000068.1:0-1874 GCA_031403365.1 Betaproteobacteria bacterium | reverse complement strand
CGTTGCGCTGCAGCTCCTTCTGGTAGAACTCCTGGTACAGCGCCAGACCGCCGCCCTCGTGAATCCAGCCCATGTAGTCGAAGATGTCCATGCCGAACGGGCCGCCGGGTGTCGGGCCGAACAGGGTGGCCGCGCGGTTCTTGCCCACCCAGTAGGCCGACGCCGTATGCCCGCCGTCCAGCACACCCTTGTGTACCGCGTCGAGCACTTCAAAAGGAGGCACCACGGCGCCGGGCGGCAGCATTTCAATCAGCAGGCGTCCACCGCTCAAAGCTTTGACGCGCTCGGTGAAATATTTCGAGCTTTCGAAGAACAGGCTCGAGGCCGGGAATACCGATTCGAAACGCAGCTTGGTGACCGACTGCGCGGATGCGCTCACACAGACGGATGCCAATGCAAATGCGGCAACCAAGATTCGTGTGGACTTCATGACTGTCCTCCCTCTGGATTTGTTAGGTACGGCGCGATTGTAATTCAATGAGGCCGCGCACGAAGCGTTAAAGTTAACTAGAATTCCGGAAAATCTAGAGAGGTAATCATGAAAGTAGCGGTAGTCGGATGCGGTGCAATGGGAAGCGTCTACGCAGCCCTGCTGGGAAACGCCGGCCACGAAGTGTGGGCGATCGATAACTGGAAAGAGCATATCGACGCCATTAACTCCAAGGGCCTGCGCCTCGAAGGCGCGTCCGGCGAACACACGGTGCGCATCAAAGCGACCACGAATCCGGCAGATGCCGGACCATGTGATTTGGTGATCCTGGCGACCAAGGCCATGCATGTCGAGCAAGCCGCCAAATCAATGCAGCCGTTGCTGGGCAAGGACAGCGTTGTGCTCTCAATCCAGAACGGACTCGGTGGCCCGGACACCGCCGCCAAAGTTCTCGGGCGCGAGCGCGTGCTGGTTGGCGTCGTCGGCGGCTTCGGCGCCTCGATGAAAGCCCCCGGCCATGCCCATCACAACGGCTGGGAACTGGTGCGCCTGGGTGAATTCTCCGGCCCCGTCTCCCCGCGCCTGGAAGCTGTGGCCGAAGTCTGGCGCTCAGGCGGCTTTCGCGTGAAATGTTTCGACGACATCGACCAACTGGTCTGGGAAAAATTAATCTGCAACGTCGGCTTCTCCGGCCCCTGTGCCGTGACCGAGCGCACCATCGGCGAAGTCATGGACGACGCCGATATGTGGCCGATTTCCGCAGGCTGCGCGACCGAGGCTTACCAGGTCGCCCGCGCGCGCGGCATCAAACTCGACTTCGACGATCCGGTTGCCTACGTGCGTAATTTCGGATCGAAAATTCCCAACGCCAGACCCTCCATGCTGCTCGACCACATGGCCGGGCGCATGTCCGAAATCGAAGCCATCAACGGCGCAATCCCGCGCACGGCAAAGGCCGCCGGTATCGCCGCACCGTTCAACGAAGTCATCAGCGCCCTGGTGCGGGCGAAAGAAAGACGCATGGGCGTGCGGACCTGAGCGCCATCCGCTTCCATTGCACCGGATTGCCAGCCCAGCCTATACATGCAAGCAGGCCGGACGATGCTGTTGACGAAATCGTTGATTTGGTTAACATTGTCCCATCTCCATGCAGCCTATTTCGTAATACGGCGGCAAATAGGCCGAATTGACTGAACCTGTGTTTATAAACAGTATGCCAGAAAGATCAGTGATTCAAAGGGCTATCTGCCGTTCTTCGAGCAAGGAGCCGGGATATCCGGCAATTCGGAAGTCGATTACACGTTGAACTAAACCGCTTCGCGGTGGTGTGGTAGTTCGACCATCGCATCTGCTGTAGCGCTCGGAATTGTCAGGCGCTCTGTCCTCTACAGCATTGGTTTGCTGAATCCTCGATCCTGATCGAGGCGGGGGACGTCCCCGCGTT
>JANNTE010000067.1:0-20060 GCA_031403365.1 Betaproteobacteria bacterium | reverse complement strand
GCCGCCAGTATCGCGCAGGCCATTGCGCCATCAGGCGTCAAGACCGTGCATGCCGCCGACTTGCATGATGCGGTGCGCACGGCCTTTGCGCTGGCGACACCCGGTGACGCCGTCATGCTGTCGCCGGCCTGTGCCAGCTTCGACATGTTTCGCAACTACGAGCATCGCGCGGAAGTATTTGTCGAACAGGTGCAATTGCTGGAGGCCGAACAGTGAGCGCCGTTCTGGAATTCGGTACCAGGGGTCGGCCGCAGCCCATGGTCGGGTTTGACTATGCACTCGTAGGCGCCGCGATTGTGCTTCTCGCCCTCGGGCTGGTGATGGTCTATTCGTCGTCGATCGCGATCGCCGAAGGAGCGCGTTTTTCCGCAAACCAGTCTACCTACTTCCTGGTTCGACACGGAGTTTTCCTCGTCATTGGCCTGACCGCTGGTTTCATTTGTTTCCAGTTTCCACTGCGTGTCTGGGAGCAGGCCGCGCCCTATCTGTTTTGCCTCGGAATGGTACTTCTGATCCTGGTGCTGATCCCGGGGATCGGGAGGGAAGTGAACGGGAGTCGCCGCTGGCTGTCGTTTGGCCTGATCAATCTGCAACCATCCGAACTTATGAAGCTGTTCGCGGTGCTCTACGCGGCCGACTACACGGTTCGCAAGGCGGCCCTGATGCACAGTTTTCGCAAGGGCTTCCTGCCGATGCTGGTCGTGATGCTGATCACGGCGGGACTTTTGCTGCGTGAACCGGATTTCGGTGCATTCGCGGTAATTGCGGTTGTTGCAATGGCCATTCTGTTCCTTGGCGGAATGAACTGGAAGCTGTTCGCCACGCTGATTGTCCTGCTGCTCGCCGGATTCGTCGTCCTTATATGGACCTCTCCGTACCGGCTGCAGCGTGTTATCGGCTTCATGGATCCCTGGTCGGATCCATTTGGCAAGGGTTACCAGTTGTCACACGCCTTGATCGCCTTCGGGCGCGGTGAGTGGTTCGGCGTCGGTCTCGGTGCGAGCGTCGAGAAACTTTTCTATTTACCCGAGGCGCATACCGATTTCCTGCTCGCCGTCATTGCCGAGGAACTGGGCTTTGCCGGAGTGATCTGCGTTATTGCGCTGTTCTCCTGGTTGATCTGGCGCGCTTTCTCGATCGGCAATCAGGCCGCCCGTCTTGAGCGCTGCTTCTCCGCACTGGTGGCACAGGGAGTCGCGCTGTGGTTCGCGGTTCAGTCATTCATCAACATGGGCGTGAACATGGGCGTACTGCCCACCAAGGGTTTGACGCTGCCGCTGCTCTCGTTCGGAGGCAGCAGCCTGGTCGCAAACTGTTGCGCGCTGGCAATTTTGCTGCGTGTCGACTACGAGAACCGGCAGATGATGAAGGGTTACTCGCTGTGAGCCGAAGCATTCTCATCATGGCTGGCGGCACCGGGGGCCACATCTTTCCGGCGCTCGCGGTGGCCGATCAGCTGCGTGAACGCGGGTGGACGATTGTGTGGCTTGGCTCGAAGGCCGGCATGGAAAGCACGCTGGTGCCCCAGCACGGATACGAGATCGAATGGCTGCGTTTTTCCGGACTGCGCGGCAAGGGTGTGGTGCGCGCGCTGCTGCTACCGCTGAATCTCCTGATCGCGTTCTGGCAGGCCGCACGCGTAATTTTTCGCCGGCGTCCGGACGTCGTGCTGGGCATGGGCGGCTACGTTTCCTTTCCGGGCGGCATGATGGCCGCGTTTCTGGCGCGGCCGCTGGTATTGCATGAACAAAATGCCGTATCGGGACTCGCCAACAAGGTGCTGAGCATGGTCGCGGACCGTATTCTGGTGGCGTTTCCGAACGCTTTGAAGAACGCACAATGGACGGGCAATCCGGTGCGCCGCGAAATCGCGCAATTGCCGGCGCCGGAAGTGCGCTTTCGTCATCGCGACGGCAGCCTGAATGTTCTGGTGATCGGCGGCAGTCTCGGCGCGCAGATACTGAATGAAACCGTGCCGCGTGCGCTGGCGTTGATTGAGCAGGCGCAGCGTCCGCAAGTCACCCATCAGGCCGGTGCGAAGCATCTGGCCGCGCTGGAGGCTGCCTACCGTGCCGCGGGCGTGAGCGCGATCACCCGGGCGTTCATTGTCGACATGGCGCAGGCCTATGCCGCGGCGGATGTCGTCATCTGCCGCGCCGGCGCGCTCACGGTCTCGGAACTCGCCGCCGCAGGCGTTGCCAGCGTGCTGGTGCCTTTGCCCTCTGCGGTCGATGATCACCAGAGCGTCAATGCCCGCTATCTTGCAGGCCAATCGGCCGCGATACTGCTGCCGCAGTCTGAACTTACGCCGGGAAAACTCGCCGAACTTCTTCTCGGGTTTACCCGCGAGAAGTTGCTCGAGATGGCCAGCCGTGCACGTGCCCTCGGCAAACCCGACGCCGCGCGCGTGGTCGCGGAACATTGCGTGGCACTCGCGGCATGAAGCACAAGGTCAAACACGTTCATTTTATCGGCATCGGCGGCGCCGGCATGAGCGGCATCGCGGAAGTGATGCTCAATCTGGGATTCGGCGTCAGCGGATCGGACATTGCCGAAAGCGCCGCTACCGCCCGCTTGACCAGCCTCGGCGTGCGCGTGCAGATCGGCCACGGACCCGGCAATGTCAGCGGCGCCAATGCCGTGGTCACATCCACCGCGGTGAGGCCGGATAATCCCGAGGTCGCCGCCGCCCGCGCGCAGCGTATCCCGGTGGTGCCCAGGGCGATGATGCTCGCGGAACTGATGCGCCTCAAGCAGGGAATCGCCATCGCGGGAACGCACGGAAAGACCACCACAACCAGTCTGGTGGCGAGCGTACTGGCGGCAGCGGGAATGGATCCGACTTTTGTCATCGGTGGCCGGCTCGAAGCCGCCGGTGCCAACGCGAAACTGGGCACCGGGGAGTTCATTGTCGTGGAAGCGGACGAATCCGACGCTTCCTTCCTTTTTCTGCAACCCGTGCTCGCAGTCGTCACGAATATCGATGCCGATCACATGGAAACCTACGGACACGACTTCAGCCGTCTGCGTCACGCATTTCTCGAGTTCATCGAGCATTTGCCCTTTTATGGCATGGCGGTGCTGTGCCTGGACGACGTCAACGTGAGAAGCCTGCTGCCGCTCATTACGAAGCAGGTGACGACCTATGGTCAATCGGAGGGCGCCAACATTCGTGCCGTGGATGTGGCGGCGGACGGCGGAAAAATGCGCTTCCGTGTCGTGCGCCGAAACGGGAACCCGAAACCGCTCGTCGATTTGAACATCATCCTGAATCTTCCCGGCGTGCACAACGTGCAAAACGCATTGGCCGCCATCGCGGTAGGCATGGAAATCGGCGTACCCGACGCCGCCATTGTCCAGGCGCTCGCCGATTTCCGGGGCGTCGGGCGGCGCTTTCAGCGCTTCGGCGAAGTGGCGCTGGCGCAGGGCGTTTTCACGCTGGTCGACGACTACGGCCATCACCCCGCGGAAATGGCAGCGACGCTGGCCGCCGCGCGTGGCGCATTTCCAAATCGGCGTCTGGTGCTGGCCTTTCAACCACATCGTTACACACGCACGCGCGACTGTTTCGAGGATTTCGTCAAAGTATTGTCCTCGGTAGACGTGTTGTTGCTCACTGACGTCTATCCGGCCGGTGAAACACCAATTGTCGCAGCCGACGGTCGCGCGCTGGCGCGAGCGGTGCGCGTGGTTGGCAAGGTTGAGCCCGTGTTCGTGGAGCAGATCGCCGATTTGTCCGCCGCGATCATGGCGACTGCGAAGAGCGGTGATGTGGTTATCACCATGGGTGCCGGCTCCATCGGTTCAGTGCCGGGAAGACTGGCCAGAGGACATTGAGCCCAGACGCATGGACATGGCGGAACTGTCAGAAATCGAGACCAGCGGCTTGCGCGGAAAAATCCAACGCAACGAGCCGATGAGCGCGCATGTGAGCTGGCGTGCCGGTGGTGCCGCCGATCGCACGTACACGCCGGCGGATCTGGATGATTTGGGTATGTTTGTCGCCCGACTGCCGCAAAATGAACCGCTGTTGCTGGTTGGCCTCGGCAGCAACCTGCTGGTTCGCGACGGGGGTTATCGCGGCACCGTCGTGTTTACCCACCGAGTGCTGGCGCGACTGCTGCTGGACGATCGCGAAAGCCGAGGTGAAATATACACTGATGCCGGAGTGGCCTGCCCGAAAGTCGCGCGCTTTGCCGCGAACCACAATCTGCAGGGCGCGGAGTTTCTTGCCGGCATACCCGGCACCATGGGTGGAGCGCTTGCCATGAATGCCGGCTGCTACGGCACCGAGACCTGGGATGTCGTAACTCGCGTGCGTACCATGGATCGCGCCGGCCGGGTGCATGTACGCCAGAGCGATGCGTATCGGGCTGGCTATAGAAGTGTCGCCGCGCTCGAGGCCCGGGATGAGTTTTTCATTGGCGCATGGCTGCAGTTCGCCCATGGCGACGGTGCAGCCGCGCGTGAAAAAATAAAGACCTTGTTGTCGAAGCGCATCGCAACCCAGCCGCTTTCCGAGCACAACGCCGGCTCGGTATTCCGCAATCCGCCGGAAGACCATGCCGCGCGTCTGATACAGGCGAGCGGACTGAAAGGAAGGCAAGTCGGCGACGCGGAAGTTTCGAACCTTCACGCCAACTTCATCATCAACAAGGGCAAGGCGACAGCGCGCGATATCGAATCACTCATCAATCTGGTACAAACCACGGTCGAACGCGATGCCGGAATTGTCCTCGAACGCGAAGTGCGCATCGTGGGTGAGGCATGAAGGAAACGCACTCATGAGCGGTCAGCGCTTCGGCAAAGTGGCGGTGCTGATGGGAGGGCGTTCCGGGGAACGGGAAATTTCGCTGCTGTCAGGCAACGCCGTGCTGGCGGCATTGCGCGAACAGGGCGTGGATGCGCATGCATTCGACCCGCAACATCGCGACTTATCCGAACTCAAGCTCCAGCATTTCGATCGCGCATTCATCGCGCTGCATGGGCGCCACGGCGAGGACGGCACCGTGCAGGGCGCGCTGGAATTGCTCGGCATTCCCTACACCGGTAGCGGGGTTATGGCGAGTGCCCTGGCGATGGACAAATGGCGTACAAAACTGATCTGGCGCACGGCCGGGATTCCGGTGGCGAAGGATGTATTGTTGAATGACGCGTCGGACTGGCAGGCTGTTGCGCGAACGCTCGGATTGCCGCTGATCGTCAAGCCGGTTCGCGAAGGCTCCTCGCTAGGTCTGACCAAGGTTCGCGCAGTCGCGCAATTGCCCGAAGCCTATGCTCTTGCCGCCGGTTTTGACCGCATGGTGCTCGCGGAAGAGTTCGTTGATGGACGTGAACTGACCGCGTCCGTTCTCGACGCCACGGCCCTGCCCCTGATCCGCATCGAGGCGCCGCAAGGCAACTACGACTATCAGAACAAGTATTTCAGCGACGACACGAAGTACCACTGCCCCGCCGGCATACCGGCTGACCTGGAACACACCATCCGCGACCTCTCGCTGCAAGCGTTCCAGGTGCTCGGCTGCGAAGGCTGGGGCAGAGCAGATCTGATCCTGCGCGCGGACAACAGCTTTGCGTTTCTGGAGATGAACACTTCACCGGGCATGACCGGCCACAGCCTGGTGCCGATGGCGGCGAAACAGGCGGGCATGAGTTTTCCCCAGCTGGTCACACGTATTCTGGAAGGCGCCCATGTGGGATGACGAGACGGCCTTGCGCCTGTGCGCGAATGTGTTGTTCACAATCGCGGCAGCGCTGATGCTTTATGGCACGGCTCACTACGTCGCGCATCTTCCGGCATTTCCGCTGCGCGCGATTGAACTCTCCGGCGATGTCGCGCACGTGACGCATGAGCAAGTTGAAGCGGTCGTGGAAAAGCAATTACGGGGCAACTTTTTCACCGTGGACCTGGAACGGGTGCGCGCGGCATTCGAGACCCTGCCCTGGGTCCGCGTGGCCAACGTTCGCCGGCAATGGCCCGACCGTCTGCAAGTCGCGGTGGAAGAGCACAAGCCTTATGCACGCTGGGCCTCCACCGCCCTAGTCAGCGCGCAAGGCGAGGTGTTTGAAGCCGCAGTCAACGCCAACCTGCCGGTGCTGAAAGGTCCGGATGGCGCTGCGCCGGAAATGGTTCTCCGATTACAGGATTTTGGCCGTGTGCTTGAGCCGACCGGCAGGCGCATCGTCCAGATGACCTTGTCAAACCGGCGTGCATGGGTACTCAAGCTCGATGATGGCGCGGTGCTCGAACTCGGGCGCGCCGACCTTGAGACCAGGCTGATCCGATTTGTCGCTGCGTATGAGCGCATCGTCTTGCAAATCCCGCATCCATCAACTCACATTGATCTGCGCTACACGAACGGCTTTGCCGTTCGCAGCCCCGGATTGAAGTGGGACAGAGACAAGACCTGATTGCCCGCGATATACAGCCCATGGCCCTGAGTGTAAGAAAAGAAAACAAGAATTTGATCATTGGTCTCGACATCGGCACGTCGAAGATCGCGGCCATCGTCGCCGAGATGAAACCCGAAGGCGGCTTCGAAGTGATTGGGATGGGCAGCTCACCCTCGCGCGGACTGAAGAAGGGCGTCGTCGTCAACATCGAATCGACCGTCAATGCCATCCAGCGGGCACTCGAAGAAGCGGAGTTGATGGCCGATTGCAAGATCCGCGATGTGTGGACCGGCATCGCCGGCAGCCATATCCGCAGTTTCAACTCACACGGCATGGTGGCGATCAAGGATCGCGAGGTGGCGCAAGGCGATGTGGATCGCGTCGTGGAAACAGCCAAGGCGATCCCGATCCCGACCGACCAGCAGATTCTTCATGTGCTAAACCAGGAATTCGTGATTGATGGCCAGGAAGACGTGCGTGAACCGCTCGGAATGAGCGGGGTTCGCCTTGAAGTAAAAGTGCATATTGTCACCGGCGCCGTGTCCGCGGCCCAGAACATCATGAAGTGCGTGCGACGCTGCGGACTGGAAGTCAACGATCTCATCTTGCAGCCTCTGGCGTCCGCCATGGCCGTACTCTCCGAGGACGAACGCGATCTGGGCGTATGTCTGGTCGACATTGGCGGAGGGACGTCTGACATCGCGATCTTCACCCAGGGGGCGATCCGGCATACAGCCGTGATTCCCATTGCCGGGGATCAGATCACCAACGACATTGCGATGGCGCTACGCACTCCGACCAAGGAAGCGGAGGAGATAAAACGCCGCTATGGGTGCGCATTGCGCGCGCTGGCCGACCCTCAGGAAATGGTTGAGGTGCCGGGAGTGGGGGAGCGAAGCTCCAGGAAAATGTCGCGTCAGACCCTGGCAGAAGTGATCGAGCCACGCGTGGAAGAGCTCTATTCGCTGGTCCAGGCCGAACTGCGGCGCAGCGGGTTCGAGGAACTGCTCTCTTCGGGCATCGTCATCACCGGGGGCAGCGCGGCGATGCAGGGAATGGTCGAACTGGGCGAGGAAGTCTTCCATATGCCGGTTCGGCTGGGTCTGCCAAGTTACGAGGGCGGATTGTCCGAGGTTATGCGTAACCCGCGCTATTCAACGGGCGTGGGGTTGCTGATGGCGGGACTCAGCCAGCATCACAGACATCAGATCGAAAAAATGCAGAGCGGCTCGTTCAAGCAGATCGTCGGCCGCATGAAGAAATGGTTCGAGACCAATTTTTAGGTCATGCGGTTCAGGCAATTTCAGTGTTTAACGGTTCAATAGGTTCTTTACAGGAGGCAGCTCATGTTCGAAATCATGGATACACAACCCCAGGAAGCAGTGATCAAAGTCGTCGGAGTCGGCGGGTGCGGTGGTAATGCCGTCGATCATATGATCAACGAAGGTGTCGAGGGAGTCGAGTTTATTTGCGCCAACACGGATTCTCAGGCGCTCAAGCGCAACAAGGCGAAAACACTGTTGCAGCTCGGGCCCAACGTGACCAAGGGCTTGGGGGCCGGTGCAAATCCGGATATCGGGCGCGACGCCGCGATCGAAGACCGTGAGCGCATCATCGAGTTGATCGAAGGCGCGGACATGCTGTTTTTGACGGCCGGGATGGGAGGGGGCACCGGTACCGGGGCTGCACCTATCGTTGCGGAAGCCGCACGCGAGCTCGGCATTCTTACCGTCGCCGTGGTGACGAAACCTTTTGCCTTCGAGGGAAAGCGCCAGAAAATCGCGCAGCAGGGTCTCGATGAACTTTGCCGGCATGTCGATTCATTGATCGTGATTCCGAACGACAAGCTGATGCAGGTTCTTGGCGAAGACGTCAGCATGCTGGACGCGTTCAAGGCGGCGAACACAGTCTTGCACGGCGCCGTGGCCGGAATCGCCGAGGTGATCAAGTGTCCGGGTCTGGTCAACGTCGATTTCGCCGACGTGCGCACAGTGATGTCCGAGATGGGCATGGCGATGATGGGCTCGGCAGTGGCCGCGGGGCCGGATCGGGCGCATGCCGCGGCCGAGCAGGCCGTGGCAAGCCCGCTGCTGGAAGACGTCAATCTGGCGGGTGCCCGTGGTGTGCTGGTCAATATCACCGCAAGTTCCAGCCTCAAGATGAAGGAAGTGCATGTCGTCATGAATACCATCAAGGGGTTCACGGCGGAAGACGCGACCGTAATCGTCGGGACCGTGATCGATGAGGCAATGGAAGATCGCCTGCGCGTAACCATGGTTGCAACCGGCCTTGGAGGTGCGTCGATTCACCATCAGCAAAAGCCTCTGACAATGGTGAAAACCGGTACCGATGCAATGCCGCTGAGCGCGAATTACGGGAATCTCGAAACGCCGGCAGTCATACGTCGCCGTTCACGCGATGCGGCGGTTGAGGCGATGAAGTTATCCGGAGTTGAGATGCTCGACATCCCCGCATTTCTGCGCAAGCAAGCGGACTGAATGGAGTGCGGCAGATTTTCCTTGCTGCGTCGCGACATTAACGTTGTGCTGGCGCAGCAAGCTGCCTCTATGGTAGTCTAATCAACTGTTTATCGATGGCAATCGATATCTAGATCTGGCTGCTCTGGGGACTTCACGATGATCAAACAACGCACGCTGAAAAACATTGTTCGCGCCACTGGTGTTGGATTGCATACCGGAGAGAAGGTATATCTGACATTGCGTCCGGCCATGGCGAACAGCGGCATAGTTTTCCGGCGTGTGGACATGAATCCAGTGGTGGAAATAAAGGCGGATGCCTACGCGGTCGGTGATACCAGATTGTCTTCCTGTCTTGAGAAGGATGGCGTCCGAGTTCAGACGGTGGAACATTTGATGTCGGCGCTGGCCGGATTGGGTATCGACAATGTGTTCGTCGAATTGACATCAGGCGAGATGCCGATTATGGATGGTTCGGCGTCGCCTTTCGTGTTCCTGCTTCAATCGGCCGGCATTGAAGAGCAACCTGCGGCCAAGAGATTTATCCGCATCAAGAAAACGGTGGAGGTCAGGCACGGAGACAAATGGGTCAAGTTCGAACCCTACAACGGATTTCGCGTGGACTTCAGCATTGATTTTCGGCATCCGGTTTTCGCCCATTCCAACAAACGCGTAGTCGTCGATTTCGAGCATACCTCGTATGTGAAAGAGGTGAGCCGGGCCAGAACGTTTGGATTTATGCAGGATGTGGAGAGCATGCGCTCCCAGGGACTGGCACTCGGCGGAAGCCTCGATAACGCGATCGTCATGGACGAGTTTCGTGTGCTAAACGCAGACGGACTGCGCTATGAAGACGAATTCGTAAAACACAAGGCACTTGATGCGATCGGAGATCTATATCTGCTCGGGCATCCGGTCATAGGGGCTTATTCAGCATACAAGTCCGGTCATGCCCTCAACAATGAGCTTTTGCGCAAATTGATGGAAGACGAATCCTCATGGGAATCCGTAACTTTCCTTAAGCCGGAAGAGGCGCCCCCTTTCCTCAGGCTGCAAATGCAGACGGTCTGAGGCACTGGACGCACCAGTCACGGCGATCCCCTCGCCTCATTCCATGCTTATTTTGCGTCTTGTTGGTGCTTTGCTCATTATTGGAGTCGGTGTATCGGCGTTGCTATACCTTGTCACCGGCAGCCGGAAGTGGTTGCACACAGGCTGGAAGATCCTTGCATTGGGTTTAATTATCTTGTTGATAATATTGGCGTTTTATGTTTTTGAGCGCGCCGTGGTCGCTCTCTAGACTTCGCGGTTTAACGGCCAATACGCCTGAGGGCTGACTTAAGCGGAGACGCATCCAACCGATCCGCCAGCGCGTCAAGCGCTGCTCGCCCTGCGATGCCAAGGGAAATGTGTTTTTGCGGCAATGGGTTATCACGGACTCTTGCTTGCACTTTTAGGTGAATTCCCGTAATCTCAACTTCCCGCGCCTGTAAAGCCGCGACTATGCGCGGCGCCATGTGCCTCAGTTTCGCAGCGGTTGCACCGTTATCCAAGAAGAGAAATAACTCGCCAGACTTCAGCGCAGCAACGGTTGCCGAATTGGCAAGATTTTCCGGGAGGACTTCAGCGAGCATGCGTTGCAGCCCCATGAGGTGCCGAATCTCATGGTTCAGATGCCGGAACTCGGGAAGAGTGCTGATCAAAAGACCGACGCGTTTTTCGGACATGGGCTGGTCAAAGCAAAGGGCCAAGGTTAGGGGACGTTATGAATATTATTCTAGTATCCAGTAAATTTTCACATGCGCGCAGCTTTACGCTCAGCACGCCGCAAGTGGCGTTTCTCGGTATGCTGGCGTGCCTGATGGTTGTATCGCTTGCCGTGATGCTCAACTACTTCTCGTTGCGCCACGCGGTGAGCAACAACAGCCCCTACCTACAATCACTGTTGGAGGCCGTGCAGGCGGAGCAAACGCGCAAAACGCAGTCATATCTGCGCGAAAGCCTGGATACCATGGCGGCCAGACTCGGCGAGATGCAAGCCAAGCTGTTGCGCCTGGACACGCTGGGCGAACGCTTGACGAAGCTCGCGGGGATCAAGCCCCAAGAGTTCATGTTCGATCAGGCTCCGGGGCAAGGTGGTGCGGTATCTTCGATTCCGCCCAAGGAATTTACTCTGGTCGAGCTCGACAACAAGGTGCAGCAACTTGCCGTCCAAGTCGACGATCGCAGCGATAAACTTGGCGTTCTCGAATCGATGCTGACCCTGTCCCACGCAAAGAAGCAGCTTCTGCCGACCCAGTCACCCCTGTCTACGCAATGGTTCTCATCCAATTTCGGATGGCGCATTGATCCCTTTACCGGATGGAACGCGTTCCATGAAGGAATGGACTTCATGGCCAAACAGGGAACTGCAATCACGGCCGCAGCGGGAGGCGTGGTGGTCTATGCTGAATCGCACCCTCAGTATGGTAATATGATCGAGGTTGATCACGGTAACGGGTTGGTTACGCGCTACGCCCACGCATCGCGACTCTTGGTCAAACTTGGGGATGTGGTGCTTCGTGGTCAAAAGATCGCCGAGGTTGGCAGTACGGGACGTTCCACTGGTACACACTTGCACTTTGAAGTGCGTCAGTCAGGCGTCCCCCAGAATCCTGCCCGCTTCCTCGAGGTGCCGGGCTGAACTTAAGACGTAACAGCAATCCAATAGAGGGGTGGGGGCAGACGTCCCCACCCCTTTTATTTTGAGGAAAATTCAGCGTAATGATCAACAGTGTTCTGAAGAAAATATTTGGCAGCCGCAACGATCGTTTGTTGCGAAAATATTCGAAAACCGTTCATGCCATCAACGCGCTGGAATCGAAAATGCAGGTCCTGAGCGATGCTGATCTGCGTGCACGTACGGATGAATACAGGCAGCGCGCAAGAAACGGACAGGCGCTCGACGAGCTGCTGGTCGAAGCGTTTGCCGCAGTAAGGGAGGCGAGCCGGCGAGTTCTGAACATGCGTCATTTCGACGAACAGCTACTGGGGGGCATAGCACTGCACAACGGTAAGATCGCGGAGATGCGCACCGGCGAAGGCAAGACCCTGGTTGCCACATTGCCGGCCTATCTGAATACGCTGGCCGGCGAGGGCGTGCATGTTGTCACGGTCAACGACTACCTGGCCAGTCGCGATGCGGAATGGATGGGACGGTTGTATCGTTTTCTGGGATTGTCAGTTGGCGTAAACCTGTCGCAGATGGAGCACGGGCAGAAGCAGCAAGCCTATGGCGCCGACATCACCTACGGGACCAACAGCGAGTTCGGATTTGACTATCTGCGCGACAACATGGTTTTTCAGGGGCCCGAGCGCGTTCAGCGTGGCCTTGCCTATGCGGTGGTCGACGAGGTGGACTCCATATTGATTGATGAGGCGAGAACGCCGCTGATAATCTCCGGACAGGCCGAGGACAGCACGGAACTGTACGTACGCATGAACGAAGTCGTTCCTAGCCTGACGCGCGTCAAAGAGGAAAACGGTCCGGGCGATTTCACTGTTGATGAAAAAGCGCACCAGGTACTACTTACAGAGGCCGGTCACGAGCGCGCGGAAGAATTAATGACACGGGCGGGATTGCTGCCTGAAAACGGCAGTCTCTACGATGCCGCCAACATCAATCTCATGCACCATCTGTATGCGGCGTTGCGCGCGCATTCCTTGTTTCATCGCGACCAGCATTATGTTGCGCAGAATGATGAAATCGTCATTGTGGACGAGTTCACCGGGCGCATGACCCCCGGGCGTCGCTGGTCGGATGGATTGCACCAGGCAATCGAGGCCAAGGAAGGCGTGCGCATACGCCGTGAAAACCAGACGCTTGCTTCGATTACCTACCAGAATTATTTCCGCATGTATCGCAAACTGGCGGGCATGACCGGCACGGCAGATACCGAAGCCTACGAGTTTCAGCAGATTTACGGGTTGGAGACCGTGATCATGCCCACCCACATGCCGATGATTCGGGAGGATCGCCTCGATCAGGTCTACCGCACCGCAAAGGAAAAATATGTTGCGGTGATAAACGACATCAGCCAATGCCACCAAAGTGGCCAGCCGGTTTTGGTTGGGACGACTTCGATTGAAAACTCTGAACTGCTGGCCAAGTTGCTCGAAAAGGAAAAACTGCCACATCAGGTGCTCAACGCGAAGCAGCACGCAAGCGAGGCGCAGATCATTGCCCAGGCGGGCCGACCCAAGATGATCACCATTGCGACGAATATGGCGGGCCGGGGTACCGACATTGTTCTGGGTGGAAACCCGGAACCGGAAATCGAAAGAGTGCGCAATGATCCAGCGCTTTCCGAAGCCGAAAAGGGCTTCAAAGAAGCCAGTATGCGCGCCGAGTGGAAGGAATTGCACAAGCGCGTCATCGCGGCAGGCGGGCTGCATATCGTCGGCACGGAGCGCCACGAGTCGCGGCGGGTTGATAACCAGTTGCGTGGCCGATCCGGACGTCAGGGAGACCCGGGATCGAGTCGTTTCTATCTTTCTCTGGAAGATCCGTTGCTGCGTATTTTCGCTTCGGATCGGGTGGCTGCAATCATGAACCGCCTCAAAATGCCCGAGGGCGAAGCCATCGAGCACCCTTGGGTAACGCGCGCCATCGAAAATGCACAGCGCAAGGTGGAAGCCCGCAACTTCGATATTCGCAAGCAGTTGCTTGAGTATGACGATGTGTCCAACGATCAACGAAAAGTCATCTATCAGCAGCGCAATGAGTTGCTCGAAGCGACGGACATATCCGATACCATCCGGTCCATGCGCCAAGGCGCCATCGCTGCAGTGATCTCACAACATGTTCCGCCAGCCAGTGTTGAAGAGCAATGGGACGTGCCTGGCCTGGAAAAGACCCTGGCGGGGGAATTCGGGCTGCGCGTACCGATTCAGGAGTGGCTCAAACAGGATGACGCCCTGGATGAAGAACATCTGCGCGCGCGCATCATTGCAGCCGCCGATGAGCACTACGAAACAAAGTTTTCCGGTGTAGATGCGCCCAAGGTGCGCAGCTACGAACGGGCAATCATGCTGAACTTCCTCGATAGCCACTGGCGGGAGCACCTGGCGGCGCTTGATCACCTGCGCCAGGGCATACATTTGCGGGGCTATGCACAGAAGAATCCTAAGCAAGAGTACAAACGTGAGGCTTTTGAGTTGTTTTCCCTGATGCTTGATACGGTGCGAACGGAAGTGACCCAGCAATTGATGATCGTGCAGATTCTGTCGGCGGATGAAGCGGCGGCTGCCGAGAGGCAGGAACAGGCGAAATTGAGCAACGTGCAGTATCATTTGAACACCGATCATGACGAGGCATTGGAGCGTGCAAACGCGGAAGCAAAGGCGCAACCAATTGTTCGCGGCAACAAGGTTGGGCGAAACGATCCTTGTCCTTGCGGTTCCGGGAAAAAGTACAAACAGTGTCACGGTAAACTCGCCTGATCTAAAGGCGACGAACAGCGGTTGTCCGACGAGAATCCTGGTGCAGAACTTTCCATGGCGGTAAACCTGACAGCCCCGACTGCATCCGCGCTGCTGGCGGTCAAGGGCGTTCGACTCGGAACTGCCGAAGCCGGTGTTCGAAAACCAAATCGCAAGGACTTGTTGCTGATGAGCTTTGCCGCCGGTACCCGTGTTGCCGGCGTTTTTACCCGCAACCGTTTTTGTGCGGCTCCAGTTATTATCGCAAAAGAAAATCTGCTTAACGCAGATGGCATTCGCGCCTTGATCGTCAATACGGGGTGCGCAAATGCCGGCACAGGCGAAGAAGGGATCGCAAGGGCCCGACAAACGTGCATCGAAGCAGCGAAGTTGCTCAATTGCGATTCAAACCAGGTGTTGCCCTTTTCGACGGGGGTCATCATGGAGCCGCTGCCGGTAGATCGGATTGTCGCCGGCTTACCGTTTTGTGTTGGGCGATTGGGGGAGGGCAACTGGGGCGATGCGGCCACCGCCATCATGACGACCGACACCATTGCCAAGGCTTGCGCCCGGCGCGTTGAGATCGGTGGCCAGTCGGTAACGGTGACCGGGATTGCGAAGGGCTCCGGAATGATTCATCCCGACATGGCTACCATGCTTGGCTTCATAGCCACCGACGCCTGCGTGGATCAGAAGCTGTTGCAGCGCGCGATTACTCTTGCGACCGAGCGCAGTTTCAATTGTGTGACCGTGGATGGGGACACATCCACGAACGATGCGCTGATTCTGGCCGCGACCGGTCTGAGCGGCGCGCCGGAGATAACGCGATCCGATTCGGTTGAGTTCACGCTTTTCCTCGACACCGTTACCGAAGTGGCAACCGTTCTGGCGCAAGCCCTGGTCCGCGATGGAGAAGGAGCAACGAAGTTCATAACCATTCGCATCGAAGGCGGAGGCAATGACAGCGAGTGCAGGAAAGTTGGCTTCGCGATTGCTCATTCGCCGCTGGTGAAAACCGCATTTTTCGCCTCGGATCCGAATCTCGGCCGCATTCTTGCCGCCATTGGTTACGCCGGCATTGACGACCTCGACGTCTCAAAAGTGGATCTCTATCTGGACGATGTAATGGTAGCGAAATCAGGTGGCCGTGCGCCCAGCTATCGCGAGGAAGACGGCAAACGCGTAATGAAGCAGGCGGAGATCACAGTTCGAGTCGTATTGAATCGCGGTGCTTCATCGGGCACGGTATGGACCTGCGACCTTTCCCATGACTATGTCAGTATCAATGCCGACTATCGCAGTTGAGCACGAAGGTATTCGCGGGTGAGCCGCGACCTGGAACGTCTGCTGAATCGTGCCGAGCAGGTGCTCGAGCGTTTCGAGCAGACACTGCCACGCTCACAACCGTTGCCTGACTGGCAACGTGGCCGGGCTTACCGCTGGCGCAAGCGCGCGGGCACGGGCACTCTTCAGGCGGTGGCACATCCGCACAAGATCCGGCTTGCCGATTTGCAGGGAATCGATGATCAAAAAAACCTGATCGAGCAGAACACGCGCCAGTTCATGGACGGCCTTACTGCCAACAATGTCCTGCTGACCGGTGCGCGCGGTACCGGAAAGTCATCTCTGGTCAAGGCGCTGTTGAACAAGTTTGCGTCCAGGGGCTTGCGTCTGATCGAGGTGGACAAACAGGATTTGACCGATCTGCCGGACATCGTCGACTTGATCGCGGATGTCCCGCATAAATTTATCTTGTTTTGCGATGACCTGTCCTTCGATGCCGATGAGCCCGGCTATAAAGCGCTGAAGGTGATTCTGGATGGCTCAATTTCCGCGACCTCGGATAATCTGCTGATCTATGCGACCTCGAACCGGCGTCACCTGATGCCGGAATTCATGCAGGAGAATCTGGAAACCAAGTATTCCGGCGAGGAAATTCACCCTGGGGAAACCGTGGAAGAAAAAATTTCCCTGTCGGAGCGCTTCGGTCTGTGGGTTTCCTTCTATCCCTTCGATCAGGATGAATATCTGGCAATCGTCGATTACTGGCTCGGGGAATTAGGTGTTCCCGAGCGCGCCCGGGGTGCCAAAGTTCGTAACGAAGCATTGCAATGGGCGCTCACACGCGGCTCCCGCAGCGGCAGGGTGGCCTGGCACTTCGCGCGCGATTGGGCGGGCCGCCATGGAACAACGACGGGTGCCTAGCGCAAACCCGCCTGACTGGCGCGCGTCTATTCTATGACGCAGTTCGTGGTGGATGTTGCCGCCGCGGTTATCGAGCGTCCCGACGGCAGTTTCCTGCTGGCACAGCGCCCGCCAGGAAAAGTCTATGAAGGCTTCTGGGAATTCCCCGGAGGCAAGGTGGAAGCCGGTGAGCCCGTCGCCAGGGCGCTCGCCCGGGAACTTCATGAAGAACTCGGCATTGACGTCGAACTGGCTTATCCCTGGATTACACGCGTCTATTCCTATCCTCATGCAACCGTGCGCTTGCATTTTCATCGGGTGGTGCGCTGGCGTGGGGATCCATCGCCTCTCGAGAGACAAGCCCTGGCGTGGCAGCGCTGCGATGAATCCATGCTCTCGCCGATGCTCCCAGCCAACGCGCCGGTTCTAAAGGCGCTGGCCATGCCGACATGGTTGGGCATTACCCACGCATGGGAATCGGGCATCAGTGCCGCATTGCTGCAGCTTCGCGAGGCTTTGCGGCGGGGGTTGCAATTGGTGCAGGTCAGGGAAAAAGGCTTGGATACCGCTTCTCGCAGAAACTTTGCGCAGCAAGTTGTCGGCGAAGTGCGTGCTGCCGGCGGCAGGGTCGCAATCAACGGCGATCTTCAACTTGCATTGTCGCTTGGCGCCGGACTGCACATGCCCGCCCATGACTTGATGAGCGCAACATCCCGTCCCGACATCGAGTGGTGCAGTGCTTCGTGCCACGATGAAGCACAACTCAAGCGGGCCGTTGCGTTGGGGCTGGATTACGTACTGTTGGGCCCGGTCCTGCCCACTCCGAGCCATCCCGGTTCTACGGCAATTGGGTGGCAAAAATTTTCCGGTCTGATCCAGGCCTATCCGCTGCCAGTGTTTGCGCTTGGCGGCATGCGCGTGGCACATCTCGATATGGCGCGACAAAGCGGCGCTCATGGTGTCGCTATGCTGCGGGGTGCCTGGGAACCGGGCTAGCTTAAATTTCCTTGTCTTGGTCTGACCCGGAATCCGATTCCTGCTCGGGAACGCGATAGGCACCGGTTGCCCACTGGCCGAGGTCGATGAGCTTGCAGCGTTTCGAACAAAATGGCCGATACGGGTTGTCCGTACTCCAGGGTATGGCGGCATTGCATTTCGGACAACGCACGATGCGCGCCGGTTTGGGTCCGGCTGGCATTACAGATTGCAGAACGTCAGTTCGAAATCGACATCGTCAACGCTGGTACGACGCTGAGTGCCAATGGCAGTCGTAAAGCGCACATTGAGTACGTATTTGTTGGCGCTGATTTCGGGTACGCAATCGTACTTATTGTCGAGTTTCATGCGCAGCAATTGCGCCAGTCTTCCGGCCATGGTCTGTTGATAGACTCCCTGATGTGCTATCCGGCTGGCGGTCTTGCCGTTTTCCCTCAGCAGTTTCAGAACAATCTGCACACCATTGCGAATCGGCAGGAAAGGCGCCAGCCATTCGTTGATGTCGAGGCGCCGCGCCTCGGCACTCTGGTTCAGCCAGAAGTGATAAGAGGGCAAATCGAACTCGCAGACGCCTCCGGGAATTGCCGAACGCTGCTTGATCCCCATCAACCATTCGTTTTCGCGCAGCTCCTGTCCAGTTTTTCCAGACGAAAGAAACAGATCGGAGATTGCTTTTTCGATATCGGACAGAACCGAATTGAGCGCCTCCGAGGAGATCGCCGGATTTCCACGCAAGGCATCAAGGTGCTGTTTCTGCCGTTCAAGCTCCTGCATGACCTCCGATTTCAGATCTCCGCGGCCACCGACTTCCAGAATTTCGAATAAAGTCGTTAGTGCCACGTGATGTTCCTCGGGATCGCTTTTCAAGGCGAAATACTGCGCGCGCTGGTACAGATCCTCCAGACGCAGCAGGGTGCGAATCCTTTCGTTAAGCGGGAACTCGTAGCTGATCACGAAGCGGGCTCGGGCACCAGAATTGCGGGCAGTATTGCCGAAATTCCGGGAAAAATAAAGACGCTGGACCTCGGCCACGCGTCAGTGCGGGGCAGATCAACCATGTGCCGCCAGCTCGAGGTAGCGACTGTGCAGGGATGCGACCTTCAGGCGCAGCGCTTCTCGGTCGCCGTCGTTGACAATAATGTCCTGGGCCCGGCGCAGGCGCTCCGATCTGGAAACCTGCGAGGCAATGATGGCCAGCACCTGCTCACGCGATAGCCGGCTGCGGGCCATGACCCGGGATACCTGGGTTTCCGGGTTGCAGTCCACCACCAGAATACGGTCGATGTCAGGCCGGCTTGCGCCGGATTCGAACAGCAGCGGCACGACCAGCATCACGTATGCTGCTGTCGACTCCCTTATCCGCTTCGCGCTTTCGAGCCCAATCAGTGGATGCAGGATTGCTTCCAGGTCTTTTCGGGCCAACCGGTCGGTGAAGACCAGGTTGCGTACATGAGCCCGGTTCATGCTGCCGTCTTGAGCCACCGATTCCGGCCCGAATCTGCGGGCGATCGCCGCCATCGCCGGCTGTCCGGGCGCCGTAAGCTGATGCGAAATTTCATCCGTATCCACGATTCCCGCTCCTAGCGCGGCGAACAAATCTGCCACGGTGGTCTTGCCCGATCCGATTCCGCCTGTCAGACCGACGGTAAACACCGTGCTCAAAACAACCGTAGATAAGTCCGGTTGATCGTTTCGCCCCAGAACAACGCTATCAGTCCAGCGGCGGCGAGGTAGGGGCCAAACGGAATGGGGGTATTGCGGCCATGCTTACTGAATACGATCAAAGCAATTCCGACGACTGCGCCTACCAGTGAGGAGAGCAGTATCACCACCGGAAGCATTTTCCAGCCAAGCCAGGCGCCAATGGCGGCTAGCAGCTTGAAATCGCCGTAACCCATGCCTTCCTTTCCAGTGGTGAGTTTGAACATCCAATACACCGACCAGAGCGAAAGATAACCCGCGGTGGCACCTATAACGGCCGAATCAAGCGGTACAAATCCGGTGCCCATGTTGACCAGCAGTCCCAGCCACAGCAAGGGCAGAGTAATGTCGTCCGGCAAAAGCTGAGTGTCGATATCGATCACCGTGAGGGCGATCAGAGCCCAGGCAAAGAAGAGCGCGCCCGCCATCACCAGGGTAAATCCAAAACGCCAGCCGATATATGCGCAGAGCAGACCGCTCAGCGCCTCGACAATCGGGTAACGGAGGCTGATTGGAGACTTGCATGCCGAGCAGCGCCCTCGCAGGAAAACGTAGCTGAGCACGGGAATGTTCTCGTAGGCGCGGATCTTGTGCCCGCATTTGGGACAGGTCGAAGCCGGGACCACGAGGTTGTAGCGTTGAGTATTTTCGCCACGCACTGTCTTTGCGGCATCCGGCTGGTCATTGTGTTCGAGAATATCTGCGGCCTGACTGTTCCATTCCCGCTCCAGCATCTTCGGAAACCGGTGGATAACCACATTCAGAAAGCTGCCGACGATCAAGCCGGCCGCTGCGCACACCGAGGCAAGGATCAAGGGCTCATTTTGGAGCGTTTGGATGATCGACATG
>JANNTE010000066.1:0-2633 GCA_031403365.1 Betaproteobacteria bacterium | reverse complement strand
AGCGCCTTGTGCAACCTTTGCGCCAGCCATACCCCGCCGGTATGGATGCCAACCAGGGCGGTATCGGGCGTAACTGCGACGCGCATGCGCTCGGCGAGACGGGCCAGCAGTTCTTCCGCGTCAGGCAGGGGCTTGCTCATTGGTTGAAGTAGTTTTCCAGAATAATCCTGGCCGCAAGCCGGTCGATGATCGGGCGCGCCTTGTGCAGGCTGAGTCCCATCTCGCGTGCCTGCTGCTCGGCTTCGACCGAGGTCAGGCGCTCGTCGACCAGACGGGTTTCAATTGCGTAGCGCCCTTGCAGGCGCTGGGCAAAGCGGCGCGCCAATGCGGTCATTGGACTTTCGCTTCCATCGAGCGCCAGTGGCAGGCCAACCAGCAGCAATGCTGGCCGCCATTCCTTGATCAGCGCTTCAATGCGGGCAAAGCGCACGGCGTTGGCTACAGCGTCGATCGTGTCCAGCGGGTGGGCGACGCCAAGCCGCATTTCTCCTACCGCCACTCCGATGCGCCGCTCGCCGAAGTCAAAGGCCAGTACCGTTCCGCTGCGCGGTCTGTCGCCATCGCTCACTGGCCCGGGCAAGGGTTCGCGTATCGCGCTCATGCTTTGCCAGCGGCGCTGCGCGCCAGATCATGCATGCCCCACATCCTCCGACAGGCGGGCCGGATCTATACCGAGTAACTCCATCGCGGCGATAAAGCGTTCGGCGGAGGGGCGCTCAAAAATCACCGAGGGCCGCGCCTCGACAGTCAACCAGGCGTTTTGTCCCAGCTCCTGCTCAAGCTGTCCCGGCGCCCAGCCGGCGTAACCGAGCGAAATGAGTACATTGTCCGGACCCGGTCCGATTCCTTGACTAATGGCCTCGAGAATGTCCTTCGACGTCGTCAGTCCGATTTCCCCGTTGATCGAAAGCGTTGACTGCCAGCCGCCGATCGGTCGATGCAGGACGAAACCACGATCGACCTGCACCGGACCGCCGAAATAAACCGGAATCCCACCGACCGCTTTGTTTTCAAGCGGGATATCCACTTGCTGAAACAACGTCCCCAGGGTCATATCCGTGGGCCGATTGACCACCACCCCCAGCGCGCCCTGCTCGTTGTGTTCGCAGACAAACGTCAGCGACTTGGCAAAGTGGGGATCTGCCATGTTCGGCATGGCGATCAGGAAGTGATTGGTGAGATTGATGCTTTGCATGGATGCGCCAAGCGTATTTTACCCGTGACGAGGCCATCGCCACAAACTCGCTGCGCGCTGTGCCGCCCAACTCATCGGACAGCCTTGCGAGCAGACCCGTATAATTCCCGTGGGCGAAGTGTTCGCGCGGCGCGCGCTATGCGTGGCTGGCTGATCCGAAACCACCGGCGTGTGATTGGTTGAAGTTTGAGGAAATCTTCTGGCTACCCGACAAGAATTGGCCGCCTTCCTTGCTGAAGTCGAGCGGCGCGCATTCAAGCAGGCGATGTTTGCCGTGCGCGACCAGCACGTGGCGGTCGACATCGTGCAAGATGCCATGCTCAAGTTGACCGACAAGTATGCGGGAAAGCCGTCCGCCGAATTGCCGTTGCTGTTCCAGCGTATCCTGCAGAATACGATCCGTGATTTTTACCGCCGCCAGAAGGTCCGCTCGCTGTGGACTACCTTGTTCTCTTCCCTGCAGCCGCGGGACAATCTTGACGAAGACTACGATCCCCTGGAGACCATGCAGACGGACGGTCCGGGCGGCAAGGGCGACAGTCCGGCCGACCGGCTGGAACGCTCGCAGATTGCAGACGCCATAGGACAGGGCATCGAGCGCCTGCCAGCGCGTCAACGCGAGGCGTTTCTGTTGCGTTACTGGGAAGAATTGGACGTCGCGGAAACCGCGGCGGCGATGGGTTGTTCGGAAGGCAGCGTAAAAACCCACTGTTCTCGCGCAACCCACGCCTTGGCCGCGTTTCTTGAAGACAAGGGCATCAAACTGTGAACGAAAGTGAATTTGCCGTACGCGTAGTCGCGCGGCTTGATCAGGAACTGACTAATCTGCCGGCGCCGACCGTACAGAAACTTCAGGCTGCCCGGCTGGCGGCGCTGGCGGCATGCGATCCCAGCGGACAAATGTCCGGATCCAGGGGCTTTGCGGCTCGCGGAAGGTTCGGCTTTGGTCTGAGTGCGCGACTGCTGGTGCCGGCCATGATCGTGATCGCCAGTGTCACCGGGCTTATTGTCTGGCAAGTATCGGGCCATCCTGAAGCGGAACTGGATGCAGGCCTGCTCGCCGGCGAACTGCCTATCCACGCCTATACCGACCCCGGATTCGAAACTTGGCTAAAACAATCCAGCTACGAGCGGTCGAAGCCGTAATCCCCGCGTTGGTGCTGATTGCGGGCTTGCTTTTGGCTACGCGCCCTGCGCACGCCGAGGCCCAAGGTCCCTCCTGGTCGGCGCTGTCTGCGGAACAGCAGGCCATCCTTGCGCCGCTGCAACCGGACTGGGACAAACTGGACGCGGAACCACGCCAGCGCTGGATCAGCATTGCGAAACGCTATCCAAGCCTCCCCCCCGAGCGACAGGATCGAATTCAGCAACGCATGCGCGAATGGGTGGGGCTCACCCCGGAACAGCGCGCGCACGCCCGCGAACGCTACCGCCACCT
>JANNTE010000065.1:0-5308 GCA_031403365.1 Betaproteobacteria bacterium | reverse complement strand
GCCGGTGACGAGCTGAAACGGCCGCGTCCGGATTTCCTGCCCGGCGCCGGCAACGCCGATGATGACGGAAACGCCCCAGCCCTTGTGGCAGCACTCCAGTGCCTGACGCATCACCTCGACATTGCCGATGCACTCGAAGCTGTAGTCAGCGCCGCCCTTCGTAAGATTCACCAGGTACGGCACCAGATCGCCTTCGACTTCCTTGGGATTGACGAAATGGGTCATGCCGAATTTTTCGGCGAGCACTTTGCGTGAGGGATTCAGATCAACGCCGACGATCATGTTGGCCCCCGCCAGTCGCGCGCCCTGGATCACATTGAGGCCGATGCCACCGAGGCCGAACACCACGACGTTCGCGCCCGGCTCGACTTTCGCGGTGTTGATCACCGCGCCGATGCCGGTGGTCACGCCGCAGCCGATGTAGCAAACCTTGTCGAAAGGCGCGTCCTCGCGGATTTTCGCCAATGCGATTTCCGGCACTACGGTGTGGTTGGCGAAGGTCGAAGTGCCCATGTATGAAACACCTTTTTGCCACCCACCGAAAAACGGCTGCTGCCGTCGGGCATCACGCCCTGGCCTTGCGTCACGCGGATGGACTGGCACAAGTTGGTCTTGTGCGACACGCAGTATTCGCACTCGCGGCACTCCGGCACATAGAGCGGAATGACGTGATCGCCTTTCTTCAGGCTTTTCACATTGGGGCCAACGTCGACCACGATGCCCGCGCCTTCGTGACCCAGTATCGCGGGAAACAATCCCTCCGGATCAGCACCCGAAAGCGTGAATTCGTCGGTGTGGCAAATGCCGGTGGCCTTAATTTCAACCAGCACCTCGCCGGCTCTCGGGCCATCGAGCTGCACGGTTTCAAGGGCAAGCGGCGCGCCGGCCTGATGCGCGACTGCTGCGCGGACATCCATGAACACTCCTTCGCGTTGACTGATTCGTCTTGTCTGATCCGGGGCGGCCCCAACAAAAACGGCGGGCAAATCCCGCCGTTGATGAGCGCAACACGATTAAGTTGCCGCCGTCTTGACCTCGAAAAACCGGTTGCGCAGGACCGTCTGGTTCTCGTAGATCGAACCTTCGGCCAGCGCAGGCGGTAGCGGCATGCGTATCGGCACTTTTTCGATGCGCGGCTCGATGGTAGGTTCGCCGCAGACCATGCGGCTGTTGAGTTCGTCCAGATTCGTGAACCGTAACAACGGCCAGGCATCCGCCGCCGTGCATTCGAAAAGCAGCAACTGGCGCGGCTTGCTCGAGGTATTTTGCGCCGAGCCATGCACCAGGCGCACATGATGAAACGAGCACGAACCGGCCCTGCCGGTGAGCGTGACGGCTTTCGAGTAATCCAGATCGGGCGTGAGCGTCGGGTCCATCGCCCCGCAGAAGCGCCCATCGAGATGGTGATCCCAGACTTTGTTCACGCGATGCGTGCCCGGCAACACCATCAGCGGGCCATTTTCGATTTCCATGTCATCAAGCATCACGCCGATGGCAAGAATGTCATCGTTGGTATGCGGATAAAACGCCCAGTCCTGATGCCATTCCACCGGCGACCCGTATTGTGGCGCCTTGACGTTGAGCTTGGAGCCGTGCAGCCGAACGTTGGGCCCGAGCAAGGCCTTCAGTACGGCAACCATGTTGGGCGAGCGGACCACTTCCCAGAACAGCGGGTCTACTTTGTGCGGGGTCTTGATGCGGCGCACGCGCGGGTGTTCGGGCGTATGCGTGGGTTCGAGGTCGTAGATTTCGTTGTGGGTGTTCACACCCCTGGCCTTGGCGACCAGACCTGCGATGACCGAACGGATTTTGGCCACGGTCGCGGCGTCCAGCACGTTCTCGACGACCACATAGCCGTCCCGGCGATAGTCTTCAAGCTGTTTTTGCGTAATCACGATAACGCCCCGCTGTAATTGGCGAACAAAGGTTCACGATAGACCACGACTGCGTCCGCCGCAAGGCCCATCATGCCGGGTAATCTGGTTTTTGCGCATTGCGTCATGATTTTTGGAGGGTCTTGGAGAAATCCTGCCGGCCAATAGCGTATTCGTCTTGCGCGCCAGGGGTGCTTTATGCCATCGTACCCTCTGTCTGCAGGGCGCAGCGTGGTAATGGCTGCGCCCAATCAGGCAGAGCAAGAAAAAGAACGTGCCGAAGTCCGGCATTTTTATCGACACTTTGGAGGAGAAATTAAAATGAAGCTGTCCATATTTGCGGGCGTGTTGCTGGCTGCTTTTGCCGGCTCCGCGATGAGCCAGATGATGCAAGGCGCGACTGACGACGCCGCGCTGAGCTGGGGCAATACCAAGTGGGGCAAGGGCGACAAGGCCGGTTCCGCGAATCACACCAAGAGCTCGGCCAACATCAAGCGCGCTCTGGGCACCATCAAGCAGAATAAATCCGTCACCATCGGCAAGTATTATCACAGCGAGGCACCGGCCTTCGGCCCGCGCGCCTGGAGGATGGTCATCCCCGGCACTCCGCAAGGCGGCCCGTTCGGCAAGAACGCTCTGGTTTACCACGATGAGTACGTCACCACCGAAATCGGTCAGATCCAGACCCAGTTCGACGGTCCCGGCCACATCGGCGTCAACACCTCCAAGGGCATGTTGTTCCATAACGGCAACTTCGCGCACGAGTCCTACGAGCGCGGCGCAGGCGGCCGCGTGATGGGCATGGGCCCGCTGGGCGTTGAGCACGTCGGCGAACTCGGCTTTGTCTGCCGTCTGGTGGTGCTGGATGCCGTGGCGTATCGCAAGTCGCAAGGCAAGATTCCGGCTTCCGCCGAAATGCTGCCGATTCCGAAGAGCACTGATTCCCCCGGCATCATTACCGGTGCGGACATGGCAGGCATGATCAAGGCGCAAGGCATCGCCGACATCGGACCCGGCGATTGCGTCGCGCTGCACACCGGGATGGGCAACACTTGGGGCAATGCCAAGTACAAGTCGATGACCAGCGCGCAGCGTGCCGAAGCGCGTGCCCTGTTCGCGCAAGGCGAACCCGGCTGGGGCATCAGCGGCTGCCAGTACATGTTCGACCGCGACATCGCCCTGCAAATGGGCGACACCTCGGCCAACGACGCGCAGCCCTTTGGCGAAGCAGGCGACGGCTTTGCCGTACCCTGCCACACCGAAGGCCAGCCGCGCCGCGGCATCTGGAATCTGGAGAACGTGGACACCGAGACGCTGGTCAAAGCCGGTATCAAGGAAGGCGCGTTCATCTGGGCACCGCTGAAAATCATTGGCGGCACAGGGTCCCCGGGCAATCCGGTGGTGCTGTACTAAGGTTGAATTTGCACTGAACCAATAAGCCAGCAAAAAAAGTTCTGCCTCTACAAGTTAAACCGGCAGTGCGCGCATAGCGCCTGCCGGTTTTTTTATGAGCTCGGAATTCGCCCGGAAAAAAATCCGGCCACGACTTCAAGCATAGTCGTAAGGCGCCGCGGTTTCCTGCATGACTTGCAGCGGCACGCGCTCACGTTCGGCGGCTGCGCGTTGCGCGTCGGTTCCGCCCTGAGCTTCCATGTAACGGCCCAGATAGCGGCCGCGGGCGACAATGGACCGGCCGGTGCGTAAACGTTGCGCCTCAAAGCGCTCAAGTGCCTGGGGCAGATCGTCGCTGTCGTTCAGGGATTGCGCGAGCGCCAGCGCGTCACCTGTTCCCTTGGGAACACCCATCGCCACATGCGGACGCGTCACGAAAGCCGCGTCTCCAATAATGGCCACCCGCCCGAATACGGTCCTCTGTGGTTCGATATCCAGAATCGGCTGGAAGAAATGCATTCTGGCGGTGCGGATCGCCTCGGCAAATTGCGGCGCCAGCACTCTTTGGGCGTTCTCCACCATTTCACTGCGCACGCGCTGGCTCAGCAACGCCGGCGGGACGCCATTGGGGTGATAACGGCCCTCGTCGTCGGTCATGAATCGAGGCAACTCGTCGGCTTCCCGCACCGGAAAGTACCAGACCACGTTGTACTGGCGGCGACCCGGTTGCCGGCTGTGATCCGGCCCCGGAACCGGATAGGCGATGCCTTGCTGGCCTGGGGCCACACATACCGCGTAACAATTCAGAAGCCGCGCGAACTCCCCCGCATCCAGCGCCGACTCATCGGTCAGGCAGCGCCATGCAATATATCCGGCGTAGTGCGGTTTGAGGTCCGGCAGGAACTGGCGGCGCACGGTGGAGCGCAATCCATCGGCGCCAATCAGCAGGTCCGCGCTGGCGCGCCGGCCGTCCTGGAACACCGCGCTCACGGTGTTCGCGTCCTGCTCGACGCGCTCCAGATTCGCGCCGCCATGATAGTTGCGCGACGGGAAAATTTTACGCAGCGACTCGTAGAGCCGGCCCCATGACGTCATCGCCTGCGCGAAGGGCCGTTCAGCCAGCACGTTTCCGGACAGGTCCAGTGCGATGCGCTCGCGCAGCAGGATGCCGAGGGATTCTTCGGTTTCATCCACCCCGGCGGCCTGAAACCCGCTTACCAGGCCCGGAAGAATGGTGATGCCGGCACCGCGGCCTTCGAGGTCGCCGCTCGCGCGCTCGAAAACCTGCACCTCCCAGCCGCGCCGGTGAAACAGATTTCCCGCCAGCAGCCCGGCGATCGATCCGCCGATAACGAGTACTCGTCGACTCATGTCAGTTAGCTCTTCTGTTCAAGAAAAAACACTCTCACCGCAGAGGACGCGGAGGACGCAGAGGAAAACCGAATCAAAGGAATGAGAGATTTTATTCGCAAGAATGCGCACCGGATGAACACAACGTGTGACGCACCGAACCAAAACGCTCATTCCATTTTTATGTTGCACTTGCTTTTCCTCTGCGTCCTCCGCGTCCTCTGCGGTGAAAGATTTTTTTGTCTTTACCTTGCGGCGTCATCGAAGCCCGGACTGGCGAGCGGCGAGCTTGACCGCCGCCATGTAATCTTCCTCGCCGAAACCCTCGCCGATCAGCACTTGCATCAGTTGACGCGTGGCCGCGGTGAGCGGCATAGACACTTCGTGATTGCGGGCCTCGGCGAGCATGAGATCAATGTCCTTCAATATCAACCGCGCGTTCATCGTGGCCGAATAGTCATGCTTTTTCAGCGCGACGATTTTAACTTTCAGCCACGGCGAAGCCACCGTGCTCTGCGCCAGCGTGTCCAGCATCGCATCCCATTCGAGTCCGGCTTTGCGTCCCAACGCCAACGCCTCGGCGAGCGCCTGCGCCTGATTGACGACCAGCGCATTGACCACCAGCTTCATGACCAGCGCCTGCTCGGCATCGCCCAGATATATCTGGGCCTTGCTGAAGGTGGCGAGCAAGG
>JANNTE010000064.1:0-22638 GCA_031403365.1 Betaproteobacteria bacterium | reverse complement strand
CATCCGTTCTCTGGCAAGTTTATGCTTGGCGGCCATAGCGAGTTGGACCCACGCCTTCCCATCCCGAACAGGACGGTGAAACGACTCTGCGCCGATGATAGTGCGGACTACCCGCGCGAAAGTAGGTCACCGCCAGGCGCCCAATAAAAAGCCCTCCCCTTCGTGGGGAGGGCTTTTTTATTGAGCATCTGTCCCGGTGACCTACTTTCGGAACGAAAACACACCCCCTGCAAACCTGAATCGAAGCGGCTGACCCCCGGCGCGCACCCGGGCCACGCTCTCACCGGGGTGTGTTTCAGTGCAGGCTAACTTGGGCCTGTCCCAAGTTAAGTCTGGCCTTGGGCCAGACGCGCCGAAACTAACACGGTCACCGCCAGGCGCCTTACACGAAAACGCCCACCCCCATACCGGGTGGGCGTTTTTATTGTCCTCTGCGCACACAGGCCATTTTGCTCATCGCGATTTTAGGGACAAGCAACCTTCCCTGATTGGCAAAGAAGTCCCGTGCGTGCCGTTCCTGCCCATCCACCAAAATGAATCTAACTTATTGTCTTGGATTTAAACGGGAAAGTTGCTAAACTTCCGGCAGTTAATAACAAGACTGGGCCGAGTGCCCATTTTTTGTTTGTAAAACCCATTTTGCTGTGGACTTAAACGCACTCTTAGAGAAGACGGTAGGCGGGTTGGGATATGAACTCGTTGACCTGGAACTTGCCAATAGAGGCAGGTTGATGCGTATTTTTATAGACAAAGCCGGCGGTATCGGGGTCGAGGATTGCGCAACGGTCAGCAATCATCTGACCCGGGTGCTGGCGGTAGAGGCAGTGGAATACGACAGGTTGGAAGTTTCTTCCCCGGGTCTGGATAGAGCATTGAAACGGCCGCAGGATTTCGCGAGATTTGCCGGTGAGCGCGCACAGATAAAAGTGCGTCTGCCAGTGAACGGCAGGCGGCGATTTGTTGGAAAGCTGCAGAAAGTCGATGACACGATGATTTGTCTGGATGTCGACGGAGAGTTGATGACGATTGCGTTTTCCGATATCGAAAAAGCAAGATTGGTCCCGAATATTTGATTGGAGAATTCAGGAATGAGCCGCGAGTTGTTGATGCTGGTAGATGCGCTGGCGCGCGAAAAAAATGTCGAAAAAGACATTGTGTTCGCCGCGCTTGAACTCGCCCTGGCTTCGGCCACAAAGAAACGTTTCAAGGACGACGCCGATGTTCGTGTAGAAGTGGATCGCGAAACCGGTGATTACAAAACCTTCCGGCGCTGGCAGATCGTCATTGACGACGAACATGAATTCCCAGCGCAGCAGATCGCGTTGACCGATGCCATTGAACAGAAGCTCGAAAGGCAAGTCGGTGAATTCGTCGAAGAGCCGCTCGTACCAGTGGAGTTCGGCCGCATTGGCGCGCAAACCGCAAAACAGGTCATCCTGCAGAAGATCCGCGAGGCAGAGCGCGAGCAGATTCTGAATGATTTTCTGCAGCGCGATGAGCTGATCGTTACCGGGGCAATCAGGCGCATGGAGCGCGGCAATGCGATCATCGAGTCAGGACGCATTGAAGCGGCGTTGCCCAAGGATCAGATGATCCCCAAGGAGAACCTTCGGATTGGCGATCGCGTTCGGGCTTACCTGTTAAAAGTCGACCGCAACAATCGCGGACCCCAGCTGATACTGTCGCGCACTGTTCCCGAATTCCTGATCAAGCTTTTTGAGATTGAAGTGCCTGAAATTGAAGAGGGACTGCTGGAGATAAAGGCGGCTGCTCGTGATCCGGGCTCGCGGGCCAAGATCGCGGTGAAGTCAAACGATCAGCGAATTGACCCCATAGGAACCTGTGTTGGCATGCGTGGCTCGCGCGTCCAGGCTGTAACGGCGGAACTTGCCGGAGAGCGTGTAGATATTATTTTATGGTCTCCGGACCCGGCTCAATTTGTAATCAACGCGCTGGCTCCGGCGGAGGTAAGCAAGATCACGGTCGATGAAGAATCTCACAGCATGGATGTAGTGGTTGACGAAGAGAACCTGGCCCAGGCCATTGGTCGCAACGGCCAGAACGTGCGCTTGGCCAGCGATCTGACGCAGTGGGTCATCAACATCATGACGGAAGAGGAATCGCGAAAGAAGAACGATGCAGAGGGCACTGCGGTGCGCGCGATATTCATGGAAAAGCTCGACGTGGACGAGGAGGTCGCCAATATTCTCATCCAGGAAGGCTTTTCAACTCTGGAAGAGGTTGCCTATGTTCCGTTGAACGAGATGCTGGAGATCGAATCATTCGATGAAGACACCGTCAACGAACTGCGCAGCCGCGCGCGAAACGCGCTGCTGGTTGAAGCCATTGCGAGCGAAGAGCATGTCGAAAGCGCCGCGAGCAGCCTGTTGACGCTGGACGGCATGGACAGCGAAACGGCACGAGTCCTCGCCGCCAAGGGTGTCACCACTCAGGAGGAGCTTGCTGATCTTGCCGTTGATGACCTGGTCGAACTTACCGGCATCGATAATGAGCGCGCAAAACAACTGATCATGACTGCGCGCGCACCATGGTTCGCAGCGAGTCAGGGATAAGTTATGGCGCAAATGAATGTTGCACAATTTGCCAAGGAGTTGGGATTGGCCTCGGCCATGCTCTTGGAGCAGTTGCAAGCTGCCGGGATCGTTAAAGCGTTCGGCGACGAAACTGTGTTGACCGAGCAGGACAAGACTCAACTGCTCGATTACCTGAGAAAAGTTCACGGCGCCAAGGAATCGAAAAACAAAGTTACGCTGACCCGGCGACAAACTACCGAGATCAAGAAGTCAGACGGAACCGGCAAGGCGCGCACGATTCAGATCGAGGTCAAGAAGAAGCGCGTTCTGGTCAAGCGCGATACCACTACGGAAGCGATCGAGAGCATTTCGGTGGTGCCGGAAGTCACCGCAAGTCCCAAGGTTGAAGAAAAGCCGGTAGAGAAACCCGTTTCCAGACCGGTAACCCCGACCATTGATCTGGAACAAACGGCGCTGCGCGAGGCAGAGGCACGCAAACAGGCAGAATTGATTGCCTTGCAGACAGCCGAAATTGCCCAGAAGCAGCAACGCAAACGCAAGTCGACCAAGGAAGTTGAGCCCGTCCCGGTAGTCGTGGAACCGGCTGTTGCGCCGGTACCGGTCAAGCCCGTCGAGGAGCCGAAGAAAGCGCCTACCGAGGGTACGCTCCACAGGCCCGCCGGCAAGGCAACCGAAAAAGCAGCGAAACCCAAGGTCGTCAAGAAGCCGGATGCATGGAAAGATGAAACGGCGAAACGCCGCGGACTGAAAACGCGTGGCGATCTCGGTGGCGGCGGTCAAAGTTGGCATACGCGTTCCGGTCGAGGCGGAAGGCACAAGACGGAAACCGTGGTTTCGGAGCCGGTATTCGCCGCGCCAGAACCCATTGTGCGCGAGGTGCTGGTTCCAGAAACCATTACCGTTGCCGCACTGGCGCAGAAAATGTCGGTGAAAGCGGCCGAGGTCATCAAGGTACTGATGAAGTTGGGCAGCATGGTCACCATCAATCAGGTCATTGACCAGAAAACGGCAATAATCCTGGTGCAGGAAATGGGGCACATTGCCAAGCCCGCGAAGCTCGATGACCCCGAATCGCTCCTGGCAGACGAAGGTCAGATGCATGATGTCGTGGCAGAACCACGCGCGCCTGTTGTTACCGTGATGGGGCACGTCGATCACGGCAAGACTTCGCTGCTCGACTATATTCGACGCACCCGCGTTGCCAGCGGCGAGGCTGGTGGAATTACCCAGCATATTGGGGCCTATCATGTGAGCACTCCCCGTGGAATGATCACTTTTCTGGATACGCCCGGTCATGAAGCGTTTACCGCAATGCGCGCCCGCGGAGCCAAAGTAACTGACTTGGTCATTCTTGTTGTCGCGGCCGACGATGGGGTCATGCCGCAAACGTTGGAAGCGGTCAATCATGCCAAGGCTGCCAAGGTAGCCGTATTGGTTGCAGTCAACAAGATAGACAAGCCGGAGGCAAATCCCGAAAAAATTCGCCAGGAACTGGCTGCACATCAAATCGTCCCCGAGGAGTGGGGCGGCGATACGATGTTCCAGGACGTATCCGCGAAGACAGGTAAGGGCATTGATGACTTGCTCGAGCGCATCCTTTTGCAGGCCGAGGTGATGGAACTCAAGGCGGCGAAGAGTACTCCAGCGCGCGGAGTTGTCATCGAGTCCAGGCTGGACCGGGGCAGGGGCCCGGTCGCAACTATTCTGGTGCAATCGGGAACGCTCAAGCGCGGTGACGTGGTGCTGGCCGGTGCGGTCTTTGGCCGAGTTCGCGCCATGCTGGACGAGGCGGGACACGCGATCAATGAGGCGGGGCCATCGATTCCGGTGGAAGTGCAGGGGCTGTCCGACGTGCCGCTCGCCGGAGAAGAAGTCATTGTTCTGGGTGACGAGCGCAAGGCGCGCGAAATTGCGCTGTTTCGGCAGGGCAAATTCCGTGAGGTCAAACTGGCCAAGCAACAAACCGCAAAACTGGAAGGCGTGTTCGACCAGATGACGGTGGGCCAGGCCAAAGCTCTGTCCCTGATCATCAAAGCGGACGTGCAGGGATCCTATGAGGCCTTGGCACAGTCACTGGAAAAACTTTCAACGGCCGAGGTCAAGGTGAATATCGTTCATGCCGGGGTCGGCGCGATTACCGAATCGGATGTGAACCTTGCCCTGGCGTCGAACGCGGTTATTATTGGATTCAACACCCGTGCCGATGCGACAGCCAGGAAACTGGTTGCCGCGCACGGCATTGACCTTCGTTACTACAACATCATCTATGAAGCAGTAGACGAAGTGAAATCCGCTCTTTCCGGCATGCTAACGCCGGAGAAAAAGGAAAACATCATCGGCTTGGTGGAAATACGCCAGGTCTTCAAGATCTCCAAGGTTGGAACCATTGCGGGTTGTTATGTGCTTGAGGGCCTGGTTCGACGCGGGTCGTCGGTCCGGGTGCTGCGGGACAATGTCGTCATTCACTCCGGCGAGCTCGATTCCCTGAAACGTTTCAAGGACGACGTGCGCGAAGTCAAGGCCGGATTCGAATGCGGCCTTTCAGTGAAGAACTTCGATGACTTGAACGTCAGTGATCAGCTGGAAGCCTACGAAGTCGTGGAAATCGCACGCAAGTTGTAAGACCGGCACAGGCAACACCGGCAGCGCGCGCCGGGGAATGGTCCGTTGTCGGATTCCGACCGGATTTCTCATCGAAGCGGTGATGCATGGCGAAGAACCCTTCCAGACTCGACCGAATTGGCGACCAGATTCAGAAGGATATTGCCCGGCTGATCCGCTCCGAAGTCAAGGATCCGCGAATAGGCATGATTACCATCACCGGTGCCGAAATCAGTGGCGATCATCACCATGCCAAAATCTACTTCACAACTCTGGGAGGAGCGGAAGCGGTTGCAAAGGCGGTGAAAGGATTGCAGCACGCCGCGGGTTTTTTGCGCACGCAGCTGGCCAAGGGGCTGCAACTGCGGATCGCGCCGGAATTGCACTTCATTTATGACGAGTCTGTAGAGCGCGGCATACGCTTGTCGGGCCTGATCGACGACGCGATTGCGTCACAGCCAGCAGACACTTACAACCCGAAGTCTTGACGTATTTCCGGATGGGCTCTCGATCGAGAGCCCCGCGCTCCTGCCATGACTGACGGTGTTTTGCTGCTCGATAAACCCTCGGGCATATCATCAAACGCGGCCTTGCAGCAGGTGCGGCGGCTTTTTTCCTGGGCCAAGGCAGGACATGCAGGCACCTTGGATCCATTGGCGACCGGCCTGCTGCCGATATGCATCGGCGAGGCAACCAAGTTTTCGCACTCCTTGCTCGATGCCGACAAATCCTATGACGCATCCATCCGACTTGGATTTGTCAGCACTACCGGAGACGCGGAAGGGGTTATCGAAGCCGTCACAAGTCCGGACTTCAGCGCCATCCGGCTGCAGGAAGTCCTGGGATCCTTTCTTGGTCCGACGATGCAGATCCCACCCATGCATAGCGCGCTCAAGAAGGAGGGCAGACCCCTGTACAGCTATGCCCGGGCCGGAGAATCCGTGGTCAGAGAACCTCGAAAGATTATCATAAAAGACCTACAACTTATTGATAGTAATTTAAATGTCCTGACTATTTCTGTCCGCTGCAGTAAAGGAACCTATATCCGGACATTGGCAGAGGATATCGGCAGGGAATTGGGCTGTGGAGGCTACCTGATGTCTTTGCGCAGAACCGGCATTCGCGATCTGGAACTGCGAGACGCGATAAGCCTGGAGCGCCTCGGACAGATGGATGAACCGTCCAGAGGGGCGCAGTTGCTGGCCGTTGATCGCCTGGTTGAGGGCTTGCCGCGAGTGCAACTCGGGTCGGAAGCAACCCGACGCATGACCACCGGTCTGTTGGTATCCCACACAGGTTCTGATGTCGGGTTGGTCCGGTTGTATGACTCGGCAGGAGTTTTTCTTGGCGTTGGCGAACAGCGTCCAGACGGGCTATTGGTCGCCAAACGCCTGGTTTCCCAGGATTCCACCAGCCTTGACGGGGGCACCCGCAGGCTATTAAGCCCCTAAAAGGCTTGGAAACAACCGGGTCTCGAAGGTAGAATACCGGCCTTTCGTTCGAGGGCTAGCCAATGTCGATAACGACGAGCCAAAAGGCTCAGATTCTGCAGGATCATCAGAGGGCCAAAGCCGATACTGGCTCGCCTGAAGTCCAGGTTGCGTTGCTGACCGCGCGCATCAACGACCTGACCGGTCATTTCAAAGACCACGTCAAGGATCATCATTCCCGCCGTGGGCTGCTGCGGATGGTCAGCCGGCGTCGTAAATTGCTCGATTACCTGCGTCGTTCCAGCCGCGATCGGTACCGCACTCTCCTCGACCGTCTCAACTTGCGTAAGTGATCAGTCGATGCTTTCGCTTTCTTTCGGATGCAGCTCCGACAGAATCGAAGGCATAGGGCGCGGCCAATGATGTCCGTGCCAGCACATCGAAATACTCAATCCGGTCAATTCGCGCGCTCCGCGCAATTCCATTGCCGCATTCAAAGGGAACCTTCTTGAACGTCACCAGAAAAACTATCAGTTACGGGCGCCACACCTTGACGCTCGAAACCGGCGAAATCGCGCGCCAGTCCCACGGCGCAGTCTTGGTCAACCTGGACGATACCGTAGTCCTGGTCACAGTGGTGGGCCGCAAAGACGTGAAACCAGGCCAGGATTTCTTCCCGCTCACAGTGGATTATCAGGAGCGCACTTATGCAGCCGGCAAGATACCCGGTGGGTTTTTCAAACGTGAAGGTCGCCCTTCCGAGAAGGAAATTCTGACCTCCCGCCTGATTGATCGTCCCATTCGCCCGCTGTTCCCGGAAGGGTTCTACAACGAAATTCAGATCATCGCGACGGTTATGTCGTCCAACAGCGAGGTCGATTCGGATATCCCGGCGATGATCGGAGCTTCAGCGGCGCTCGCAATTTCCGGAATTCCGTTTGACGGGCCGATCGGCGCGGCGCGCGTGGGTTACCTCAACGGCGAGTATGTCCTTAATCCGACCGCGACAGAATTGAAGACATCGCAACTCAACCTGGTGGTTGCCGGTACCAGCCAGGCCGTGCTGATGGTGGAATCCGAGGCGATGGAACTGCCGGAGAACGTGATGCTGGGGGCGGTCGTATTCGGACATGACCAGATGCAGTCCGTAATTGCGGCTATCAATGAACTGGCTGACGAAGTCGGCCAACCTATGTGGGACGTTGCGCCGATCCAGAAAGATCCGGCCCTGGTCGCACGAGTTGCCGAGCTGGCAGAACAGGAATTGCGCCAAGCCTATGGCATGCGCCAGAAGCAGGCTCGAACCGAGAAAATCGACGCAGCCCGCTCCACGGTACTCGCGGAACTCAGTCCATCAGGATCGGACTCCGACCGCGTCAATTTGATCAAGACAATTTTCAGCGATATCGAGTCCAAGATCGTTCGTAGCCAGGTATTGAACGGCGAAGCCAGAATTGATGGCCGGGACACACGCACCGTGCGTCCGATCACCATCCGCGCCGGCGTGCTGCCGCGCGCACATGGGTCGGTACTGTTTACGCGCGGCGAGACGCAGTCGCTGGCGGTTGCGACCCTGGGTACCGCGCGTGACGAGCAGATCATCGACGCGTTGCAGGGCGAGTACCGGGATCGATTCATGCTGCACTACAATTTCCCGCCGTATTCGACCGGCGAAACCGGTCGCGTCGGCACGCCGAAGCGCCGTGAAATCGGACACGGTCGCCTGGCAAAGCGCGCATTGATTGCGGTATTGCCTTCGCCAGAGGAATTCGCCTATTCGATGCGACTGGTTTCCGAGATCACCGAATCCAACGGATCAAGCTCAATGGCCTCGGTTTGCGGCGGCTGCCTGGCTTTGATGGATGCAGGCGTTCCGCTCAAGGCGCATGTTGCGGGTATCGCGATGGGATTGATCAAGGAAGGTAACCGTTTTGCGGTGCTGACCGACATTCTGGGAGATGAAGATCACCTGGGTGACATGGATTTCAAAGTGGCCGGTACCGAGAACGGCATCACTGCATTGCAAATGGACATCAAGATCCAGGGCATTACCAAGGAAATCATGAATGTCGCGTTGTTGCAGGCACGTGAAGGTCGCATGCATATTCTGGGAATCATGCGCCAGACGCTTTCCTCGGCCAGAACCGAATTGTCCGCATACGCGCCGCGGATGATCACACTCAAGATCAAGGCTGACAAGATTCGCGACGTGATCGGCAAAGGCGGTGCAGTCATTCGCGCCATCACCGAAGAGACCGGCACGACCATCGACATCAGCGACGATGGGACCGTGACGATTGCCTGCGTATCTTCGGAGGGCGGCGAAGCGGCCAAGCGCCGCATCGAGGAAATCACCGCCGAAGTCGAAGTCGGTCGCATCTACGATGGCACCGTACTCAAGTTGCTCGATTTCGGCGCCATTGTCAGTGTGCTTCCGGGCAAAGACGGCCTGCTGCACATATCCCAGATCGCAAACGAGCGTGTGAACAGCGTGGCCGATCATCTCAAGGAAGGCCAGGCAGTGCGCGTCAAAGTGCTGGAGGCCGACGAAAAAGGTCGTTTGAGACTGTCAATGAAGGCGGTCGCGGAAGAACAAAAAGCCGCCGGCTGAAGTCATTCGCCGGCACAAAAAAAAAGCCCACCGGCGACGGTGGGCTTTTTGTTTTGGCGCAACCCGCCTTTTACGGTGTGATCGGCCACACCTGCAACAGCGTGAACGGATAGACATAGGCTTGCAGCATTACCAGTCCACCCATCAGCATGGCCAGCACGACGCTATGCAAGAACACATAGCGCAGAATCTCGCCTTCATGCCCATACCAGCGCGTCGCGGTTGAGGCCACCACGATGGACTGTGCGTCGATCATTTTGCCCATTACGCCGCCGGAGCTATTGGCGGCAGCCATCAGGTTTGGATTCAGGCCAAGCTGTTCGGCAGTGACTTTTTGCAGTCCGCCAAACAGTACATTGGATGCCGTATCCGATCCGGTCAACGCAACGCCAAGCCAGCCAAGCATCGTGCCGAAGAACGGATAAAGCGCACCCGTGTGTGCAAACGCCAGGCCCATGGTGGCGTCAGTTCCGGAATAGCGCGTGGTGAATCCCAGTGCGAGCATGGCGGCAATTGTAAGCAGGGAATATCTCACCAGCACCAGCGTCTCCCAATATTTGCGCAGAAGCTCCGTAAGCGAATAACGCATATAAAAGCCCGCGACCAATGCCGCCAGCAGAATTCCCGAACCCGTCGCGGACAGCCAATTGAAGGCAAACACTGCTTTCTCCGTGTGCGCTTTGGCTACGACCGGCGGAACTTTCTCCACCATGTCATGCAAGCCGGAAACCGGGAAATCGACCTTGGTGATCCCTTTCCAGGAATAAGGCACCGACTCTGTTTTCTCCTTGCCATCCACGATCACGACACGCTTTTCCTGCGATACGCCGTTGAGGAAGTCCTTGACCTGTGGCACGCCCCACAGAAAAACGAAAACCGACAACATCAGCCACGGAACCCAGGCGCGAATCACGGCAGAGCGTTCCTGCCTGACGGCCTGGATCAAAGGCGCATTGGGATCGATCGTGCCGCTGTCGGATTCGTGGCCCTTGAGCGCGGTGGTTTTCCAGACGGTCTTCGGTTTCCACACCTGCAGGAACAGTGTCAGGCAGATCATCGAAATGATGGCGGCTCCGACGTCGACCAGCCATGGGCCGTGATAGTTGGAAATCAGAAACTGCGGAATGGCAAAGCTGACGCCGGTGACCAGAATTGCGGGCCAGACTTCTTTCATGCCGCGCCAGCCGGCAAAAGCCCATACCAGCCAGAACGGCACCAGAACCGAAAAGAACGGAAGCTGGCGACCCACCATGGCGGAGAGTTGCAGCAGATCAAGGCCGGTAACGGCGGACAGCGCGATGATCGGCGTACCCAGCGCGCCGTACGCAACTGGTGCGGTATTCGCGATAAGAGACAACCCGGATGCTGCGAGCGGCGAGAAGCCCAGTCCGATCAGGATTGCGCCTGTCACGGCCACCGGCGTGCCGAAGCCTGCCGCGCCTTCAAAGAAAGCGCCAAATGCGAATGCGATGAGCAGCAACTGCAGGCGGCGGTCATCGGTCACACTGGCAATGCTGTTCTGAAGAATCTGGAAGTAGCCTTTATCCTTCGTGAGTTGATACAGAAATATGATATTCAGCACGATCCAGCCGATGGGCAGCAGTCCGAAGAACGCCCCGTACAGGGCTGAGGCGCCCGCCATCTGCGCCGGCATGCCATAGACAAAAATGGCGATAATCAGCGCCGACGCAAGACCAAGCATCGCCGCCACGTGCGCCGACAGGCGCAGGAAGGCCAGCCCTCCGAGCAAAACGAACACAGGTATGGTGGCGAGAACCGTGCTGAGCACGGCATTGTTCATCGGATCGTAGACTTGGGACCAGACCATTTGGCGAAACCTCCCTATGTTTTTATGCCGTTGGGTCTGCGGACAGACCGGCGAAACGGTTGAATGAAAAGCCGGGTCATTATATCCAAACGGTTCCGCTCAGAAAGGCCCGGGCGAGGCGCGTGCGTATAATCAAACGCAAAACGACAGGAGAGAGTCCATGAACGACAAACTGCCGGTCCGCAGCGGCGGGCGCATTCTGGTGGACCAACTGCGCATCCACGGTGCCGACACGGCATTCTGTGTCCCCGGCGAAAGCTATCTGGATGTGCTCAATGCGTTCCATGAATTGCGCGAATGCATGCGCCTGATCGTCTGTCGCCAGGAAGGTGGCGCGGCATTCATGGCGGAAGCCTACGGCAAACTGACCGGTCGCCCCGGCATTTGCTTTGTTACGCGCGGCCCGGGCGCGACCAACGCCAGCATTGGCGTACACACCGCTTATCAGGATTCCACGCCGATGATCTTGTTCATCGGTCAGGTGGGTGGCGACGTCGTGGAACGCGAAGCGTTCCAGGAAATGGACTACCGGCGCGTGTTTGGCCAGATGAGCAAATGGGTTGCGCAGATCGACCGGGCCGAGCGCATTCCGGAGTACGTAAGTCGCGCGTTTCACACCGCAGTATCCGGTCGCCCCGGACCGGTGGTGCTGGCCCTGCCGGAGGACATGCTGGTGAGCCCGGTTGTTGCCGCCGATGCCATGCCCTATGCGCGCGTCAAAGCGCATCCCGGCATGGCGGACATGGATCGGCTGCGGGAAATGCTTGAGCAAGCTGCGAAGCCACTGGTCATTCTCGGTGGCGGAGACTGGTCCGCCGATGCATGCGCGGACATACGCGCATTCATCGAGGCAAACAACCTTCCTGCCGCGTGCAGCTTTCGCCGCCAGGATTTGCTGGACAACCGGCATCCCAATTACTGCGGCGATGTCGGCATCGGCATCAGTGCGGCGCTGGCACAGCGCGTGCGCGGTGCGGACCTGATTCTGTGCATCGGCGCACGCTTGGGCGAAATGACCAGCAGCGGCTACACCTTGTTCTCGATTCCTCGGCCCGCGCAGCGCATGGTGCATGTGCACCCGTCCGCGGACGAACTCGGACGTGTGTACCAAGCGGAACTTATGATCCATGCCGGCATGCGTGAATTCGCCGCTGTTGCCGCAAATCTGCCGGCGGTGGACTCCACGCGCTGGCGCGACTGGACTCATCAAGGCCGCGCCGACTATCTGGAAAACCTGAAGCACGGCGCCATGCCGGGTGCGCTCGACCTGGGCGAGGTCATGGCCTGGCTGCGGCAGCGTTTACCCGAGGGCGCCATACTCACCAATGGCGCCGGCAATTATTCCGGATGGGTGCAGCGTTTCCATCAATACACCGGTTTTCGCACCCAGCTCGCGCCTACCAATGGCGCCATGGGCTACGGCGTACCCGCGGGCATCGCCGCGAAAATCGTGCATCCCGATCGAGTCGTGCTGAGTTTTTCCGGCGACGGATGTTTCACCATGAACGGACAGGAACTGGCAACCGCCGCGCAGTATGACCTGCCGGTTCTGTTCATTGTCATCAACAATGGCATGTACGGCACCATACGCATGCACCAGGAACGGGAATATCCTGGCCGGGTCTACGCGACGACGCTGAAAAATCCGGATTTTGCGGCTCTGGCCCGGGCCTATGGGTTGTTCGGCGAAGTCGTCAACAAGACGGCGGAGTTCGCGCCGGCATTCGAACGCGCACTGGGTTCCAACAAACCGGCGTTGCTGGAACTGCGTATTGATCCGGAAGCAATTACCACGCGCACCAGCCTTAGTGCGGTGCGTGCCCAGGCCATCAAAGCCGGGCGCTGATGCCGCATATGCGGCAATGAGCAGGGTTATTCCTGAAAGGCCTGCTCGCGCTTTTTCCTCACCGCCGGCAGCACCACGGCAATCAGCAATCCCAGCGCGATCAGCAGCAACACCAGGCTCAAGGGTCGTTTGACGAACACGCTGGGATCGCCGCGCGAGAGCAGCATGGCGCGGCGCAGATGTTCCTCCATCATCGGTCCCAGCACAAACCCCAACAGCAATGGCGCCGGTTCACAGTCGAGTTTGATGAACAGATAGCCCAGCACTCCGAACAGCAACGCAAGCCCGACGTCGAAGGCGCTGTTATTGAGGCTGTAGACGCCAATGCAGCAGAACAGCAGAATCGCGGGATAGAGGAAGCGATACGGCACGGACAGCAGTCTGACCCATAAGCCGATCAGCGGAAGGTTCAGGATCACCAACAAAAAATTGCCGATCCACATACTGGCTATCATTCCCCAGAACAATTCCGGGCGCTGCGTCATGACTTGCGGGCCCGGCGTAATACCGTGGATGGTCATGGCGCCGATCATCAACGCCATGACCGCATTGGATGGAATACCAAGGGTCAGCAGAGGGATGAAGGAAGTTTGCGCGCCCGCGTTGTTGGCCGACTCCGGTGCGGCCACACCTTCGATGGCGCCTTGCCCGAATCGGGACGGATCCTTGGCCAGTTTCTTCTCCAGTGTATAAGCGGCAAAAGAGCCCAGCACGGCGCCTCCTCCGGGAAGAATCCCGAGCAAGGCGCCCAGCCCAGTCCCGCGCAGCACCGCTTTCCAGGACGCGGCGAAATCCGCACGCGTGGGCATCAGGCTGGTAATTTTCGCCATGACCACTTCGCGTTTGGCGCGCCGCTCGAGATTGACGATGATTTCCGAGAATCCGAACAGACCCATGGCTACGACCACGAAGCCAATGCCGTCACTGAGCTGAGGCAGGCCGAAGGTAAAGCGGAACTGGCCGGTGTTGGTATCCGCGCCGACGAGACCGAGAAGCAGGCCAAGAATAATCATGGCGATGGCCTTGATCAACGATCCCCGTGCCAGCACGATGGCCGCGATCAATCCCAGCACCATCAATGAAAAATACTCGGCGGAGCCGAAATGGAACGCCAGTTCCGCCAATGGCGGAGCGAACAAGGCCAAAATCAATGTGCTCACGGTACCGGCGAAAAACGAACCCAGCGCTGCGATTGCCAGCGCCGGGCCGGCGCGTCCTTGCCGCGCCATCGCGTGGCCGTCCAGACAAGTGACCACCGAGGACGATTCGCCGGGAAGATTCACCAGGATTGCAGTCGTTGATCCGCCGTACTGCGCTCCGTAATAAATGCCCGCCAGCATGATCAGCGCTGAAACCGGAGGCAGGGCGTAAGTCGCGGGCAACAGCATGGCAATGGTTGCGACGGGGCCGATGCCGGGAAGTACGCCTATCAACGTACCCAGCAGCACGCCGACGAAGCAGTACAGAATATTCTGCAGTGTCAAAGCAACTCCGAACCCGAGTTGCAGATTCGCAAGCAGGTCCATCAGAACGGGGACAACTTGAAAGGCAGACCAAGCCCGTAGACAAATACGCCGACCGAGATGCCCAGCAGCGCCAGCGTCAGCACCACGACTTCTCGCCAGCGGCTTTCCGCGCTGGCGGCGGCGCCTGTGAGAGTCAGGAGGACAGTCGCGACAGCCAGCCCCAAGGAGTCAACCGCGGCGGCAAACACGCCGATGGCCATCAGCACCAGCAGCAAGGGGCGCAGGCCGACAGGGTCGATGGAATCGCCGGCAACGACCATGCTTCTGATGCAAGTGACCGTGCCCAGAATTGCCAACAACCCGCCCAACACGATTGGAAAATATCCCGATCCCATATGCTGGGCCGTACCCATTGGATAGCTGCGGCCGATGACCAGCACACCCAGGCCAAAAAAGAGGAAAATCGCCCCGGCGAAAAAATCCCGGGGGCTGCGAATCCTTGATCTCACGGTGCTCCCCCGTCGTGACTTGTTTGAACTGGGTGATCCAGATTGAGGCTATTCTTTCACAGGATTTCCCCGGGTGGCAATGCGCAGTGCGTCATTGGCGTCACGAATCGGTGCATAGTGGTGCATGCAGGGCCTGCAGAATATCGCCGCTGCGAACATCCTGCACAAAGGCCGCAAACGACAGGTCGGCCCGCTTCCAGTCGCGCGGCAGCGTCAATTCGGAATTCCACTGCAGGCGCCCGTCGCGGCCTGTCAGAAGCGGCCCGACGAGTTCGCGTACCACAAAGTCGTGATTGAGCACCTTACCGCCGTTTTCGCCACCCTTGATGTTGCTCTGGAGGCGATTCTCGGTGATTGCAAAGTAAGTTTGTGTCACCTGCCCGTGCGCGGATTGAGCAAGCCGCACGTCGAGCTCTATATCAACGCCAGCAGAGGTCGGACGCTGGACCATATGCAGATCCGCTGCCGCTGGCAGGCGGTTGACAGTTCTGACGCGGTCTTCGAAGCTGCCGCCCGAGGAAGAGTGACGATAGTCCGCGCCATTCAGGAGCAATTGCGGCGTGTAGATCGTGTTCGCGCGATTGCGCTGCGCCTGGACACGTTGCCGGGAACTAAATTGCGCCTTCGCCATGCGATCCGGCCAACCCAGTTGATCCCAGTAGTCAACGTGAAAAGCGAGCGGGATCAAGCGGTCCGCGGAAAAACCGTTTGCCGGAAGCGCACTCACCCAGCGGTCGGCGGGCGGGCAGCTACTGCAGCCTTCCGACGTGTAGAGCTCGAGCACGGCAGTGCGGGTTGCCCCGCTCTTGGCCTCGCATGCGCGTTTGCCAGTCAATGACGGCGACGCAGCTAAAGACGGCAGAACGGTCAACGACAAGGCAACGGCTGCCAGCAAGGGCATTGCGCAGGTTGATAATATGTTCATAAGCGATCTCATGCTGTCGGGTTCCTTTCAGTAAAAGTTCATGCCGGCGATGGTTTTGCTATGATGCGCGCTCATCTTTCCGGCAATGCATTCCTTGAGCATCGATTTTCACACTCACTCCACGTATTCCGATGGAGTGCTCACGCCGCAGGCGTTGGTCAGGCGCGCGGCATCCCGGGGCGTAAGCCTGCTCTCCTTGACCGACCACGATGAAACCGGTGGCCTGACGGAAGCCATCCAGACGGCATCCGAGCTCAACATCAGGCTGGTTCCCGGTGTCGAAATCTCCGTCGACTGGGATGGGCACACGCTGCACGTTCTCGGTCTGGATATCGATCCACATGCCTCTGCGCTGGCGCAGGGGCTGGTGTCGAGCCGGCGCGAGCGCGGGGAACGTGCGCAGCGCATTGCGACCCAGCTCGATGCTGCGGGAGTCACCGGCAGCCTGCCGGGCGCAATGAGGCATGCCGGAGCTTCGGCGGCAATCGGTCGCAGTCATTTCGCGCGCTTTCTGGTCGAGCATAAGCATGTGCGCAATACCAATGAGGCATTTAATCGCTATCTTGGCGCCGGTCGCTGCGCCTACGTTGCGACTTGCTGGCCGGATCTGGCGCAGGCAATTGGCTGGATACATGACGCCGGTGGTCACGCCGTCCTGGCTCATCCGGATCGCTATCGCCTGGCCCCTCGCATCCGACAGTCGTTGTTCGAGGCCTTTGCGTCCAGTGGCGGCGATGCAATCGAAGTCAGTGGCGACGGGCGCTTCAAGTCTTCAGCGCAGGTACGTCTGGCCCGGCAGTTTGGATTCGCCCTGTCGTCCGGATCGGATTTTCACGCACCGGGTCAGGGTGTCCCCGACCTCGGGGATGCGATACCTTTGCCCAGCGGTGTGCCGGCCCTGTGGGAACGCTTGCGGGCAGTTCAGTAGCCGCTTCACCCATCGTGGAGTATTTTGAGGTTCACCCCCGGAACCCGCACCAACGTCTTATCCGGCGCGCGGTTGAAATTGTTCGCGCTGGTGGCCTGATGGTCTATCCGACCGATTCGTGTTATGCGCTGGGTTGTCCGATCGGAGACACCGGCGCCATGGAGCGCATGCGCCTTATTCGTCAACTGGACGCGCAGCACCATTTCACGCTGATGTGCCGGGATCTGTCCGAAATCGCGCAGTATGCGATCATCGACAATGTTCAGTACCGCTCGCTCAAGTCATCGACGCCAGGCAGCTATACCTTCATTCTCAAAGCGACGCGGCAAGTTCCGAAACGCCTGCTGCATCCGAAACGCCACACCATCGGTGTGCGGGTTCCGGATCACACTGTGGCGCGCGCACTGCTCGATGAACTGAGGGAGCCCATTCTGAGTACCACTTTGATCCTGCCGGACGACGAGTTGCCGCTGAACGACATGGACGAAATTCGCAGCCGGCTCAGCCAGGATGTCGATGTGGTGATCGACAGCGGATCCTGCGGACTGGAAATGACGACGGTTGTCGATTTGACCGGTGATACGCCGATTATCGTGAGGTTGGGCAAAGGCGCTACCGCGCCCTTTGGCATTTTGCAATGATGGATTTGCAGAACGTCATCCAGCTCATCGCCTTGTACGCGATTCCCGGCATCTTCGCCATTACTCTGCACGAAGCCGCGCACGGGTACGCCGCCAGGCATTTCGGCGATCTGACCGCCTATCAAGCCGGTCGCATTACGCTCAACCCGGTTCGTCATATCGAACTGATGGGAACGATCGTGATTCCGATCTTGATTCTGGTCGCGAGCCAGGGCAAGTATGCATTCGGGTGGGCCAAGCCGGTCCCCGTTGACTTCAGTCGGTTGCGAAATCCAAAACGCGACATGCTCTGGGTCGCCGCCGCAGGCCCGGGCGCCAATTTCGTCATGGCCATTTTCTGGGCGCTGGTGATCAAGGCCATGCAATACCTTCCGCCAAACTATTTTACCGAGCCGATTTTGCTGATGGCCCGTGGCGGTATCATTGTCAATACGGTGCTGATGGTGCTGAACCTGTTGCCTTTGCCGCCGCTCGATGGCGGGCGCATCGCAGTCAGCCTGCTGCCCGCGCGATTGGCAAATATCTTTGCCAGAGTTGAGCCGTATGGAATGTTCATCTTGCTGGCATTAATGCTTCTGGGTGTGCTGGGTACCGTCATGTGGCCGTTCGTCGCCGGTTTCATAGGCGTACTTTCATCCGTATTCAGCATCGGTTGGTTATTCGCAATTAACTGAGGAATTCAATGTTTGTCGATCGCGTACTATCCGGCATGCGCCCCACCGGCAGCCTGCATCTCGGTCACTATCATGGCGTGCTCAAGAACTGGGTGCAATTGCAGCATGAGTTTCAATGCCTGTTCTTCGTAGCCGACTGGCATGCCCTGACCACGCATTACGATACGCCGGAAATCATCGAGCAAAACGTGTGGGACATGGTGGTCGACTGGCTTGCCGCGGGTGTCGATCCGTCGCAGGCGACGCTGTTTATTCAATCCCAGGTACCCGAACACGCCGAATTGCATTTGCTGTTATCCATGATTACGCCCCTTGGCTGGCTGGAGCGGGTTCCGACTTACAAGGATCAGCAGGAAAAACTCACCGACAAGGATCTATCCACCTACGGCTTTCTCGGTTATCCGCTGTTGCAGAGCGCGGATATTCTGATTTACCGCGCGAATAGGGTGCCGGTTGGTGATGATCAGGTGCCGCATATCGAATTTACCCGCGAATTGGCGCGGCGCTTTAATCACGTCTATGGCAGGGAAGCGGGTTTCGAGCAGAAAGCAGAAGCCGCCGTCAAGAAAATCGGCGTAAAGCGGGGAAAGGTCTATCAGGATTTGCGTCTGCGCTACCAGCAGCAGGGCGATCAGGAAGCCCTGGCCGCGGCGCGGGATTTGCTCGAAGCGGCCGCCAATCTGTCGATGGGCGACCGGGAACGCCTGTTCGGATACCTTGAAGGCGGCGGAAAGATGATTCTGTCCGAGCCGCAAGCGCTGCTTACGGAAGCGTCCAAGATGCCAGGACTGGACGGACAGAAAATGTCCAAGTCCTACAACAACACCATCACGCTTCGGGAAGATGCGGACAGCGTGACCAGGAAGATCCGCACCATGCCCACCGATCCGGCGCGTGTGCGGCGCTCCGATCCGGGAAATCCGGAAAAATGCCCGGTCTGGGACTTCCACAGAATTTACTCCGACGACAGCACACGGGCCTGGGTACAGCAAGGTTGCAGGAGTGCGGGAATCGGCTGCCTGGAGTGCAAACAGCCAGTCATCGAAGCCGTACTGAAGGAACTGGAACCGATGCGCGAGCGGGCCCAGACGTATCTGGATGATCCAACGCTGGTACGCAATATCATGGCCGATGGCCGTGATCGCGCCCACAAACTGGCGACGGAAACCATGCGCGAGGTGCGCAGCGCCATGGGTTTGCACTACTCGCAATAGGGAAGACGCGCGACCAGACGCCGGGAATCCCCGGCGATCAGGACTTGTTGCGCATCAGCCGCTGCTGCTGACGTTTCCAGTCTTTATCTTTTGCCACTTCGCGCTTGTCATGTTGCTTCTTGACCTTGGCCAGGCCGACCTCCAGCTTTACGCGCCCGCGGGTGTAGTGCATGTCAAGGGGAACCAGCGTATAGCCGGCACGTTCAACCTTGCCGATCAGCTTGCGGATTTCATCCCCGTGCAGCAGGAGTTTGCGCATGCGGACGGGGTCGGCATGAACGTGAGTCGACGCCGCTGTCAGTGGTGTCACATGACTGCCGACCAGAAAAATTTCGGCGCCCCGCACCACGACGTAAGCCTCCTTGATCTGCACATGTCCTGCGCGGATGGACTTGACCTCCCATCCTTCCAGCAAAATGCCGGCTTCGAAGCGTTCTTCGATGAAATAGTCGTGGAAGGCTTTCTTGTTCTGAACGATACTCATGGAGGCGTGGAGACGTGCGACGAATTTTGTATTTTACCAACGCTGACACGACAACTCGGAAGTAAGTGGACTCATGGTGCTCGTGGAAAAATCCGTTCTGGTTGAATACTCCGCTGAAGAAATGTACAAATTGGTGGAAGATGTCAAAGCCTATCCCCAGTTCCTGCCCTGGTGCGGTGGCGCGGAGATATTGAAGCGCGACGGCAACACGATTCAAGCCGCCGTTACTATCGATTTCCGTGGAATCAAGCAACGATTCTCCACCGAGAACCACGGCCAACCGTCGCAAGTAATCGAGATGAAACTGGTGGATGGTCCATTTCGCCAACTCGACGGAACCTGGCGCTTCAGGTCTCTGGGTGAGCGGGCCTGCAAAATCGAATTCCGGCTGCGCTACGAGTTTGCGAGCAGGTTTCTGGAAAAAATCATCGGGCCGGTCTTTCAGTACATTGCCAGTACGCTGGTGGATGCATTCGTCAAGCGCGCACAGCATCTTTACGGAAAACGATGACCATCCGAGTCGCGGTAGTCTACGCGCTTGCCGATGCGCAGATCACCATCGATCTGGAGTTGCCGCAGGGCGCCACCGTCGCCGATGCGCTTGCGGCCTCGCGAATACAGGAAGGTTTCCCCGGCAACTCGCTTGCGGGTCTTCGTTTCGGCGTTTGGGGGCTTGCTATGCCCCTTGACGCCGAGCTTCGCGATCGTGACCGGGTGGAAATTTACCGTGAGTTGGCAGCAGACCCCATTCAGGCAAGACGCCAGCGCGTCGTTCGGCGGCGCAAATCACCAAAGCGGCGCTGAGGCGGCCGACACGCTACTTGCACCAATCGGCGACAGATTTCTTGGCGCGCTCGATCTCTTTTGCGATTTGGGCGTCATTCAGGACCTCCGTCTCGCCTTGCGCATTGGCTTGAGAAATTCTGCCGCCCGCCTGAAGGGATTTCAGTTGCGCCCGCGATTGATCGCAGTTCCGCTTTTTCGCCTCGGCCTCGTCGCTTTTCTTCCTTTCCGACGCCTCGCGCTCCGCTTTTTCGACCTGACGTTTCTTGAATTCCATCTCCTTTTCAACGTAGGTCTTCGGTGCGGCGGCTTTCGCTTTTTCCGCCGCCGGATCGGGCTTGACCGAATCCGAATCTGACTCCGAAGCGGCTGGCGGGGGGGTACCGACCGGCTTGCCCCGTTTGATCGTGGTCAGATTCTTGATATTCGCCGGAGGCGGTTGGTCGGAAAAATGAACTTTGCCATCAGCGTCAGTCCATTTGTACATTTCCGCGCCCGCCGGCCCCGGGACAAGCCAGAACCCTCCCGTCGCAGCCAGAATCAGCACTTTAATCAGTCTCGATTGCATGCTCGCTACTCTCCTCGTTGATTTGCACACCAGCGCATCGCCCACGGTGCCTGCATGTGACCCGATGTTCCGGCGACAGTAAACGCGATTTCCAACCTTAGCTGCTCGCAACTGCGTGGTCAACCAGGATTGCGGTCCCGCCGCCCCGGTTTGCCCGCCCAAACCCGGTCTGTATAATGGCGACTTTGTGAAGGAAGAAAAGCATGCGAGTCCCGCAAAAGGCGCTCACCTTCGATGATGTTCTGCTTGTTCCCGCCCATTCGACTGTCCTGCCCCGCGACGTCAGCCTGACGACACGGCTGACCAAAAGCATCGCACTGAATATTCCGCTGATATCCGCGGCCATGGACACGGTCACGGAAGCGCGGCTGGCCATTGCGATCGCGCAGGAAGGGGGGATCGGAATCGTGCACAAGAACATGCTGCCCAAGGTGCAGGCAGCCGAAGTTGCCAAAGTCAAACGCTTCGAAAGCGGGGTGGTCAAAGACCCGATCACGATTTCGCCGGACATGACCGTGCGTACCGTGCTGAATCTTATTCGCCAGCACCGCATTTCCGGCCTGCCGGTTGTCGATGCCCAGAAAGTGGTCGGCATTGTCACCAACCGCGACCTGCGGTTTGAAAACAACCTGGATCAGCCGGTGAAGAACATCATGACCCCGCGTGAGCGTCTGGTGACGGTTCGGGAGGGTGTCAGCATTGAAGAGGCCATGCGCCTGTTGCACCAGCACCGGCTCGAACGCGTGCTGGTGGTAAACGAAAATTTCGAGTTGCGTGGCCTTATTACGGTCAAGGACATCCTGAAATCTTCCGAGCACCCGCTTGCCAGCAAGGATCAGCTCGGCCGCCTGCGCGTGGGCGCGGCGGTCGGCGTGGGCGAGGGTACCGAAGAGCGCGTCAGCCTGCTGATCGACGCCGGAGTGGACGTGCTCATTGTCGATACCGCGCACGGACACTCGCAAGGCGTGCTTGACCGCGTACGCTGGATCAAACGCAGCTTTCCCCTGGCCCAGGTCATCGGCGGCAATATCGCAACCGGGGACGCCGCCAAGGCGCTGCTCGATCAGGGCGCCGACGGAGTCAAGGTCGGCATCGGCCCCGGTTCGATTTGCACGACCCGGATTGTTGCCGGTGTGGGTGTGCCCCAGATCACCGCGATAGACAATGTTGCCAGCGCATTGCAGAAGTCCGGCGTGCCGATGATTGCCGACGGCGGCATCCGCTATTCCGGGGATATCGCAAAAGCCATTTCAGCCGGTGCCGATTCCGTGATGCTTGGCGGCTTGTTTGCCGGCACCGAAGAAGCGCCCGGCGAAATCGAATTGTTCCAGGGCCGTTCCTATAAGTCCTATCGCGGCATGGGTTCACTTGGCGCCATGCAGCAGGGATCGAGCGACCGTTATTTCCAGGACGACGAAGACAGCGCAGACAAGCTGGTGCCCGAAGGCGTCGAAGGCCGCGTGCCCTACAAAGGCAGCGTGGTCCAGGTTATGCACCAATTGATGGGCGGTCTGCGCTCCGCCATGGGTTATCTCGGCTGTCCCACCATCGCAGACGTGAAAGCGCGCGCCGAAT
>JANNTE010000063.1:0-8003 GCA_031403365.1 Betaproteobacteria bacterium | reverse complement strand
CTCGCGTGCCACGCTGTAGCGCATCTCGGGTTTATCACCGAGCGTGAACAGCGCCTCGTGGCAGCCTGCGCGCTCGCCCGCGCGCGCAATCTCGAGCACTTGCCCGGCGGACAGATAGGCGCGCCGGCCTTTACGCGGCGTGGTGGCGAAGGTGCAGTAATGGCACACGTCGCGGCACAGGTGCGTGAGCGGGATGAACACCTTGCGCGAATACGACAGCACATCGCCATGGCCGCAGTCGCGCAGCCGCGAGGCCCGGGCAATCAGCGCCTCGGGGGGCGCTTGCAACGCCAGCGCCCGCAACTCGTCATCGCTCAAACGACGCTGCGTGCTTTCATCGACCAGTGCTGCTTTGGACTGCGTCATGATTTGCGTTTCAGTGTTCGTGCCGCAGATGCGCACCCAGGGCATCGGCACCGAAGTCGGCAACCGGATCGCGCCAAACGGTGTGTACATGATTGGCATCGCGCGTGGTGTTGTCATACTCGACCAGCAGACGGTGGCCCTGGATACGGTAATAGTGCGGCCGTTTCGGATCATCGCTTCCCGCCCAGGCCAGATGAAGCGCAGGGAAGGATGCGCCGCCAATTCTGGCCATTTCCGCTTCTGCGATATGCTCCGGCATCCGGCGCACATAAACATCAAGCAAGGCACGCAGGATTTCCTGTTGCGCGCCGCTCATGGCCTGCGCAGCGAGACCTTTGGGCACGGTGGTGAAGCGCAATGCATCAACCCGCTCCGGAGTGAGATTGTTCTTGGCCTCCTCGGCATCCTGCACGCGCTCCAGAAAATTGTGGATTTCTCCGGTGAATTCCTTGCGCCAGATCTGGGTGAGCCGCTTGGGGCCATCCCCGTCGCGCACAACGGTGCGATTGGCGCCAACCAGATCGATGGGCGCCGCCGGGGAGAGCAAGGCAATGGATTTCTGCTCGGAACTCAGAGAGCGCAGCAGATCGAACGCGAGGTCTTCGCAGGCCGCCAACGGGCGAAGAAGATGCGGCCCGAGCATCGCCGAGCGCGCCGGATCGGCGCCGAAGAAGCAGGGCGTGAAGGCGCGCACTTCGCCCCCGACAATGGTGTGATGAATGGATACGTGATGCCCGCCAAAACGCCACGACCAGGTATCGGCGCCGGGTGTGCCGAACACGCGCAAATAGTAGCGGGTTGGATCGCGCCCGCGCTCGAAGCCGTAACTGGTGCGCCAGTCCTCGATTTCATCGAGGACGTTCTCCAGTCCCATGATGGTCGAAGCAGTGACAAAGCCCGCCCGGCTGAGGCCAAGTGCCAGCAGTTTCATCGTCAGCCTTTGCTGGCCCGGTGTCATGTCCGCGATCGTGAGGCCGCCATGATCGGTCGGGGTGTAAAACCACAGGCGCCGCTCCTCGTCCGAAGGGAAAGGCCAGTGCGCCTGACTGCGCTGCTCGGCCGAGAATTTGGAAACCAGTTCATGCGCCACATCGCCCATGCGCTCGGCAAGTTCACGTATCTTGTTCATGTTGTCCTCACACGCCAGGTGCGCGCAGACCGAAAATCAGTTCCGGATCGCCGGGAGTCCAGGTGCCTTCGAATTGCGAGCGGCGCCCGTTGCGACGATTGCGTTCGAGCAGTTGCCGGCCAAGTGCGAGCTGCCCCGGCTCCCAGTGCGCCAGCGCAGCCGGTACGTCGCCTTGCTTTTCGATGCTGCCGGCCAGGGCCCAGGCGTCGGCGGCAGCTTTGGCAGTACCCGCAGCCGCGTGCGGCCGGGCGACGAAGGCAGCATCGCCGATCAGGCACACGCGCCCGAAAACCATGCGCGGCACTTCGATGTCGTAGACCACCTGGAGAAAAGGCTGCGCGGTGCTGCAAACCACGCGTGCGATCGGTTCGGGCAGGCGCGCTGAGGCCACGGCGCGCAATTCCGCAATATGGCGCGATGTTGCCGCACCGGGGGGCAGCGAAATATCGCGGCGCTGGCCTGCCTCATCGGTGAGCACGTCATCGAGGTCGCCACCCGCGAGGTAGTTGCGGTACCAGACAAAGTTGATCAGTCGCTCGCCGGGCTTCACCGATCCATCGAGCCCCGGGATCGGGTAGACGAGGATATGACTGTTCGCGTAAACAAAATAGGTGATGGCATCATCGAACACGGCGCGAGTCGCCGGGTCCAGAGAATCCTCTGCCACCATGCCCCGCCAGGCCACGTAGCCGGCGTAAGCCGGACGCACCTCGGGCAACAGACGCGCGCGCGATGTCGAACCGACGCCGTCGGCACAAATCAGCAAGTCCACCTGTTGCGCGGGTTTGTTGACGAAACTGGCGGTAACGGCGGGCCCGGTTTCAACCCATCCGGTCATCTCGTGGCCGAGGTGATATTGCGCAGGTTTGATGCAAGCCAGCAGTTCCCGGTACACGGTATTCCACGAACTGAAGCGATAGGGATGCGCGCCGTCGTAGATCACCGCGCCGCGCCGATCCAGATAGCGGATATGCGAGGTGGCGATGCTGATGCGGTTCAGGTCCACACCGGCTCGCTCGACCAGGTAGCGCCTGCTCTCCGGCAGGAAACCGATTCCCGCACCGCGCTGTGCCAGCGCGGCGGGCGAACGTTCATAGACGTCGACTTCGACGCCGAGATCATGCAGCAGCAGCGCCGCCGTAAGCCCGCCGATCGAGCCGCCGATAACCGCGGCGCGCATGCAGTGGCCCGGTCAGGGTTTGCCGAACGTGGCGATCTTGTCGATTGCGCACTCGAACAGTATCCGGCGTTCGTTGCGCGCAGGGTCGCGCAGTCCATAAGGCGGAGGGTTCTTCGTATACTTGGTCCAGATCTTGTCGAGTTGTTTGGTGACGCGCGCGCCTTCCTTCGGATCATCCTCGGAGACTTCGCGCTTGACGGTGCACTTGATGCTCATCCAGTGGTACATGTTCGCCGGATTCATCAGCAGCATGGAGAGCTTCGGGTTGGCGCGAATCCACTCGATCTTCTTGCGATGGGATGCGACGTTAACCAGGATCGTCGAGCCTTCGTAGTCGAACCACATCGGCGTCAGGTTCGGACGCCCATCGGTGCCCATGACCGCAAGCACTACCGGAACCGGATCATCCATCAACTTCTTGTAGATCGGATCGATATCAGCCAGCGAATCAATCTTGTCGCGCGAGCCCACCGAGAACTGGTTGGCCTGCAATCCATTTGCCACGTCGAGGAATTTCGCAACTGCAATTGCCATGGTCCGCCCCCTTTCATTATTTTAGGAGAATACAGAAAAGACTCTATCACTGTCCGGGACGCATTTGGAAGCGAGTCCCCAACAAACGAAAATCGGGTCGATATTGCATTGCGGCAGCGCCATCGCGGCGCCCGAAGTCACATTCCCAGGGCATTTGTCGGTTGGCGGGGGCGCATGGATGCCTCGGTCAACACTACAACGCCTTCCACAATAGCGATAAGCCGCTCGCTATCAGCAGCAGGCTGAGCAGCCGGCCGACTTGCTCGCGTGTGAGTTTAGCCTGCAAGCGATGACCGATGGCGAGACCAACCGGCATTGAGGGAAGCAAGAGCAGAAACGCCCACCAGACTTCGGATTGAAACAACAATCCGGAAATTAAATAGACGACAAGCCGCAGTCCGGTACTGAATGCGAACACCGCCGAAAGCGTGGCCCGCATCCTGGCCGGATCCGGGATACGGGCCGTCAGATAGGTCGCGTAGATCGGACCGCCCACGCCGAACAATCCCCCAACCAGCCCGCCGGCGAGTCCGGCCGGAATGCCCCACCAGCGCGACACGGCTTTGGCGGAAGGATTGACCAGCAGACGATAGGCGCCGTAACCCGCAACGAATATTCCCAGCATCAGAAGCGCGGCATGCCTGGATAGCGTTGTAAGCAGGGTCACACCTGAGAGGACGCCGGCCAAGACCGCGGGGATCAGCAGTTTCAGTTCCGCTGTTTCGACATGCTCGCGGAATCTCACGCCACTGGAGACGGTAGCGAGAAAGTCCACCACGACGACCAGTGGCACCACGCTTTTCAGGGGCAGAAAATGCACCAGCAGCGGAATGGTGATCAGCGCCGAACCGAAACCGGACATGCCCAGTACGATGTAGGCTAACAGGCCGATCAGCGGCACGGCAATCAGGGCTTCTGTCGCAAACGGCACGGGGCTCTGCTGGAAAAAACAAGGCGCGAAGTCTAGCATTGCCGCAGCCTTTATAATCCGCGCGGCTCGCTACCTGCTGTGGTGGCTGATGATCTTGCGTAGTTGTGCCCTGTCTGCCGTTCGGTGACCGTTGCCGTGCCCAGCCGAACAATGCTCTGTCGCATATGGATTGAAATTCCGTGGCCAGCCGATCTCTTTCTCTTGCAACCCTGAAGCGCGATCTGCCGGAGGAATTCGTCGCTCGCGGCAAAGTGTATGCGGACAATGGCAGGGTTGCGGACCTGCGTTATTTCCCCGACAAGAAGCGCTACATGGCCGTGGTGCAGGGTTCGCGCCCGCGGCCTTATCGCGTGGAAGCGCAATTGGTCAGGGGTTCGCATGGCCCCGTCATTTACGGGTTGTGCAGCTGCCCGGTGCACGTCAATTGCAAGCATGTCGCCGCAATGCTGTGGAAGGTCCTGGATGGCCGCGTGGTCACGGCATCGGCAGGCGCGGCACAGGCGGCACAGGCGCCCGAGCTTGCGCGCCTGCCGGTCGATTTGACGCTTTGGCTGGAAGATGCGCATCGCGTCGCGCAACCGGAGCGCGAAAGCGGCGAGACCGGGTCCGGCCACTCGCATTGCCTGCTTTATGTGCTCGATAATGGAGCCGCTCCGGCGGTGCCATCGAAGCCGCGATTGCGTTTGTATTCGGCGCGCAAACTCAAGAGCGGCAAGTACAGCAAACCACTTCTCTGGAGCAACGCGCGTGCGGCACTGAGCGCACCGCCGAGATTCGTTTCCCCCGAGGATCAGCGCATATTGCGCATGCTGCTGATCGACACGGAAGCTGTCTCCAGCGGGGAATTTCAGATGCCGGGCGAACCCGGTGCGCGAATCTTGCGCGCCGCGCTGGCAACAGGTCGCTGTCACTGGACAGATGCGCAGACCCCTTCACTGCGGGAAGGGCCGGTGCGCGCGGGAAAAATGGCCTGGGCAATTTCTGATTCTGGCAAGCAGCGGGTTGTAGTCGAAACCGAGCCCGTTGCGAGCGTCATCCTGCTGTTGTCGCCGCCCTGGTATGTGGATGCGGCCAACCGTGAGTGCGGGGCCGTTGACACCGGATTGCCCGCGGCCGTAATTGATGTCCTCGCGCAGGCGCCCGAAATCGCGCCTGAGCATGCCGCGCTCGCGCGCGACACTTTATCGAGTGCGTCGAGCACAGCCGGCTTCATGCCTCTTCCCATCGTTCCGGAACAGGTGGATCGGCGCGATATCGCGCCGATACCCTGCTTGCGGCTTCTGACCATGCCGGTGTTTGAAAGTCCGCGCGGAAGCTACCGCTGGCGCAATGTAGACCTTGACGTCGCGGTACTGGCTTTCGACTATGCCGGGGCTCGCACCACACATGACAGCGCGGGCACTCTCACGCGGTTCAGCGGCGGGAGGGTTCTGCGCATCAAGCGCGATCTTGCGCTTGAGAAGAAAGCCCACACGGCGCTCATTGGCGCCGGATTCCTCAAGGTAATTGATGCGGCGCGCGCTTATCCTGAAGCGCACCGACACGACTACACGCTTGCCGATGAGCAGGCGTGGCTCGATTTCTCGGCGCACCGGCTGCCGCAGTTGCGTGCGCAGGGTTGGAGAATCGATTTCGATGAGAGTTTCCGTTACGCCACCGCGCAGGCCGGGGATTGGCTGGCCAAAGTCACGGAATCCGGCCATGATTGGTTCGACTTGAGTCTTGCGGTGGAAGTGGAAGGAGCCGCAGTGGATTTGATTCCCTTGCTGCTCGCCATGATCCGGGAGCGGCCGGAGCTTCTTGGCCGGAGCAAGACCAGCAAATCCGCCGACGATGGGTATCTGTTCGTGCGACTGGATAACGGACGCATGCTGCCGGTACCGGTCGCGCGCTTGCAGCCGTTGATCCGGGTGCTGCACGATCTGTTAGGCGCAGCGCCCGTCAACAAGCTGCGCATATTGAGATCGGATGCATTGCGCCTGGCCGATCTGGATGATTCGGTTGCGCTGAAATGGCAAGGCGGCGAGGCCTTGCTCGCCCTGGGCCGCAAGCTGGCTGGATTCACGGCGATCGAACCGGCTACGGCGCCCAAGGATTTCAACGCGCAGTTGCGGCCCTACCAGGAGCAGGGACTTGCGTGGCTGCAATTTCTGCGCGAGTACGGCCTCGGCGGCATCCTCGCCGACGACATGGGTTTGGGCAAGACCGTGCAGACCCTGGCCCATATTCTGATTGAGAAGCAGGCGGGGCGGCTCAAGCATCCGGCTCTGGTGGTGGCGCCCACCAGCGTGATTCCCAATTGGAAAGCGGAGGCCGTGCGCTTCGCGCCGCAGTTGCGCGTACATGTCTCGCACGGATTGAAGCGCAAAGAAACTTTTGGTGCGATTGCCGCGTCAGATCTGGTGCTTACAACTTATGCGCTGTTGCAGCGCGACGAGCAGATGTTGCTCAGGCACGAGTTCCATCTGGTGATTCTTGACGAGGCACAGCAAGTCAAGAATGCGCAAACGCACGCAGCACGCATCGTTGCCGGCTTGCGTGCCAATCATCGCTTGTGTCTGACGGGTACGCCGCTGGAAAATCATCTGGGCGAACTGTGGTCGCTGGTTCACTTTCTGATGCCGGGCCTGCTCGGCGACGCCGCCACATTCCGTCGCACCTACCGCACGCCCATTGAAAAACATGGCGACGATGCGCGCCGGGAGAACCTGGTGCGGCGCATACGCCCCTTTCTGCTGCGCCGGACCAAGGATCAGGTGGCCACCGAGCTGCCGCTCAAATCCGATATTCTGCGGCCCGTGGAACTGGCCGGCGCGCAGCGCGACCTCTACGAAACCGTGCGCGCTTCGATGCAAGAGCGGGTGCGCGCGGAAATCTCGGCGCGGGGCATGGCGCAAAGCCATATCATCGTGCTCGATGCGCTGCTGAAGCTGCGTCAGATCTGCTGTGATCCGAGGCTGCTGAAAATCGAGGCGGCCAGGCCCATCAAAGAATCGGCCAAGTTGGTGGCGCTCATGGACATGCTTCAGGAATTACTGCCGGAAGGCCGGCGCGTGCTGCTTTTTTCCCAGTTCACTAGCATGCTCGATCTGATCGAGACGGAACTCACGAAGCACAACATCGACTTCGTCAAACTCACCGGGCAAACGCGCGATCGCGAACGTCCGGTCAAGGCGTTTCAGTCCGGCAAAGTGCCCTTGTTCCTGATCAGCCTGAAAGCCGGTGGCACCGGCCTGAACCTGACCGCGGCAGATACCGTGATTCATTACGACCCGTGGTGGAATCCGGCAGTGGAAAATCAGGCCACCGGTCGGGCGCATCGCATCGGACAGACCAAGCCGGTGTTCGTCTACAAACTGGTAGTCTCGGGCAGCGTCGAGGAAAAGATCGTGGCGCTGCAAGCCTCCAAAGCGGCGCTGGCCAGGGGAGTGCTTGAAAACGACGCCGGTGCCGCCTTGCCCTTGACCGCAGAAGACATTCAGGCATTGTTCGAGCCGCTGCGTTGACGGCAATTTGAAGTCGGCGCGTGCGTCGAACTCGGAAAACGCCGCGAAATTCCACACCTCCTATAATGCGAGATGTGCTTTACAGACCAGGTAACCAGGACGTGATGCTGCAAAGACGCGCAGTGATCGTTGGCGGCGGAACGATGGGCGCCGATGTGGCGGCGATATTTGCCGCTGGCGGCATGGGCGTGGACATTGTGCAAAGGCCGGGCAAGACCCGCGATACGCTGCGCGAACGCGTGGACCGCTCGGTGCACGATCTTGGTGCGACCAATTCCGATGTGTCGCTGCATGATGCGGCGAGCGATGTCCCGTGGAAACAAGCCGGCATCGTGGTCGAATCGGTGAGCGAGGATT
>JANNTE010000062.1:0-5986 GCA_031403365.1 Betaproteobacteria bacterium | reverse complement strand
CCGGCGACATCCCGATTGTCCTGGCGCGCATCGACAACATCGAGGAAATTGGCATCGTCCGCGAATTGCTGCGAGCCCATGAATACTGGCGTATGAAGCAGCTCGCCGTGGACCTGGTGATATTGAACGAAAGGGCCTCGTCCTATGTTCAGGACCTTCAGTTGACGCTGGAGAGCATGGTCAGGATGAGCCAATCCCGGCAGCAGATCGGCGCGGACCTGGCGCGCGGCTCGGTGTTCGTGTTGCGCACCGATCTCATTTCGGCGCAGACACGCGCCGTGCTGTTGTCCACAGCTCGCGCGGTGCTGATCGGAAGACGCGGCACGCTCGCGGAGCAGGTCAACCGCCTTCAGGAAGCCGGCATTGCCGCCGCACCGCCGCCGCGGCGCGTGCAGCGCGCCGCCGTTTTGCAGAGCGCCTCGGCACCGCCCGACCTTGAATTTTTCAACGGGCTGGGCGGATTCAGCGCAGGCGGACGGGAGTACGTGACGATCCTCGATGCCGGCCGGTCCACACCGGCACCCTGGATCAATGTCATCGCCAATCCGGCATTCGGCTTTCAGGTCGCGGTCGAAGGCAGCGGCTACACCTGGTCTCTCGGCAGCAAGGAGAACCAGCTCACGCCATGGTCGAATGACCCGGTTACCGATCGGCCGGGCGAGGTCATTTATGTGTGCGACGAGGAGTCCGGCGAGCTGTGGGGGCCAACGGCCCTGCCGATTCGCGACGAAGCCGCGCCTTACATCGCCAGGCACGGCCAGGGATACAGCCGCTTCGAACACACTGCGCACGGGGTCGCGCTCGATCTGCTGCAGTATGTGCCGCTTGAAGATCCGGTCAAGATCTCCCGGCTCACGCTACGCAACACATCGGCGCGAACGCGGCGGCTATCGGTCACGGCTTATGTCGAATGGGTGCTCGGAGTGTCGCGCGGCGCCTCCGCACTTTCGGTGGTTACGGAGATCGACACTGAAACTGGCGCCCTGTTTGCGCGCAATCCGTGGAACATCGCGGCCGGGCCGCGGGTCGCGTTCGCGGATCTGGGCGGACGCAAGTCAGCCTGGACCGGCGACCGGCGGGAATTTCTTGGACGCAACGGCACGCTCGACAACCCGGCCGCTTTTGCGGCGGATGCGGTGCTTTCCGGGAAAGTTGGCGCCGGCCTGGATCCCTGCGGGGCCCTGCAAACTGTGGTCGAGATCAAAGCCGGCGCCACGCTGGAAATCGTTTTTCTTCTCGGCGAGGCGGCAACGGCGACCGATGCGCAAGGGCTGATCACTCGCTATCGAACGGCCGATCTCGATGCCGTGCTTCGCGACGTTGTCGCGCATTGGGACGACGTGCTCGGTGCCATCCAGGTCAAAACGCCGGACCGGTCCATGGACATCATGCTTAATCGCTGGATGCTCTATCAGACGCTGGCCTGCCGCATGTGGGCGCGATCGGCGTTTTATCAGGCGAGCGGCGCCTATGGTTTTCGCGACCAGCTTCAGGATGCCATGGCCCTTGCCGTGTCGAGACCCGCGATGACGCGCGCCCACCTGCTGCGCGCCGCAGCCCGGCAATTTGTCGAAGGCGATGTCCAGCACTGGTGGCTGCCGCCCTCCGGTCAGGGTGTGCGCACGCGCATTTCGGACGATCGTGTCTGGCTCGCCTATGCGGTGGCGCACTACGTGACGACGACCGGCGATATCGAGGTGCTGGACGAGACCGTCCCGTTTCTGGAAGGTCAGGCGTTGCGTGCGGAGGAGCACGACGCTTTCTTCCTGCCGATGATCGCGGAACAGAGCGCTTCGCTGTTCGAGCACTGCGCGCGCGGGCTCGATCAGAGCCTTGCCGTCGGCGAACACGGCTTGCCGCTGATCGGCACCGGCGACTGGAACGACGGCATGAACCGGGTTGGCGAACTTGGCAAAGGTGAAAGCGTCTGGCTAGGCTGGTTCCTGCACACCACGCTTGCGGCCTTCGTGCCCCTGGCCAATGATCGCGATGAACAAGCGCGCGCCGACAAGTGGCTGGCTCACGGCGCGCAACTGCGGGTGTCGCTCGAGCGGGACGGCTGGGATGGCGATTGGTACCGGCGCGGCTATTTCGACGACGGAACGCCGCTGGGCTCGTCGGCCGGCGACGAATGCCGGATCGATTCGATTGCACAATCCTGGAGCGTGATATCCGGCGCGGCCGAACCGCTACGCGCGCTGCAGGCCATGGCTGCTGTTGAAAAACAACTCATCCGCTACGACGATGGCGTGGCACTGTTGTTTACCCCGCCGTTCGATCGCACCCGGCTCGATCCCGGATATGTCAAGGGCTACCCGCCCGGCGTACGGGAGAACGGCGGCCAATATACGCATGCCGCTGCCTGGTCGTTGCTGGCCTTCGCGGCCCTCGGCCAGGGCAACCAGGCCGGCGCTCTGTTCTCGCTGCTCAACCCGATCAATCACTCGAGCACGCGCGCCGACGTGCAGCGTTACAAAGTCGAGCCCTATGCAGTTGCGGCTGACGTGTATTCGGTGGCTCCGCACGTTGGTCGTGGCGGCTGGACCTGGTATACCGGCTCGGCCGGATGGCTGTACCGGGCCGGAATCGAAGGCATCCTCGGGTTTCGCTTGCAGGGCGAAATCCTGTTTCTGACGCCGTGCATTCCCGAGGGGTGGCCGGGCTTTGAAATAGCGTTCCGGCATCGCTCCGCGCGCTACCAGATTTCTGTCGAGAATCCGCAGGGCGTCTGTAGTGGCGTGGCGTACGTTGAACTGGACGGTACTGCGCTGGCGGATGGCCATGCGAAAATAGCGCTCTTTGATGACGGCCGCGTTCACAAGATCCGCGTAATGCTGGGGGAGACAAAAGACAGGGTGCGTGAAACCGGGGCCCATCCGACCTTGGCCGAGAAAAAATGATGCCCGGGCCACGCCGCGCTGGAAGCGAGCGGTGCGGCGTGGTTTCATTGAATGTCCAGTGCGTAATCCTTCGAACGGACAGCGTCGCGATTGGCTGTCACGCAAATGATACGGGGAGTAGCCTGGTGATTCGTTGATCGAAAGTACTTGTCTGCGTTGCCGCCGCGGTGATCCACGCGAGCCAGCTGAACTTGCCGAAGTCGATCGGCGCGAACGCGATGGCCGGCGTCTGTAAACTGCTCGTCGTGCTGTTTGTGCCCGATGCGGCGTTATTCCTGCCCCGGCTGCCGCACCCGTGATCGGGGCAGTATTGGACCTGCACCCGGAAAATCCGGGCTGAGGTACTATCGCTGCTTTTCAGGCATAAGGAAGATCATGAAATTCAAACTGGTCGGCGCTGCGGCGCTATGTGGCCTCGGACTGGGCTGTTTCGGGTTTACCGGTGCGCAGGCGGCGAATCTCGCCAATGACGAGCAAAAGGCGCTGTACGCAATCGGCGCTGCCATCAGTCAGTCGCTGGGCGATCTTGCCTTGAGCGAAGCGGAGCTGGAGATCGTGACGTCAGGCCTTTCCGACGGCGTCATGAAGCGCCCTCTCAAAGTCGACCCGCAGGCCATGGCTCCGAAAATCCAGCAACTGGTTCAGGCGCGTTCCGCAGTCGTCGCCGACGCCCAGAAGAAAACCGGTGCGGCCTTTCTGGTCAAAGCCGCTGCCGAATCCGGCGCCAGAAAAACGGCATCCGGTGCCATCGTTAGCGTGATGAAGCAGGGCAACGGTCCTTCGCCAAAGGCGTCCGACACCGTCAAGGTTCACTATCAGGGAACTTTGATCGACGGAACGGTGTTCGACAGTTCGATTCAGCGCGGCCAGCCGGCTACGTTCCCGCTCGGCAATGTCATCAAGTGCTGGACCGAGGGCGTGCAGTTGATCAAGGTCGGGGGCAAGAGCCGCCTGGTATGCCCGGCCGCAATCGCCTACGGAGACCGTGGATCACCACCCAAAATCAAGCCCGGTGCAACGCTGGTATTCGAAGTCGAACTGCTCGAAATCGTCAAACAATAAGCAGCCGCAACGGTAAAAAGATCGCGGCTCGCCCTTAGTCGCATCAGATCTGGCGCCGGGATCGGATCCGGGGCATGGGTTCAGGCGTAGCGCTCCGGGGTCTTGGCGGGCCCGAGCACCGGCTCGTCTTCCGGTTCAGCGCCATGGTAGGTGACACGCAAGGCCTCGTCCTCCGCGTCGTCCCAGGCCTTGGCGGCATTCTGGTCGAAGCGCGCGCGGCTGCTGCGCTTCATCACCGCGTCGTAAGCCCGCTCCACGCTGACTCCGCGCTTCTCCATGAGTTTGGCCGCAGCGAGGCAGCCGGCTTCGATATCGTCCGGAGAAGCCTGCGAATCGAAAATCCAGAGTTTCATGTCGGTTCCTGACGTTGCGCAAAATCGCAATTTTAGAAAAGTTTCCCTGCAAAAGCGAGGCCAGTACAACAACCCGTGTGTCTGTGTATGTGCCGGGACGCGTATCCGCGCGCCGAGAGCCAAGAGCAGACCGCAGCCAACGCCGCAGCTATGGCGAGGATGAGCGACAACGCAATCGGCGATCCGGGACGGGTCGAACATGGCGAAAATCAAGGGTCGTTGTAGCAGGCACAGGAACCGGTGATCGCGTCCGGGTGGCTGCGTCAATGGGCGCAATCAATCCGGACCCTGCAGCGGCAACGATTTCAAACGTTCGGGCGCCAGATACCGCTGCCGATAGGTTTCAAATGGCAGGCTGTCGTTGCCTTCGATCGCGGTTTGTTCCTCGAGAGATTCTCTTGCCATCTGCGCATAATGCTCTTCCACTTCGGCTGGAAGCGGCAGTCTGCGGACGCGGCTCGCGTGCTGCAGCGATTGCGCGAGGCCGAAACGGATGTAGGAATTATCGTGCTCCTGCGTTATTGCCCTGAGCACACGCGCGGACGGTGTGCTTTCGGGGTCGTCCAGCACGGCTACGGCTGCCGCAAGCACCTCGCGGTACGCGTTCGTCTCATGCGCCGCATCCAGTGCGGCGGCAATCGGCTCGCACCCGGTCAGCAACTCGCGCGCCCACGTGCGCAAGGGCCCCTGTCGCTGCTGTCGTTCCAGCAGCAGGCCGGGCTCGCGGCCGCGCGCGGCGACGCGGTTCTGGTTGCGCGCAATTTCGGCAATTTCCTCCGGTGTGTCGGGCGGACTCTCCTGAAGCAGACAATGCAGCAGGAATATGTCGAGCATCCGGATGGTGGCAGCATCAATGCCGACGGCAGAAAACGCATTGAGATCCATCAGCCGCACTTCGACGTACTCGACACCGCGCTCGCGCAGTGCGTGCAGCGGACGCTCGCCCGGATGAATCACGCGCTTGGCGCGGATCATTCCGTAGAACTCGTTTTCGATCTGCAACAGGCTTACGCCAAGCTGGCGGTAATGATCGTCGTCGCGGATGCCGATTTTCTCGTAAGGCGGGTAGGGCTGAGTGAGTGCGTCGTAAAGGGAAGTGCCGTAATCTTCCAGGTTGTTGTAGCTCACGGCGAGCGTGGCCTGCGCGTCGCTCTGATACCCCAGCCGGCCCATGCGCAAGGAGGTGGCATGGGGCAAGTGAAAGGTGCCGCCGCCCAACCCCTGCAATTCGTGCTGCCGGCCTTCGACGAAACTGGCACACACCGCCGGCGACGCGCCGAACAGGTAGAGCAGCAGCCAGGCATTGCGCCGGAAGTTGCGAATCAGTGCGAAATAACCTTCGTTCGGCCCGCCAAGACCGGCAATCGGCCAGACCATGTCTGGCAGGGAAAAATTGTAATGAATGCCGGAGATCATTTGCATGCGCCTTCCATAGCGGTGCGAAAGACCGGCGCGATACACGGTCTTCATGCGCCCGACGTTGGAGCGCCCATAGCGGCCGATTGGAATCACATCATCCGCCGGCAGGCCGCAGGGCATGCTTGAACTCCACATCAACTCGTCACCGAGAGCGCGGTACACCACCTGGTGAATGCGGGTGAGTTCATCGATACAGGATTCGACCCCGGCGTGCACGCCGGTTATCAGCTCCAGCTGCGACTCGCTGAAATC
>JANNTE010000061.1:0-9294 GCA_031403365.1 Betaproteobacteria bacterium | reverse complement strand
CATCGGCGAAGTGGCGGCAGCGCCTTCGGCGTCATTCCACGCCGTGTCGGCGGGAAGGATCAGGGTCGCGATCTGCCCGGGCGCCTGCCGCGCGATCGTCGATGGCCGTGGCGCGCGACGGTGCCGCTGCCATTGATGCCGCGCGGCAGGCGCCCGGGCAGATCGCGACCCTGATCCTTCCCGCCGACACGGCGTGGAATGACGCCGAAGGCGCTGCCGCCACTTCGCCGATGCGGGCGCCCGCCAGAGTGCCGCGGGAAAGCGTCGTCGAAGCGGCGCGTGTGCTCGCGCAGGGGGCGGACTCCCTGCTGCTGTTGGGTGGTGGAGGACTCATGGAACACTCGCTGCAGTGGGCGGGTCGCATCGCAGCGAAGACCGGTTGCCGCGTGATGGCGGCGGGCTTCAACGCGCGCGTGCAGCGCGGCGCCGGCCGCGTGCAAGTCAATCGCGTCCCCTACGTGGTGGATCAGGCGCTGGATGCTCTGAAAGGTCTGCGCCATATCGTGTTGGCCGGCGCGAAGTATCCGGTGTCGTTCTTCGCCTATCCCGGCAAGCCCAGCGTGCTCGCGCCGCAGGGATGTTCCAGCACGGCTCTTGCGGGTGTGGAGCACGACATCGAAGCCGCGCTCGAAGACCTGGCGGCGGAACTTGGCGCAACTGCCGCGCCGCCGTCATTCCTCGCGAAGGCCGCGCGGCCGGATCTGCCGTCGGGGCGCGTCACGCAGGAAGGCATCGGCGCCGTGCTCGGCGCACTGTTGCCGGAAAACGCCATCGTGGTGGATGAATCCGTCAGCACCGGCAGGGGATTGTTTCCACCAACCGCTGGTGCGCTGCCCCATGACTGGCTCAACAACATGGGCGGCTCCATCGGCTTTGGCCTGCCGGCCGCGGTCGGCGCCGCGATTGCATGTCCCGATCGCAAGGTCATCGCGCTCGAAGGCGATGGCAGCGGCATGTACACCGTGCAATCCCTCTGGACCATGGCACGCGAGGGGCTGAACGTGACGGTAGTTATTCTCGCCAACCGCTCCTACGCAATACTTCAGGGCGAATTCGCCAACGTCGGCGCCGGCAAGCCGGGTCAAAAAGCCTCCGACATGATGAGCCTCGAACGGCCGAACCTCGATTGGCTTGCGCTCGCCAGGGGCCACGGCATCGAAGCCGGGCGCGCGAACAACCTGGAAGAACTGGCGCGCGAATTCAAACGTGCCCTGGCGGTACAGGGGCCTTATCTCATCGAACTGGTCATGTAGATCGAAAGTCCGGGTCTGTGCCCGGTTGATCCCGCCTTGCTCGAAGAAGGAAACCGCGGGTTGCAGGCGGGCAGGGCGCGAGCAGTCGGGTTGCTCCTCTTTTTAAGTCAACGATGGGAGGTTCTGAATGGGTAAGTTTGCAGTGGTGGCGACTTACGATATTGCGCCGGAACAACTCGGCAATTTCATTCCCTTGCTCAAGGCGCACCGGGATCGCTGTCTCAGGGATGAGACGGGCACACTGCGCTTCGACATCCTGCAGCCCGAGCACAACCTCATGCTCTACGAGGTCTATGAGAATGAGGACGCGTTCCAGGTTCATCGCAACGGCGCGTCTCTTGCCCGCTTTCTAAAGGAAGCCGCGGCAGTGGAAAGAAAGCTCTCCTTCACCAAATGCGTCCTGCTGGACGATTGATCTTTCCTCGATGGAGGGTTTGAATCGCAGCATGCACAAGATAAGGAAACAACATGAAACGTTTTGAGGGAAAAGTAGCGCTGGTCACGGGCGCAGGCAGTGGTATCGGTCTGGCCACGGCACGGCGAATCGCCGGGGAAGGCGGTGCCGTTGTCGCCGGCATACTCAACGAGTCGCAGCGTGCAGGATTAGGTGGAATTGACGGTGTGGTGCTTGATGTGCGGTCCGAGGCGGCCTGGGATGCCGCCATGGCATATGTGGTGAAGAAATACGGCGGGCTCGACGTGCTGGTCAACAATGCCGGGATCGGACCCTCCGCGACGGCAGAGGAAACGTCATGGGAAATGTGGGACGAAGTCATGGCGGTCAATCTCAAGGGGACTTTCATCGGCTGCAAGAAGGCCATTCCCCTGATGCGCAAACGCGGCGGCGGGGCCATCGTGAACCTGGGTTCGATCAACTCCATCCGCGGGAATACCCGTCTGGTTGCTTACGCGGCGACCAAAGGCGGCGTCATGGCGATGACCATGTCGCTTGCGCTCGATCACATCGGCGAGAACATCCGCGTTAACTGCGTATGTCCGGCAACCATCGAAACCGACATGGTCCGCGAGATGCTGGACAGGGCGCCGGATGTGGATGCGGCGAAGCGCGGCATCATTGCCAAGCACCCGATCGGAAGAATGGCGCAGCCTGAGGAAGTGGCCGCGACCATTGCGTTTCTCGCCAGCTCCGATGCCTCGTTCATGACCGGTCTCGCGATTCCGGTCGACGGCGGCCGCAGCATTCGGTGAGTTCGTCACGACGACGCGATGATCGTCAGGCGGCACGGTCTGGACCTGGGACAGTTGCGACGGCAAGTCCCAGCGGGCACTGGGACTAAGTTGCCAGAGAATCTGCCGGCTGCTGCCGAGATTGAATACCGTCCACGTGGCGACTTGCGCCGGTTTTCCGGAATTGATTGTGCCGTCAACGCGGGTTCTGCGCCGAAGCTGATTTCCTGCGGGCCTGTCACTCCACTTTCGGGTATTCAGAGGAGTTTAGAGTCCCCGATAGGGGATCCGTAAACCCCTCGCCTTCAGGCGATGGGACAGAACTTTGCCTCTCCCTCCGGGAGAAGGGAGTGGCAGTCGGCCGTGAAGCCGACACTCACCGGCTTGAGCCGTAATTCGAAGCTCTCGCCTTTAGGCGAGGGTAGTTCACTGGCGCGGAGCGCGTGCCCGTTTTTCCCCTGCCAATTCGACTTTGGCCTCGGCGCGCAACCATGCGACAAAATTTATTACATCCTCGTTGCGCGATGACGCTGCCGATTGAATGATGTAATACCCCCGCGGAGCAACCGATCTCGCGCTGAACGGCGCCACCAATACGCGGTTGCGAAGCTGGGGCTTGAGCAGGGGACTGCGGCCGAGAGCCACACCTTGACCGTTTGCCGCCGCGACGACCACTTGATCGTAATGACTGAAATGCAAAGCGCCGGCCGGCCTCAGGTCGGAAATTCCCAGTGCCTGGAGCCACTGCGTCCACCCGAGCCAGGGAGCGGTATTGCGCGCATCCTCATAATGAAGCAGGACGAAATGTTTCAAATCGGACGGTGTCCTGAGCGGATGGGGATGATTCTTCAGCAGTTCAGGACTGCAAACCGGAAACACTTCTTCGTTGAACAGCTTGACCGCAGATTGTGAGTTGATCGGCCCGCTGTAGCGGATCGCGAGTTCTATCCGGCCGCGCTCCAGGTCCACCACATCGGCGGTGGCAGAAATCCGCACGTCCACTTCCGGACGTTGTTTCGTATAACCCGCCAGCCTTGGAATGAGCCAGAGCGATGCAAATGCCGGCGTCGTCGTTACGGTGAAAGCGCGCGCTGCCGTCTGGCTGCGGATCAGTTTTGTCGTGTCTTCCAGCCTCCGCAACATCTCGGCGACCGTCCGGTAAAGGGACTCTCCGGCTTCGGTGAGACTTAGTGCGCGGGTACGTCGCTGGAAAAGAGGCACGCCCAACCGTTCTTCCAATGTCTTGATTTGGCGGCTGATCGCGGACTGGGTCAGGAACAATTCCTCGGCCGCCTTGGTAAAACTCAAATTGCGCGCGGCCGCTTCAAATCCCTCGATCAGTCCCAGCGGAGGCAGGTCAAAGGGTTTTTTATTCATTCCTGATCCTCATGCATGGCATTCCGAAATTCCGTTTGAGAGTCGCCAACTACAGAGGAAGAATGTGACCCATGGCACATCCCAATACGTGTGCGGAAGGAATGCAAAGGAGCATAACATGTACGTCGATCTGGCCCAAGCGGGTGCCGTGATAATGAAGCAACAAACCGTGCCGATTCGCTCCGGACCGGGAACGCAAATTCTTGCATTGATCGGATGCATCTGGGTGACTCAGGAAGGCGACGCACGGGATCACATCCTCTCATCCGGCGAGGCCATGGTCGTGAGCAAAACCGGGCTTGTTGTGATCACGGCCCTGGAGGACAGCACGGTTTCCGTGATGCAGTCCGGGGAAACCAATGCACAACTTCCCGAACCCCATTTTCCCAGCGGCGAGACGCTTGAATTATTCATGGTCAGAGCGAAACAGCTGCGCACGGAATATATCGGACATCTGGCGAGTCGGCTGAGGGAAAAGCTGGGACGGGCATTTTTATGGTGGCGCGAACGGATTCGTGCAGCTTTTCTGGAGTCGCGGCTTCGCAGTCCGCAGGATAGAGGACATTTATAACGATTCTGAAAACTGGTTATTTGTGCGACAACGCGTTGCGCGAAAGCGCGTGCAACGAAGCTGGGGGAACAACAATTCGTTCAACGGAGGTTAATTTGTCGGAAAACGCCGAACGAGTGTCCCTCCTCGCGGCCGATGTAGCGGCGCGCAGCAAATCTTCGAACTATCCTGAACCCTTTGCATCGCGTATGGCGGGCCGGGAGAAGCGACCGTTGGGCGATTTGTTTGGCCTGACTCAATTCGGGGTCAATCTCACACGACTGACCCCGGGTGCGGTGTCATCCCTGCGGCACGCGCATACGAAACAGGATGAATTCATCTTTATCCTGCGGGGAAGTCCAACGCTCCATACGGACGAAGGGCGGAGAACGATGCTTCCGGGAATGTGTGCGGGGTTCAAGGCCGGTACGGGCAACGCACACCGGCTGATCAATGAAACGGCCGAGGACGTGGTGTACCTGGAAATTGGCGACAGAGCCCCGGGGGATGAGGGCATCTATCCCGATGACGATCTGAAAGCTGTTCTCGTGAACGCAACGTGGAGGTTTGTGCACAAAGACGGTTCGCCGCATGGTTGAAGTCATCATGCAGGAACGAACGACAACAAATATGCGTGATGTCTCGTTCATGACCGGCCTCGCGATTCCAGTCGACGGCGGTCGCAGCGTTCGCTGAGGCCGGCTGCAGCTGCGCGCGGACAAGCGCATCACCTCGTTTCCGGCCGCGGGAGGTGGTTGCTGTCGGTTGCGGGGCCGATCCGTCCCCGGCTTGATCCGTAGTTCGAAGGCCGCCTATTCAGGCGCGCGCAGGTCTCGCAGCGCGAGTGCGGCTTTCCGCGCATACGATTCGGCGATTCCGGTTTATCGACGCTTGGTTGCGCGAACCGAATCCGCTGTTTGCGCATGCTCACCAGTCAGCAGCGAACGCACTTTCACCATCAGAACTCGGTAGTCCCGGATTGGCGACTTTCCGCACAGCCATGGGTCGGAGCCGCGCGGTCTCGGCGAGTGGCACTCGCGGACCAGCCGCGGAAGCGCATTTCTTGCCCGACTTGCAACGCCTGATCCTGCTGCCGGCGTGATGGCGCACTGGCCCGTATCTTCATTATCGACCGCGCCGCGTCCAGGGAGATTCGAATGTTCTCCAACGCACAGAACGTGCGTCGATCAAAGCGTAACGTCATCTGCGCAACATTCGAATATCAATCAACCAGCAGGAGTGAAAAATGAAAAATGCACGCAGTGGAAGTTGGGTTCTCGTGGGAGCTTTGATGCTCGCCGTAGCAGGTTGCGCCGGTTCAGGTGAAAAAACAGGCGCTTATGTCGATGATTCCTGGATCACGACCAAAGTAAAGTCGCAAATGGTTGCCAACAAGGAAGTCAAAGCGCACAACATCAATGTCGACACCAGCCAGGGCGTAGTAACGCTGACCGGCACGGCCGAAAACTGGCAGGAGTCCAACAAGGCCGCCGAGATCGCGCGCGATATCAAAGGCGTGAAGTCTGTCGAAAACGAAATCCGCGTTAATTAATACCGGCAGCGAGAGCAAAAAGCCGGTAGTGCGATCCCCGGGCAGGGGAACGACCTGTCGGCTCGTTGGCATGCAAGGGGCCCTGAATCGGCTGTTTGGGCGCGGGGCCCCTTTCAGGAAAGGAGAAACATGATGGGTAAATACCTAATCGGCTGGGTGCTCGGTGTACCGGTGATTGTGCTGGTCATCGTCTATATGATCATGAACTAGGTCGTCGATGCATCCGGAAGTCAATGCCAGTCGGGATCAGTTGTAGTCTTCGACCGCGCTCTTGATGCAGAAGAAAGACATGGACGCAACGAGACTGGTCACGCCAAGTCTCAACGACGGCAACTGCACCTTGGGACGGGTCGTCGATCAGGCCAGTGGCGCCATGACCCAATTGACAGGGTTTCGGATGCTGCGTGTCCTATGGTTGAGCGATGATTTTCATCGTGAAAGCAATCTCACAAACTATTGAGCAGTTGCACCTCTTCGCGCAATTGCCGGGCGATTAACCGGCCTCGACCTGGCCGGTCGTGCACGGCGTGTGGGCGACACATCACGCCGTTTCGCAACAACCTGCCAGTGCAGCCTGCCGCGCTGGCCGACCAGAACCGGCGCGATTGCCGCTGTAATTCCCCAGGTTGAAACTTATAGCTCTGTGTCCTCGCAAAGGTCATAGACCACGAAGAAACGGGGCAACAAACTGTCTGCCCCGTAAATTGCCGGACTTCAGACTGCTGTTACCGCACGTATTTCTGTGAACCTGGGGTCTGGGCCACATCGTCATTGGCAGACTTTGCGCCGGCTGCGGCGGTAGCCTCGCTGACTGTATCCGATTGTGAGTCCCCTTCCGCAATTGTGTCCGGAGCGATCCTGGTTTGCGCTATGCAGATGCTCTTTGCGTCGCCCTGCAGGCTGTTACATTTTGTCTTCGCGTCTTCATTCTGTGTCTTCGCCTCATCTTGGGCGCTGGTCTTGTCAGGCTTTGACGTCGACCGATCGGCCCCTTCCAAAGCGGGATGAGTGGGTTTGCTCGCGGCGGTGTCCTCAGGCTTCGAGGTGGTCGATCCACGAGCTCCTTCCAGAGCGGGGTGACCGGGTGCGGCTTCGCTGGCGGCGCTTTGCGCGGGTTTCTGCGTGGTCGAATCTGATTCAGGTGTCATCCCCTGCGTTTTCTCGGCCGGCTGATCCGCAGCTCCGGTCGTATTGACCTGGGCCATTGCCGATGTTCCAGCGCCGGCGAACAGCCCGGCGACCAATAAAGAAAGTATGGTGCGTTTCATAGTTGTGTTCCTTTCAATGCAGATATGTGTGTCCAGGGGCTACGCCCTTGCTTTGAACCGATTGGCGCTCCGAGGTGGCGCTTTGCTTCCGGGCGCCTGAAGACCATTGCAGTTGCGGCTTGGTCGTGGCAGCCAGATCACCAGTGCCCAAGGTGCGCCACGCTGGGCGCAAAGTCTGTGGACCAACGTACAGAGGAGACAGGAGTTTGCCGGGGAATTTCGCGCGTTCAGGGACGCGCATTTGCCCGCTGGTCTGTGGCCGGCGTCACACGCCACACGACGTTCCCCACATCGTCGGCGACCAACAGGGCACCCTTACGGTCGATCGCCACGCCGACAGGCCGGCCAAACGCATCGCCGTTGGCATCGAGGAAGCCGGTGAGCACCTCTTCGGGCAACCCGGCGGGACGACCATCGGCGAAAGGCACGAAGATCACTTTGTAACCGCTTCTCGGTCTTCGGTTCCAGGAACCGTGCTGGCCCACGAATGCACCGCCCGCATAGCGTGCCGGGAGGAACTGGCTTGTATAAAAAACCAGTCCGAGTGATGCGGTATGTGCGCCAAGCGCATAATCCGGAACGATCGCACTGGCGACCAAATCGGGACGCGGGGTCTTTACCCGCTCGTCCACATTCTGACCGTAGTAACTATAGGGCCACCCGTAGAAGCCGCCGTCCTTCACCGAGGTCATGTAGTCAGGGACCAGATCGCTGCCGATTTCATCTCTTTCGTTGACTACAGTCCAAAGCGCACCGCTCTGGGGTTGCCAGCCCAGCCCGTTCGGGTTGCGCAGACCGGAGGCAAAAACCCGCGAGCTGCCTGCCGCCGGATTGACTTCGAGGATGACGGCGCGATGCTCCTCGATGTCCACACCGTTCTCGCCGACATTGCTGTTGGAGCCGACCGTCACGTACAGGCGCGAGCCATCCCGGCTCGCGATGATGTTCTTGGTCCAGTGATGATTGATCGGCCCCGCGGGCAGATCGACAATCCTCACGCCGGGAGCGGTGATCCGGGTCTCACCGCCCTGATACGGAAAACGCAGTACCGCGTCGGTGTCGGCGACATACAGATCGCGACCGACGAGCGCCATTCCGAAGGGCGAGTTCAGCCCTTGCAGAAACACGGTGCGCGTTTCCGCAATGCCATCACCGTCTGCGTCGCGCAGCAGAGTTATCCGGTTGGCGCTGGGCACCCCTGCTCCCGCGCGTTTCATGACTTTCTTCATGATCCAGCCCTTGATGCCCTTGCGCTGATCAGGCCGGGGCGGTGCATTGGTTTCGGCAACGAGCACATCGCCATTGGGAAGGACATGAAGCCAACGCGGATGATCGAGGCCGCTCGCGTAAGCGCCGACCTCAAGACCCGCTGCTGCGGCGGGCTTCGTGCCCACAGGCCAACCCCTGGCCGTGGCGATGTTGACGGTGGGGACGAGTGTGGAATTCGGCGGCGGAAGGGTCGGATGCGGTCCTGTCCCCGCACTCTCCGGTAACGTCGCTATTTCGCCACAGCCGGAAAAAATCACGAGGAACATGCCGGGTAGAACAATGCGGATGGCCCTGCGCATCAAACGCTTCCGATCAACTGCTCAGGCGCGCGCCAGTTTGCGACGTTCCTGCTGCTCCCGCAGCAAGACCATCGAGTCTATCTTGCTCCGTGCGCGCTCGGTTGCGAAATCGCAGGCCTTCTGCCGCTCATCGAACGGCTTCCCGGCCGCGTCCAACCTGTACCCATGCACACGCCACATTCCATCCAAACCATGTTCTACAACCATGAACGGCGATTCTTTCTCATACCAGCCCATTACCATCTCCCGACGCCATTACTGCAATTCTGCGTTTCATCGATACTCCGAACGCCGGTTGACGCTCGCGAACGGAATAGTGCGCGAAGCGCCAGGACTGGTCTGTGCGACGACCCACATAGAAAAGGTGGGGATGAGGGAAACGACTTCAAATTGAAGTTCTGTAATGTATTTTGGAAGGCTCAATAATTGGGATTGATCGTCGCAGCCATGGCGAATGCTCGATGAGGCTGGCCTGACACCCGTAAGCCGGAGGCAAAAGGCTAGGCCTGACCCTGCTCAGATGCTCAGAGCACCAGCG
>JANNTE010000060.1:0-21492 GCA_031403365.1 Betaproteobacteria bacterium | reverse complement strand
CGATACGACGCGTGACGAAGTTGAGCAGGCCGTTCATTTCTTGTACTCCTCGGTCGGTTGGATAAAGTGAAGGAGAGCAATCTCGCTCTCCCGGGCTTTTATCCCTCCGTGGAGCCTCATCCTGAGGCCGGGCCACTCTCGGACCAGTCACCCTTGCGAGCCGGAACCCTAGTGTCCCTACCGGACCGTGCTGCGTCGGGCAGCAAGATCATTCTCCGTCTGGCAGTGCTTATAGCAATAGTGGTGCCAATCCGGCCACCAGTGGGGAAGATGCTTCCCGCTTAGGGACTTGCGCTTCCGGTGCGAGTGATCCGGTGCCGCACTTCTTGCACTCAATTGGCGCTGCGGCCCGGAAAAGCCGCGCCAAGTTGGTGCCGCGCGAACGATGCCGTGGACGCCGACTTGCCGGCGGTCTTGGGTTCGCGATCCGGTAAGATGCGGGCTGGAGTGGTGATCCGATTACATCCTGATTCAATTAACCCGGGTTCGTTAATTTCGTGTCCTTCCTGGCCATTGTCTTTACGCTGCTGATCGAGCAGGTTCGGCCCCTGAGCCCGCGCAACGCCGTTTATCGCGTCTATACGCGCTACGTCAATGCCATCGGGAACAACTTCAACGCGGGGGAACAGCAGCAGGGCATGGCCGCATGGTTGCTGGCGGTGCTGCCATGGGTCGTGGGGTCTTGGGTGATTTTTTATTTTCTTGCCGAAGTCAGCATCGCTGCCGGCTGGGCATGGAACGTCGCGATGCTCTATCTCACTTTGGGTTTTCGCCAGTTCAGTCACGCCTTCACGGCGATCGTTGATGCCCTGCGCGCCGGTGATCTCGATCGCGCGCGCGCGCTGCTGACCGATTGGCGCGGCGAGTCGGCCGCAGAATACAACGGTACCCAGATTTCCAGGGTGGCCATTGAAGAAGGCTTGTTCAATTCGCACCGTCATGTGTTTGGCGTCATTTTCTGGTTCCTGGTACTGCCCGGACCGAGCGGGGCGGTGCTCTATCGCCTTGGCGGAATTCTCGAGCGCAAATGGGGCACGCGGCCGCGGGAGGAATACGGGGATTTTGGAACTTTCTCCCGGACCAGTTTCCGCTTTCTTGACTGGATACCGGTGCGCCTGACCGCTATCAGTTTTGCGGCGGCGGGCGACTTTGAAGAAGCCGTGTACTGCTGGCGTTCGCAGGCGACAACCTGGACGGATCAGGAGCAAGGCATCGTGCTGGCGAGCGGCGCGGGCGCATTGCGCGTGCGACTGGGCGAAACCTTACCCAGTCATGGCACCGTCAATTTTCGTCCGGAACTGGGTCTCGGTGACGATCCGGACGTCGATACCATGACCAGCGCGGCCGGCATGATCTGGCGAGCACTGGTGATTTGGATGTTCATCATCGCGCTGGTGACGGTTGCCAGATGGATTTAAAGGCTGGCGAAGTGTTGCGCTAGAACTTCTTGCCCGAATCGATTTCCCTGACCAGCTTGCGATAGGCGTCGAGGCGCCGGGCGTTGACCGGTTCTGCCGAATCCGACGGTGCTAGCGCGCAACCCGGCTCGACAAGATGCCGGCAGTTTTGAAAGCGGCAATGGCCCAGCAAGGGCCGGAATTCCACAAATGCTTCGGCAAGATCCAGGGAGGTCAGATGATGGAGGCCGAATTCCTGCATCCCGGGGGAGTCGATCAGATCGGAGTTCGTGTCGAGATGGTAAAGCCGGGCATGGGTTGTCGTATGGCGCCCCGAGTCGAGCGCGGTCGAAAACTCCGCGGTGGCGGCTGCCGCTCCGGGAATGAGCGCGTTGATGATGGTTGATTTTCCCATGCCGGACTGGCCGACCAGTGCGCTGACCTGACCGGCGAGCACGGAACGCAGCGGCGATACGTCGTGCTTGGCCGATAGCGGGACGACTGGGTAGCCCAGATCGGAATACAAAGTCAGTCGGTCCATGGCAGCAGTGCTTTCTCCCGCCAGATCCGCCTTGTTCAATGCGATTACGAGCGACAGGCGTTGATGTTCCGCCGCGGCAATGCAACGATTGAGCAGCTCTTCGTAGAAACTGGGTACCACCGCCAGCACGATGACGATCTGTGTGACGTTGGCGGCAATGAGTTTCTGGCGAAACTGATCGGATCGATAGAGCAGAGTGGAGCGCGGATCTACCGATTCAATGACTCCCTGGCCGGGTCCGGTGCGCGCGATGTCGACGCGGTCGCCGCAAGCCAGCATGCTGCGTTTGCCGCGGGTGACGCAGGTCAGAGTTTCGGGACGATTGGGCTCAGCAGAGGTGAGTTCAACCAGGTAGTGCCGGCCAAAGCTGCCGACAACCAGGCCACGCAGCAACGGCCGTGGTGCAATCAACGCTGCTTCAAATCCAATGGCAACCGCAAGGGATGCTACAGATCGAAAAGCGCATCTACTTTTGCGGCACAGATGAAATCATTCTCGGATATGCCCTTGATCGCGTGGGTCCTGTACGCGACAGCTACCTGGTCGTAACCCAGCGCGATGTCGGGATGGTGGTCCTCGCGGTGCGAGACCCATGCGGTGGCGTTCACAAAGGCGGTGGCTTCATGGTAGTTTTTGAACTTGAAGGTCTTTCGCACCATCTCGTTCTTGTACTCCCAGCCCGACAGGCCCTTGAGCATGTGACCAATCTGGGTTTGAGTCATCGGCGCCATGCCGCCTTCGCAGGGCTTGCATTTCTTGCGCAGCAGTCCTTCGGACAATTCACTCATGAGTCACCTGCGTCGAATTGGGCTCTCAAGCTTTGGCCAGTTGTTCCAATCGGGCAATACGGATCGATGCCGGAGGATGCGAGTCGTAGAACGCCGAATGCAGGGGATCCGGCGTCAGCGTGGATGCGTTGTCCTTGTACAGCTTGACCAGGGCGTGAACCAGATCGCGCGCCGGGGTGAATCTCGCGGCGTACTGATCTGCTTCGAATTCGTGTTTGCGCGAGTACATGGCCAACAGCGGTTGCAGCAGGAATGTGAATACCGGCATGACCATGAAAAACAGTGTGAGCGCCATGGCATCCGTGGCTGGAAAACCGACGTTGAGTCCCAGATAGAACCAATCCTGATTCTTGAGCTGGCCCAGCACGAAAAAGAAAATCAGCGAAAACACCGCCATCAGGGCCAGTCGCTTGATCACATGGCGCATGCGGAAGTGGCCGAGTTCGTGCGCCAGCACCGCCTCGATCTCGGCGATGTCCAGCCGCGAGAGCAATGTGTCGAAGAACACGATGCGCTTGGATTTTCCGAAGCCGGTGAAGTAGGCGTTGCCGTGGCTGCTGCGCTTCGAGCCGTCCATGACGAACAGGCCGCTGGAGGTGAAGCCGCAGCGCGTGATCAGATTCTCGATCCGTGTCTTCATTTCGCCGTCCTGCATGGGTGCGAACTTGTTGAAGATCGGCGCAATGACGCTTGGCGCGATGAACTGGACGAAGAGCATGAAGACGACCGCAACCAACCAGACATACAGCCACCACAGCGCGCCCATTCCGGCCATCAGCCAGAGTACGGCGAACAATAGCGGCAATCCGAGGGCGGCGCCGACCGCCGCGTGCTTGGCGAGGTCGCCGAAGAACATTGCGAGCGTCATCTTGTTGAAGCCGAACTTGCTTTCGATGCCGAACGTCCGATACAGATCGAAGGGCAGTTCGATGACCGACAGGATGACCGACAGGATGGCGACGAAAGCAACGCCGCGCGCGATGCCACCGTCGAAAAAGGCTGCGGCAACATTGTCGATGGCCTGCAAGCCCCCGCCAAAGGTCAGGATGAGCAATATGGCGGCATCGAAGACCACGGCTTTCATGTTGAGTCTCGTCTTCGCGCTGCTGTAGTCGGCGGCTTTCTGATGGGCGTCCAAGCCGATATCGCCCGAAAACGCGGCCGGAACCGCGCCGCGATTGGCCTGGATGTGCCGTACATGGCGTGTTGCGAGCCACAGACGCAATCCGGTGGCGCTCAGCAGTGCGGCAAGAAAAAGTATGGCGAAACTGTTCATGGATGTTGGTCTGGCTCTATGACAAAATGAGGTCAGGAAAATTCACGGAAAACAAAAGGGATTATGGCACAGGACCCCAATAACCTGATCTGGATTGACATGGAGATGAGCGGGCTCAGCCCGGACAACGACCGCATCCTTGAATTAGCAATCGTGATCACCAATGCGCAGCTTGATGTCGTTGCAGAAGGTCCGGTCAAAGTCGTGCATCAGCCGGACGAAGTCTTCGAGCGCATGGATTCATGGAACAAGTCCATGCACAAGAAAACCGGCCTGATTGACAGGTCAAAAGCGGCAGCCCAGAGCGAAGCGCAGGTCGAAGCAGAACTGATTGCTTTTCTGTTGCTGCATGCGCCGCAGAGTGCGTCGCCGATGTGCGGCAATTCGATCTGCCAGGACCGCCGTTTTCTGGCGCGTCACATGCCGAAACTCGAGGCGTTCTTCCACTACCGCAATCTGGATGTCTCAACGCTGAAGGAACTGGCCAAACGCTGGAAGCCTGCGATCATGGCGGGATTCAGCAAGCACGGAAAGCACGAGGCGTTGGCTGACATTCATGAATCGATTGAGGAATTGAAGTATTACCGGGAACATTTCCTGAAGCTGTGAATGCGCGGATGAGCTAACGGTGATTGACCTCACTCCGGGTCCCTGTGCTTGAGCACGTAATGGATCAGCCCCACCGTGGACCCATCGTGCCCTGAACCAGCGTTGCCGGACTTCAAGTCTTCCAGTACTGCGCCCGCAAGTTGTTTGCCGAGTTCCACGCCCCATTGGTCGAACGAATTCAGGTTCCAGATTGCGCCTTGCACGAAAACTTTGTGTTCGTAGAGTGCTATGAGCGCGCCCAGCGACCGAGGGTCAAGTTGCTTCAAAACCATGGTGTTGCTCGGGCGGTTGCCCGGGAACACCCGATGCGGCGTTAACTGTTCCAGTTCCTCGCCCTTCATGCCGCGCGCGGTAAGTTCGGCCCGTACATCCCCGGCGCTCTTGCCGCGCAACAACGCTTCAGTCTGTGCAATGCAGTTGGAGAGCAGGATGTCGTGATGCCCGGGCATGTTGTCCGACGCGTTAACGGCAACGATGAAATCCGCAGGGGTGACCTGAGTACCCTGATGCAGGTGCTGAAAGAACGCATGTTGGCCATTGGTTCCGGGCGCACCCCAGATAACCGGGCCGGTCGGATAGGTAGTTGGGTTGCCCGATCGGTCCACGCGCTTGCCGTTACTCTCCATGTCGAGTTGTTGCAGGAACGCGGGGAAATGCAGCAGGTCCTGAGCGTAAGGCAGTACCGCATGCGTTGCATGGTTCAGAAAGTCGATATGCCAGATCCCGATCAGCGCTGCCATGACTGGAAGGTTGTGCTCGAGTGGTGTGTTGTGAAAGTGTTCGTCCATCTCGTGTGCCCCGGCCAGTAGTTCCTCAAAGCGGTCGAAACCGACTGTGAGCGCGATGGGCAATCCGATGGCCGACCAGAGGGAATAACGACCACCAACCCAATCCCAGAATCCGAATACACGATCCGGGCTGATGCCGAATGCAGCCGTGGCTTCGAGATTGGTGGAAACGGCGGCGAAGTGATGGGCGACCAGTTTTTCTTCAGAGGCAAGCGAGGCCAGTCTGGCCAGCAGCCAGGCACGTGCGGAGCGTGCGTTGGTCAGGGTTTCCTGAGTCGTGAAAGTCTTTGAGGAAACGATGAACAGCGTGGTTTCGGCATCCAGTCCTGCGAGGGTGCCTGCCAGATGCGCGCCGTCGATATTGGATACGAAATGCGCCCGCAGTGCGGGGGTACCGAAGGTTCTCAGCGCAGTAGTAACCATCAACGGACCCAGATCAGATCCACCAATGCCGATGTTCACGATATCGGTGAACGGCCGGCCGGTACAGCCCCGGGTTGTGCCGTTGCGCACGTCGTCTGTCATGTTCCGCATGCGCTCGAGAACGGCGCGAATCTCCGGCATCACATCTTGGCCATCAACCACAACTGGCCGTTGCGAGCGATTGCGCAAGGCCGTATGCAGCACGGCGCGTCTTTCAGTGATATTGATTCTCCGGCCTTCAAACATGGCCGCAATCTGGGCGGGAACGCTGGCTTCGTCGGCCAGATTCACCAGCAGCCGGCGCGTTTCCGCCGTCATTGGATTCTTCGAATAGTCGAACAAAATCCCACAGGCTTCGATCCGGAATGTTTTCGCGCGCTGCGGGTCCTGCGCAAACAAACCGAGAATGGCGGCACTGCCGTGTTCGCGCGAGTGCGCATCCAGGGCTTTCCACGAGGGCCGATCGGTCAATCGCATGATGCGCAGTGGGCCGTAGTAATGAAGGGGGTGGATCAGAGGTGAGGAATCAGCCCCGATTCTATCGGATGCCCGGTTGCAAAAACAAAGGCCCCCGGAATATTCCGGGGGCCTTTTAGGGGCAGCTGCAAGCTTAAGCAGCTTTTTTCTTCGTGGTCGCGTTGGTGGTGCCGGCGATCGAAACTTCAGTTGCTTCGGTGACTTGCCTGGCGACTTTGCTGAACGCATCGTAAGCCTGGTTTGCGGCAGTCATCGCCGACTTGACGGCATTGACGGCAACATCGGAACCGGCGGGGGCGTTCTTGACGGCCTGGTCAAGGGCGCTCGTCATGGTCTTGTTGACTTCGGAAAAGCGTCCGTCGAAGAACTTGCTCAGATCCGACTGGGTCTCGGCAACCACGGAATACAAGCTGCGGCCATAGGCCGTGAGTTTCTCGGTAGCCGGCTGAGTAATCGCCGCTTGAATTTCCGTCAATTCCTGGACATCCTTGGCGGCAACCAGCGATTTGGAATGTTTGACGTTATCGGCAAAGATTGCCTTGGCAATCCTCATTTGCATGTCGAAAATCTTTTCTGCGCCGGCGGCGGCAATCCCAGCGAATTCAACGAATGTTTCCATGCCTTGCTTGTTGGCGGCGATGACTTGCTCAGGTACGTTATTCATAAAATCTCCTTGAAAGTATGTCGAAAGTGGGTGCACCCGATATGAAACATACGATAATTTGGTGCATTGCAACAACGACGCCATTCTAGCGGCCGTATCGCCAATGTCAACAAGAATTCTCCATGGAGCCGTGGTTCAGGCCTCATAACACTAAATAATTCATTAAAACAATAATATATCGAACAACGAGCGAACCAGATTCAAAGTATGGACGCTGTCTTCAAGGCACTATTCGGGGCTCTGAAATCTCTTGTGCACCCCATTATTTTGACCATAGTTCTGATGCCCATGGTGCTGGCCTTGACCTTCTGGGCCGCGGCGGGATGGGCCTTCTGGGACATCTGCACCGAGGTCATCCGGAGGCTGATCCTGGATATCGCGGCAACAACATGGGCTGCAAAATGGGACTTGGACAAGGCGGCTTCATGGATTGCGACGGCCGCTGTTGTGGCCATTCTGATTCCAGCGGTCATTCTCACCTCGATTCTGATCGCTACCTTGTTCGCGATGCCGCTGCTGGTTCGTCATGTCTCCCAACAACACTACCCGCGGCTTGCGCGTCGCCGCGGAGGCACGACAATCGGGAGTGTCTGGAACGCCGTGGCCGCCGTTTTCCTGTTTGCCCTGGTATGGATAGCAACGCTGCCCCTGTGGCTGCTGGGCCCGCTGGCGGTAATCCTGCCGCTGCTGTTATCGGCCAATCTGAATCAAAGGTTGTTCCGCTACGATGCCCTGTCCGAACATGCTGATGCGTCCGAGATGAATCGAATCTTCGCAGTGGCGCGCGGACGCTTGTTCCTGCTCGGGATCATCACCGGCGTGCTCTACTTCATCCCGCCGTTCAGTCTGCTGGCGCCGGTTTTCTCCGCGCTGGCATTTATACATCTCGGTCTGAGTGAGCTGGAGCAGCTGCGTGCGCAGGGCGATTCCATCGAAGGGCAGCCACTCAAGCGAGACGGGTGATCCTTGCACCCGTCCCGGATTCCTTCACAGTTACATCCGCTCGTAAATCGCCGCGATTCCCTGTCCGCCGCCAATGCACATGGTCGCCAGCGCATAGCGCCCCTTTATGCGCTGCAATTCGTAAATCGCCTTGACCGAGATGATGCAACCCGTGGCTCCGACCGGATGGCCCAACGCAACGGCACCGCCGTTCGGATTGACTTTTTTCGGATCAAACCCCAGTTCCTTTGCTACCGCGCAGGCTTGTGCCGCGAAAGCTTCGTTCGATTCGATCACGTCCATGTCCGCGACTTTCAGGCCGGCCTTCTTCATTGCGTTTTGCACGGCCGGAATCGGACCGAGACCCATCAGCGTCGGCTCCACGCCGGCGTGGCCGTAGGCCACCAGCCGCGCCATCGGTTTCAGGCCTTTTTTCTCCGCAAGCTTGCGTTCCATCAACACGACAGCGGCCGCGCCATCGTTGATTCCCGAGGCGTTTCCGGCCGTTACGGTGCCGTCTTTCCTGAAAACGGCTTTGAGTTTTCCGAGGTTCTCCACGCTCGAGTCAGCGCGCACATGTTCGTCGGTGTCGAACATCCGGGTGCCTTTGCGCTCCTTGATCTCGATCGGCAGAATCTGGCTTTTGAAATACCCGTTCTGAATCGCGCTTGCGGCGCGGCGATGGCTTTCGACGGAAAACTCATCTTGCATGGCGCGAGTGAGGTCGAACTTGACCGCGACGTTTTCCGCAGTGACACCCATGTGCATCGCGTCGAACGGATCGGACAATGCGCCGGTCAGCGAATCGATCACTGTCTGGTCGCCCATTTTCGACCCCCAGCGCGCGCTCGGCAGCCAGTAGTTGGCGCGACTCATGGATTCCGCGCCCCCGGCGACGACAATATCGGCATCGCCAAGTGCGACGATCTGGGCGGCACTGACAATGGCCTGCAAACCGCTGCCGCAGAGCCGGTTCAGCGTCAATGCCGGAACCTCTTTCGGAATGCCGCCGTTCATGGCACAGACTCGCGACAAGTACATGTCCCGGGTTTCGGTGTGCAGCACGTTTCCGAATACCACATGACCGACTTCCGAGCCAGCCACGCCCGCGCGCGACAAGACCTCCCGCACGCAGCGCGCACCCAGATCAGTCGGTGAAAATTCCTTCAGTGAGCCGCCGAAATCTCCGACGGCGGTGCGCACACCCGCGATTACCACGACTTCACGTCCGTTGTTCATGTTTGCTCTCCAGTAAGTCAGTCATTGTCCTGATTGAATCGAATAATCTGCCGGCGTTGCCTCTTGGTCGGTCGGCCTGCGGGAAATGGATTGGCCTGGCGTTCAATCTTCAGCAGGGCGCTCTTTTCTTCGCGTTGTCGGCGGCTCTGCTCGGATTCAAGATACAGTCTGGCCGCATCAGTCGCGCTGCCGCGTCGCTCGCTCAGTGCCAGTACGGCAATTTCACAAACAAACTGACTGATGCTTACCGTGAGCGCATCTCCGATTTTAAGCAACTTCGCCGGTTTCACGCGCTCGCCGTTTATCTGGACCTTGCCGCTTTCAACCGCGGCCGACGCCAGGCTGCGCGTCTTAAAGAAGCGGGCCGCCCATAGCCACTTGTCGATTCGTACCTTCGCTACTTCTTCGCTCACGGCCTTGCGCCTCCACGCGCGGCCCCAATGCGCGCCTCCCCGCAAGCGTGCGACTGCGTCGCCAACGAGTCCGGCGCGCCCGCCCATAGCCACTTGTCGATTCGTACCTTCGATACTTCTTCGCTCATTCAATGCCTGGTCTTTTGCGCCGGCGTGATCAGATCGGCCGCGAACACCTGCTCGGCATCCACGGAGTCAAAAGCGTAGTGCCGTCCGCAGAACTCGCAATCGACTTCCACGTTGCCACGTTCGGCGACGATCGAACGTACTTCATCGTGCCCTAGCATGCGCAACATGGACGTCACCCGATCCTGGGAGCAGGAACAACGAAAAGCAACCGGGCGCGGCTCGAACACGCGCACGTCCTCCTGGTGGTAGAGGCGACGGATGATTTCCGGTGCCGGGAGCCCAAGCAACTCGTCCCTCTTGATGGTTTCGCCAAGACGCGTCGCGCGATTCCAGGCATCGACGTCCTCCGTCGGCGTCGCCGGCAGTTTCTGCAACAGCATTCCGGCGGCCTGATGCGAATCCGAAGCCAGCCAGAGTCTGGTCTCCAGTTGCTCGGATTTCGCCATGTAGTGCTCCAGAACCTCGGCAATGCTGTTGCCTTCCAGGCTGACGATTCCCTGATAGGTTTGCGTGCCGCTCGACGGTACGATGGAAATGACGAAGCGCCCCTCGCCGAGCAGCGCGCCAACATTTCCCTCGGCCAGTTCACCTTCCCATTTCGCCGTCGCGCGCAATGTGTGATCGCTGGTTGCTTCCACCACCAGCAATTGCACCGGACCGCTGCCCTGTATCTGCATGATCAGCGAGCCTTCAAATTTAAGAGTGGCCGACAACAATGCGGCTGCCGCCATCATTTCGCCCAGCAAACGCTCAAGCGGTGCCGGGTAGCTGCGCCGCTCCAGGACTGCGCGCCATGTCGCATCCAGATGTGCGATTTCGCCGCGTACCGGTGTACGCTCGAGCAGGAAGCGTTGCAGGGAATCGCTCATGATTTTCGATACAACCGGAAACGTTCCACGTTATCTCCGGGTCGGCGTCCTTCCCACACCAACTGCCACGTACTGCCCGGGTCGCTTGGCGATTCCCACTGATCCTGAACGATCAGAAGGTCGCATGCAGGACGCTTTCCGCTCTTCTCGAGCCGGACAGTCTTGATGTTGCCGAAATAGTGCAGCATAGCCCGCTGCGACACACCCAGGGACTGGCTGTAGATGCAGCCGGTTGCCGGCAGTACCGCTTGCGACAGTTGGGTGAAAACGACGCGATAGGTTTTTCCAGTATCGACGTATTTGATCAGCAGCAAGGCGACGAGCGACCATAGCATGGTGATGCCAATCGCCCATGTGATCACTGAGCGTTCCGGACGGCGCTTGATGTTAAACAGCAATAGAAGCCAGGCAAACGTGATGAGCGCGGCCAGCACAATCGGTGTCGCGCGGCCCTCCGGTTGATACGCCGGCTGCATGTCCATCATGTGCTTCCAGAGCGCTGTCGGAACACCAAGGTCGATGGCCATCCAATAAAACCACGCGACCAGGGCAAAAAAGGTGCAGAGAATGATGGCAAACCAGTAGTAAAGGTTTGCCGCGCCGCGTTTGAGAGTTTCGAAAGAGACCACCGCAAGCAGTGACATCGGAAGCAGCATAGGCAGACCCCGTACGTCGCTGCCTTCGCCGATGAGGCTGAGGAACATGAAGAATACGACCAACGCCGTGAGCGGCAAAATGACGCCCGGTTTGAGCAGCCCGCCGCGGCCTTCGACCCAAAGGCCCCAGAGCGCAAATGGCCAGGCCGGCCACGAGAACCACGGCAATACGTTGATGTAGTAGAAGTAATTTTTACCTGTCGTGAAGGTGAAAATGCCGCGCAACCGGGCCATGTTTTCTACCCAGAACCACTGGGAAAACAATTCCGGCGAACGCGCTTGCAGCGCAAGCGGCCACGCGATCGCGAATGGCGCAACCACGGCGCAGGCCACCGCCAGCGTCAGAAGATACCGCCTGGTGCGCCAGTGTGCTGACAAGATTGGCAACAGAACCATCGTCACCAGCAGCATTACTGGCTCCACCAGGCCCTCGGCCAGCGCGCACAACCCGAGTCCTGTTCCCAGCCACAGGCCGGCCAACTTCGGGAGGCGCGCGCAAAGCGCCAGTGCGTAAATGCCGATCGCCATGCCTGCCAGAAGGGCGGTATCCGCAATCAACTCATGGCCTCTCAGCAGCAATCCCCCGCAACCGAGCAGCATAAGCGGCGCAACCCAGCTCTTGTCGCTTCCGTACAATTCGCGGGCACTCAGGCCGATAAAGACAAACGCGAGTCCCATGTAGATGCCGGTGGCCAGGCGGGCGGCATCATGGAGCGGGAGCAGGGGTTCAAACAGCGTGCCGGTGAGCGCTGCGGTCACGTAGATCAACGGCGGATTCAGCAGATACGGCTCTCCGGCGAGCATGGGCACCAGCCAGTCGCCGTTCTCCAGCATCTGAAAAACGATCCCGAAGATGTGCGCTTCTCCCGGCTTCCAGGGATCATGCCCGATCAGACCGGGGAGTATCCAGGCGATACAGACGACAACCGCCAACGCGACCGGGTGGTCGGTAATCAGCGCGGCGATCTTCTCGCTACGCAGTAAGTGAGCCGGGCGAAGCATTGCCAGTATTGGAGATTCGCGAGTCTGAGCCGTGCCGTTCACTCAACGCTCGAGCCTGACAGGCGGGGGCTTCGAGACTGGCGAGTCCGGCAGTGGATTTCACAGCGCGTATTCTAATCTGCGTGTACGCAGAACGCCCGGTCAGAAAAGCAAAAAGGCAGCTCGCGCTGCCTTTTTGAGCTTTACGCCGAGGACGTTCAGGCTTCAGCCGGTTTCGCTTCCGATTTCTTGCTGTACTTCTGGCGGAATTTCTCAACCCGGCCGGCGGTGTCCATGATCTTCTGCTTGCCGGTGTAAAACGGGTGGCAAGCTGAACACACTTCCACATGCAGTGGTTTACCCATCGTGGACCTTGTGGTGAACTTGTTTCCGCAGCTGCAGGTCACGGCGACGGCGGCATATTCGGGATGGATTTCAGGTTTCATCTTGATTCCTTTCTGATGGAAGCGGGATTTGCGCTTCCGAAGGGGCCGGATTATCCCCAAGCACGCGGGTCTTGGCAAGCTCCCCAGCAATCGCCGGTCCTTTATGCGGAGTAGTAAGGCAACGACGCAGGTTTAACTATCAATGAGTTAGGTATTTCCGGGCGGCGCATGCCTGCGAGCTTGCTGCCCGCCTTACGCCGGCGAATCGAGTCAAAAAATTCCGCGTTGTTCTTGGTGTCGCGCAATTTACCGACGAAGAACTCGGTGGCTTCCAGTTCGTCCATGGGATCGCGCCCGGACTCGTTACCGGCGCAGCCGGCCGTCTGCGGGCAGGGCGCGCCTTTATCCCGCATCGATCTATCCGCGGCGCATCGAGTCAAAAAATTCCGCGTTGTTCTTGGTGTCGCGCAATTTACCGACGAAGAACTCGGTGGCTTCCAGTTCGTCCATGGGATAAAGCAACTTTCGCAGCACCCAGATTTTCTGCAATACGTCTTTTTCGATCAGCAATTCCTCGCGGCGTGTGCCAGAGCGGTTGACGTTGATCGATGGATAAATTCGTTTTTCCGCCATGCGCCGGTCCAGGTGGATTTCCATGTTGCCGGTGCCCTTGAATTCTTCGTAGATCACGTCGTCCATGCGCGAACCGGTGTCGATCAGCGCGGTGGCAATGATGGTCAGAGAGCCGCCTTCTTCGATGTTGCGTGCGGCGCCAAAGAAGCGTTTTGGCCGTTGCAGCGCGTTGGCGTCCACGCCGCCGGTCAGCACCTTGCCCGAAGCCGGCACAACGGTGTTGTAGGCGCGCGCGAGCCGCGTTATGGAATCGAGCAGAATGACGACGTGCTTCTTGTGTTCAACCAGACGCTTGGCTTTCTCGAGCACCATCTCGGCAACTTGCACGTGGCGCGTGGCAGGTTCATCAAAGGTCGAAGAAACGACTTCGCCTTTGACCGAACGCTGCATTTCGGTGACTTCTTCGGGGCGTTCGTCGATCAGCAGAACGATCAAGTAGACCTCGGGAAAGTTTGCCGCGATGGAGTGAGCAATATGCTGCAACATCACAGTCTTTCCGCTTTTCGGGCTGGACACCAGCAGGCCGCGCTGGCCCTTGCCGATCGGGGCGATGATATCGACGATGCGTCCGGTCAGGTTTTCTTCGGACTTTATGTCCCGCTCCATCTTGAACTGCTCAGTTGGAAACAGCGGGGTGAGATTTTCAAACAGGATCTTGTGCTTGGAATTCTCGGGCGGCTCGGAATTGACTTTGTCGACTTTGACCAGTGCGAAATAGCGCTCGCCGTCCTTTGGGGTGCGGATCTCGCCCTCGATTGAATCGCCAGTATGCAGATTGAACCGGCGTATTTGCGAGGGGCTGACGTAAATGTCGTCCGGGCCGGCGAGATATGAGGTGTCGGGAGATCGCAGGAATCCGAATCCATCCGGCAGTACTTCCAGGGTTCCTTCTCCGAATATGCTTTCGCCTTTCTTGGCTTGATTTCGCAGCAGCGCGAAAATCAGGTCCTGCTTGCGCATTCGGTTGGCATTCTCGATTTCGTTGGAAATCGCCATCTCCACCAGTTCGGTGACGTGGAGGTTTTTCAGGTCGGACAAATGCATAAAGGGAGGGTCGCCTTATCAGGCTGAAGATACGGAACGATTGGGAAGATGTGAAACGGGAAGGGACCTGCCCGTTACCAGCGCCGCGCCTAAGTCATTCGGCGCGCTCGCTTACCAGCACGGGGTGAAGCCTAGCGAGTTTAGATATTGCTGTCAATAAAGGCTGTCAACTGCGATTTCGAGACGGCGCCTACCTTGGTGGCTTCTATGTTTCCATTCTTGAACAGCATTAGTGTCGGGATTCCACGAATTCCGTACTTCGGAGGTGTGCCCTGATTTTCGTCGATGTTGAGCTTGGCTATCTTCAAGCGCCCGGAATACTCTGCCGCCACTTCATCGAGGATCGGCGCAATCATCTTGCACGGACCACACCATTCAGCCCAGTAATCCACCAGCACCGGAATCTGCGACTGAAGCACCTCGGGTTCAAATGTACCGTCGGTAACGTGATGTATATGCTCGCCCATGTCTGCACCGCCTTGGTGGTTGAGAAGATCTTCGCGAAAAGAATCAGTCCGGACGGACTGCAATCTGAAGAGTGGCGCCTATCCTAGCAAAAAACCCTTTTGCCGGGTAAGCGCCCGCCGCACAGACAGAACCCTATTTTAGGGCCGTCGAATTCGGCTTGTATTTCCGTGACATAGTTGCTAACGATACTCCAATTGCGATCATTCGCATGCATGTTTTTGCTAGAATGCGTCCGGATTGTTGCGTTGCGCCACTTCCGACCGTACAAGACATGCAGATTGCAAGGCGCGGTTCGGCGGAAATTTTAGAGGCGCTTTTCCCCCGTAATGAAGAGGAAAAGGAATGACCTACGTCGTTACCGAGAGCTGCATCAAGTGCAAGTACACCGACTGCGTGGACGTGTGCCCCGTGGACTGCTTCCACGAAGGCCCGAACATGCTGGTTATCGATCCGGATGAGTGCATAGATTGCACGCTGTGCGTGGCCGAATGTCCGGTTGAGGCTATTTTCGCCGAAGACGACGTGCCGGAAAATCAGCGCGCATTCCTGAAGCTCAATGCCGAGCTGGCAAAAGCGTGGCCGGTACTGACCGAGAAGAAGCCCGAGCCCGCAGATGCGGACGAATGGAAAGACGTTAAAGCCAAGGCACATTTGCTCGAACGCGGCTGAGTCGTCACCAATCCCGATTAACAGCGCGGTCGGGATTGCATTAGATTAGGCGTCATGACCGATGGCGCCGAATATCCAGTTCTGATGAAGCGCGAGCTCTTCGCGCTTCTTTCCAAGGGTCTTGCCGGTAACATTACGGTCGTGACGCCGAACCGGCGCCTCGCGCAGACCGTTGCGCGAGAATTCGACCAGCAGCAGATCGCATCGGGCCACACGGTCTGGGAATCCGCGGACATTCTGCCGTTTGACGCGTTCGTCGAAAGGCTCTACCAGGACGCGCTGTACTCCGACATTGCGCTGAAGCTCCCGCTGCTCCTCACCGGCGCGCAGGAGCAGGAACTGTGGCAGACGGCGATCCGCGCGAGTGAGTGGGGCGATAGGCTCCTTGCCGTGCCGCGCGCCGCTGCGGACTGCCGCAAAGCCTGGGGGCTTGCGCACGAATGGCGCATCGTGGACGCCGCGATGGGCAATGCAGCGGTAAACGAAGACGCCAGGGCTTTCGCCAAGTGGGCCAGGGACTACGCGAGACGTTGCGACAAAGACGGCAATACCGACAGTGCGCGCCTTGCCGACGTCGTCGCCCCGCTGCTGAAAGAGGCGGCGCTCAGGAAACCGAGACTCCTCGTAGCCTATGCCTTCGACACGGTGCCTCCGCAGGCGAAGGACTTTCTGGAGGCCTGTGCCAGGCAGGATATCGAAGTGCGCAGTTGCGTGCCGGAAGTAAGGAAACCGCATGCGACCCGCGCTGCATTCGCGTCAGCGCGCGAAGAACTGGAGGTGGCGGCGAGCTGGGCGCGCGCGAAACTGGAGACCGGCGCAAAGCGCATCGGCGTTGTAGTTCCCGAACTGGGACAGCGCCGCAAGGAAGTGGCGCGGGTCTTCGCGCGCATCATGGACCCGGCCCGTAACCTTCCCGGCGCGGAACGCAGCGCGCTGCCCTTCAACATTTCGCTTGGCGCGCCGCTCTCCGAGTATCCGCTCGCTCACGCCGCGCTCTCCATCCTCGAACTCGCTTGCGGCGAGATTCCCTTCGAGCAGGCGAGCAAGCTGGTCCGCTCGCCGTTCCTTGCCGGAGCGCAGATCGAGATGGCGGAGCGCGCGCGGCTCGACGCTGGGTTGCGCACGCAAGCATCTGCCCGCGTCACGCTGGGAAAGCTGGTGGCGCTGATCGAAGGCGCGCCGGTATTGCGCCGGCGGCTTGAGGCGCTTTTCGCTCTTGCGCGGGAGCATCCCGGCGGCGAGCGCTCGCCGCACGATTGGGCGCGGCATTGCTCCGCCCTGCTGGAATCGGCGGGCTTTCCCGGCGAGCGCGGCCTCGACTCCGACGAATTCCAGACCCAGGCCAAATTCAACGAGATGCTGGCCGAGTTCGCCAGGCTCGAACGCGTTGCGCCGACGATGTCTCTGGCACAAGCGCTCGTGCGCCTGCGGCGCCTTTGTGTCGACAACCTGTTCCAGCCCGAGACGCCGGACGCGCCGATCCAGGTGCTGGGCGTGCTCGAGTCGGCCGGGATCGAGTTCGATGCCTTGTGGGTGAGCGGCCTTACCGACGAAGCCTGGCCGCTTGCCGCTGCGCCCAATCCGTTCATTCCTCCCGCCCTGCAGCGCAAGGCGGGGATTCCCGAGGCTTCCGCGGAAGCGACCCTGGCGCGCGGCAAGCGCATTACCGGCGGCTGGTTGGCCGCGGCGGACGAGGTCGTCGTCTCGCATCCCACCATGGACGCGGATCGGACGTTGCTTCCTTCCCCGTTGATTTCCGCGGTTCCAATAGGAAAGCCGGAGGCAGGGGCCCGCGAACGCTATCGCGACCTGATCTTTGCCGCTCGCAGTAGTGAAACCGTACAGGACGGACAGGCGCCCGCGCTGGCCACGAAAACACCGAGAGGCGGTACCCGGATTCTCTCCGACCAGGCCGCCTGTCCGTTTCGTGCGTTCGCGCGCTATCGCCTGGCTGCGGAGAGCCTGGAAGAACCCGTCGACGGTCCGGACGCCCGGGCCCGCGGCATTCTGCTGCACACGTTGATGAAAGAGCTGTGGAGCGAATTGAAGGGAAGCGCGGGACTTCAGGGCGACTGCGGTGCCGCCATCGAGCGCGCCGCCGCCGCGGCGGTTGGCGAAGCGAAGTTCGAAGAACCTTTCGCCGCACTTGAACGAAAGAGATTGGCGAAGCTCGCGCGCGATTGGCTGGAAGTGGAGCGCGAGCGTCCACCTTTTGAAGTCGTCGCGATGGAGGAAAAACGCAAGCTTGCCGTTGCCGGCCTCGAACTCAACGGCCGCATCGACCGCATGGACAAGCTCGAAGCCGGCGGTCATGCGCTCATCGATTACAAGACCGGACGGCCCTCTCCCGTCGAATGGCTCGGCGAGCGTCCCGACGATCCGCAGTTGCCTCTCTACGCATTGAATGCCGGAGAGGACATCTCCGCTGTTGCCTTCGCCAAGCTGAAAACCGGCGAGATGCGCTACATGGGCTTTTCGGAACAGAAGGACGTCATTCCCGGAGTGAAGTCTGCAAAGGACTGGGTTGCACTGGTCGATGGCTGGAAGAAGGAGATCGAGTCGCTCGGCGTGGGCTTCGCTTCCGGTGATGCACGCGTGGATCCAAAAAACCTGCTTCAGACCTGCCGCTACTGTGATCTGCAGCCTCTGTGCAGAGTATATGAGCGGGTCAATGCCCTGGTCGAAGGCGAGGACCCCCACGATGACTGAGCGAGCTCCGGCCGACCAGAAAGAGCGCGATGCCGCGCTCGACGTACGCCGCTCCTTCATCGTGCAGGCGCCGGCGGGGTCGGGCAAGACCGAACTGCTGGTGCAGCGCTATCTCAAGCTTCTCGAGACAGTGGAGAAGCCCGAGGAGATCGTCGCCATCACATTCACCAAGAAGGCCGCCGCGGAAATGCGCAAGCGTGTGCTCGAGAATCTCTCGCCCGAACTCGCGCCACGGCTGCGCATCCAGACCATCGACGCGTTGTGCGCCGCGTTGACGCGGCAGATGCCGGTGCTCGCCAGGTTCGGTGCCCAACCAGCGGTGGCCGAGGACGCATCGGAGCTGTACCAGGAAGCGGCGGCGCGCACGCTCGCCGATCTCAGGTCGCCGGTGGCACGGCTGCTCGCTCACCTGGACAACAACGTCGCCGATGCCACGAGTCTTCTTGCGGGGATGTTGGAGCGGCGCGACCAGTGGCTGCGCAAAACGGGCGATGCGCCGGGTCGCAGCGAACTGGAGGCCACACTCGCTTCGGAGCGGAATCGGCTCATCCGTAATGCGCAGGCGCTTTATCCGCAGGCATCGGTGGAACTCGCGAATGAGGTGCTGACGCAAAAGGACGAGTGGCGCAAACGCCCCCCCGCGCCGCCAGAACTCATTGCCATTCCCGGTTTGCGTGAGGCACTGGTCGCGCTGCGTGCCGCGCCGCCGCCCGCATACAGCGAGACGCAGTGGGAGGCGCTGGAGGCGATCCTCGCTCTGCTCAATCCTGCCCTGGCGCAACTGCTCGCTCTTTTCGGCGAACGCGGCGAAGTGGACTTCACCCAGATCGCGCATGGGGCGCTGCAGGCGCTCGGCACGCCGGACGAGCCGACCGACCTGCTGCTCTCGATGGATGCACGCGTCCGGCACCTGTTGGTGGACGAATTCCAGGACACGTCGAACTCGCAGTGGGAACTGCTCGAACGCTTGACCGCCGGCTGGGAGGCCGGCGACGGACGCACGGTCTTCGTAGTCGGCGATCCGATGCAATCCATCTACCGCTTCCGCGACGCGCAGGTGGGGCTGTTCCTGCACGCGCGGCGTGCGGGGTTGCCGGCTGTCGCGCTCGAACCGTTGACGCTCTCCACCAATTTCCGCTCGCAGGCGAAGATCGTGGAGTGGGTGAACCAGGTTTTTCCGGATGTACTGCCTGCGGCCGAAGATGATGCTTCCGGAGCGGTGCCTTATTCGCCGTCGGTGCCGTTCCACGAAGCCACACCGGATGGCGAGCCGACTCTGGAGACATTCGCCGACAAGGTCGCCGAAGCGCAACGCGTCGTTGAACTCGTGACGGCGGCGCAGGGCAAGACCGCGATCCTGGTGCGCAATCGCAGCCACCTCGATGCCATCGTCCCCGCGCTCAAGGATGCCGGCATCCGCTTCCGAGCGGTGGAGATCGAGCAACTGGGCGAGAAACAAGTGGTGCAGGACCTTTACGCGCTTACGCGCGCGCTGACCCATCTCGCCGATCGCGTCGCCTGGCTCGCCATCTTGCGTGCGCCGTGGTGCGGGCTCACTCTCGATGAACTGTCCGAGTTCTTCGAAGGCAAGAGTGACCGCACGATCTGGGAACTGATGCAGGAGGCGCCGCGCCTTGCGCGCATGCGTGACGTACTGGTGCCCGCGCTCGCCGACCGGCTGCGCGGCACGCTGCGCGATCGCGTCGAAGGCGTCTGGCTGGCGCTGGGCGGGCCGGCCTGCGTCGAGGATGCGACAGACCTGGAAGACGCCGAAATTTTTCTCGATGAACTGGAGCGCCTGGAAGAAGCGGGCGAGCTGACCGATTTCTCCGCGCTGGCATCGAGCCTCGCGGATCTCTACGCGCTGCCCGACGTGAATGCCGGCGAAGGTGCGGTGGAGATCATGACCATCCACAAGGCGAAGGGCCTGGAGTTCGGCACTGTCATCGTGCCCGGGCTGGACCGTTCACCGCGGTCGGGAAGGAAACCGCTGTTTGCATGGCGCGGCTTGCCTGGGGGCAAGCTGCTGCTTGCGCCGATCGACGAGACGGGCGGCGAGAAGGAACCGCTTTACCAATATGTCAGGAAACTGGACAAGGACGCAGAAGACATCGAAGCAGGGCGTTTGCTGTATGTCGCGGCGACTCGGGCCGAGTCGCGGTTGCATTTGCTTGCGTGCCTCAAGGTAGATGAGGATGGCGTGCTGAAAATGCCTTCGAAGCGAAGCTTGTTGGGGATTGCATGGCGTGCGTTGGAGGATACGGTGAGATTGCCTGCGGCGGCGGTCGCGGATTCGGTCGGAAAGGAGTCGCCGTCTTCCGGGGCGCTGCACCGCTTGTCCACGGACGTTGAATTGCCTGTGCCGCCAGCAGCGGTGCAGTGGAGGTCGCGAGAAGAGGGACGCGAGGAGGAACAAGTGGAATTTTCGTGGGTGGGGGAGACGGCGCGGCATATGGGCACCGTGGTTCACGCCTGGCTCCATCGCATTGCCGACGATCAACTGCGGGGTTGGGACGCGACCCGGTTAGCGGGAACCCGCGCCGCGATACGCGGCCAGCTCTCCGCGAAAGGCGTGAGTCGTACCGAACTCGAAGCCGCTGCGGAGCGGGTACTGGACGCATTGCGAAACTCGATTACGGACCCGAAGGGCCGCTGGGTGCTCGGACCGCATCCCGAGGCGAACAGCGAATATCGCATTCGCACGTTGGAGCGCAGCTATGTCATCGATCGGCTGATTCGCGATGCGAACGGAATCCGGTGGGTGGTGGATTACAAGACCAGCCGGCACGAGGGGGCAGACATCGAAGGATTCCTGGACCGGGAACAAAAGCGCTATGCGGCCCAACTCGACGCCTATGCTGCGGCGCTTGGTGACGCGAGCCGCGGGCTGTACTTTCCCCTGCACACGGGATGGCGCGAATGGTAGACCTTGCCCATAATAACGAGAAGGGTTGATAACAGAGAGCTGAAGAACGCGTCCTGATTCGGAGATGGAGCCATGAACAGAAGCATGATTTTGGATCTATTGACCCGGCACCGTGATGGGCTCAAGGCGCGATTCGGGGCGAAGCACCTCGCGCTTTTCGGGTCGGCGGCTCGCGACGAACTGCGCGACGACAGCGATATCGATGTGCTCGTCGAGTTCGAAGGGCCGCCTACGTTCCACGGTTACTTTGATCTCAAGGCCGAGCTGGAACGCTTGTTCGGCAGACCCGTCGACCTGGTCACGGAAAGAGGACTGAAGCCGCGTGCCCGCCAGCACGTACAGAGGGATCTGATTCGTGTCGCGTAGCTGGTTGCTTTATCTCGACGATTTGATCGAGGGGGCCGAAAAAATCGGGCGCTTCGTCGCGGGGCGCACGCTGCAATCGTTCGAGGCGCTGATCGAGGC
>JANNTE010000059.1:0-1765 GCA_031403365.1 Betaproteobacteria bacterium | reverse complement strand
CACCGTTGCAGCCGAATCATCCTGAGTCCGACAGGCTTCCGGTCAGACGATTACCGCAGCCAGGACATTGCGCTCTTCCGCCACCAGTATGTTGTAGGTCCGGCAGGCGGCCATGGTGTCCATGAATTCCACGCCGATGCCCGCGGCGGTGAGTGGACGCAGCATGTGGCGATCGGGAAACCGCAATTGCCCGCCGGTGCCGATCAGCAGCACATCGGCGCGTAGCGCCGCCAGGGCGGCAATCGATTCCTGATCCAGCGATTCGAGGGCCGTGACCTTCCACAATTGCACCGGACGATCGGGCATGACGAGCACGCTGTTTTCATGCCGCACGCCGTTGACCGCAACGTAGCCCGGGCCGTAAGCCGTGAAGGTATTCCTTTTCAAGTCCTGTGCGAGATGAAGTTTCAAGTTCGGTTGCTCTTTGCTGCGCTGCTCATGATCCGGTAGGATTGCGGCTTTCTACTGCATGGACAGCCGGTCGGGTTTTTCGGCGAAACTTCAAGTGTTGATATGAACGAATTTTCCCGCATCAAGCGCCTGCCGCCGTATGTCTTCAATATCACTGCGGAATTGAAGGCGGACGCCCGCCGCCGGGGTGAAGACATTATAGACATGAGCATGGGCAACCCGGACGGGGTAACGCCCAAGCACATCGTTGACAAACTGCTGGAAGCCGCGCAGCGCAACGATACCCACGGATACTCGATGTCGAAGGGCATTCCCCGGCTGCGGCGTGCCATCTGCAATTGGTACCAATCGCGCTTCAATGTGACGTTCGACCCGGATTCGGAGGCGATTGTCACCATTGGGTCGAAGGAAGGCCTCGCGCATCTGATGCTGGCCACGCTGGATCACGGCGATACGGTGCTGGTACCCAATCCAAGCTATCCGATCCACATCTACGGTGCAGTGATCGCCGGGGCCGACATCCGCTCGGTGCGCATGACGCCGGGCGAGGATTTTATCGAGGAGTTGCAGCGCGCAATCCGGGAATCGATTCCGAAGCCGAAGATGATGATTCTGGGCTTTCCCAGCAATCCGACCGCGCAGTGCGTGGAACTGCCGTTCTTCGAGCAAGTTATTGCGCTGGCCAAGGAGCACAACATTCTGGTGGTGCATGATCTGGCCTACGCCGACATCTGCTTCGATGGCTGGAAGGCGCCGTCGATCATGCAGGTGCCGGGCGCGCGTGACGTCGCGGTGGAGTTTTTCACCATGAGCAAGAGTTACAACATGGCCGGCTGGCGCATCGGCTTCATGGTCGGCAACAAGGAATTGGTTTCTGCGCTGGCGCGCATCAAGAGTTATCACGATTACGGCACCTTTACGCCCATTCAAGTCGCGGCAATCGCTGCTCTGGAAGGGCCGCAGGATTGCGTGCACGAGATTCGCGACAAGTATCAGAAGCGGCGCGATGTGCTGGTCAAGGGCCTGCACGAGGCCGGATGGATGGTGCAAAGTCCTAAGGCATCGATGTACATCTGGGCCGAGATACCCGCGCCTTACCGAAAAATGGGTTCGCTGGAATTTTCCAAAAAAATTCTGTCCGAAGCGAAGGTTGCCGTCTCTCCGGGCATCGGGTTCGGCGAATACGGGGATGCCTACGTCCGCTTCGCGCTGATCGAAAACGAGGCGCGCACGCGCCAGGCCGTTCGTGGCATCAAGGAAATGTTCCGCAAGGATGGCGTGATGGGTACAGCCGTGCCACTGCGGGCGGCGGTCTGAGCCGGTTGGAAGCAGATGCACAATCGGGCGCAAGGCG
>JANNTE010000058.1:0-3339 GCA_031403365.1 Betaproteobacteria bacterium | reverse complement strand
CGCACGATCATGTGTTCGTAAACTACTGGATGCACAACGGCTTCGTGCGCGTGGACGACGAGAAAATGTCCAAGTCGCTGGGTAATTTCTTTACCGTGCGTGAGATTCTGAAGAAATACGATGCGGAAGTGGTGCGCTTCTTCATTGTGCGGGCGCACTACCGCAGCCCGCTGAATTATTCGGACCAGCATCTTGATGACGCCAAAGCAGCATTGACGCGACTTTATATCGCGCTAAACGCAGTACCAGCGGTGGTGTCGGATGTTGACTGGAGTGACCCCCGCGCTGCGCGCTTTCGCGAAGCGATGGATGACGATTTCAATACACCGGAGGCGGTCGCGGTGTTGTTCGATCTTGCCAATGAGGTGAACCGTTCGAAGTCCTCGAAAGCAGCCAAGCTGCTCAAGTCGCTCGGAGCAGTGCTGGGTTTGCTGCAGGGGGCCCCATCCGAATTTCTGCAGGGTGTGCCGAGTTTCATTTCCGTGGCTCCGCAATTGGCCCCCAATCCGCAAGCGTCCATCTGGGAGCCGTCAACAAGCCACAGCCCCGAGAAAAGTGTTCAGCAGTACATTGATGATAGAGATGCAGCCCGTAAAGCGAAGAATTTTGCCGAATCCGATCGCATCCGCGACCAGTTGCTTGCGGCAGGCATCATTCTCGAAGACGGTCCGACTGGCACCACTTGGCGCCGCAAGTAACCCGGATTCCGCATAAAAAAGGGCCGCTCCAGCGGCCTTTTTTTTTGCAGGCGCAGCGCCTATTCGGCGAAGAATTCCTTGACCCGATCCATCCAACCCTTGGCTTTCGGGTTGTGACGCCCACTGTCCTTGTCGTTGATTGCCTCGAGTTCCTGCAAAAGCTCTTTTTGCCGCGCCGTCAAATTAACCGGCGTTTCCACCACGACATGACAGAGCAGGTCGCCGAATGACTGGCTGCGAACCCCTTTGATGCCTTTGCCGCGCAATCTGAATATCTTCCCTGATTGGCTCTCTGCGGGAATCTTGATCTTGGCGAATCCATCCAGTGTCGGGATTTCGATCTCGCCACCCAGAGCCGATTTGGTGAAACTGACCGGCATTTCGCAATGCAGGTCATTGCCCTCGCGGGTGAATACGTCGTGGGGCCGAATATGCATCACCACGTACAAATCTCCGGGCGGGCCGCCGTTGGCCCCGGCCTCGCCCTCACCGGTCAGGCGAATTCGATCACCTTCATCAACACCGGGCGGAATCTTCACCGACAGAGTTTTCTGTTTCTTGATGCGTCCCGCGCCGCTGCAGGCCGTGCAGGGGTTCTGAATTACCTTGCCGCCACCGTGGCATTTGGGGCAGGTCTGCTGAATCGAGAAAAAGCCCTGGGTCATGCGTACCTGGCCCTGGCCATTGCAGGTGGGGCAGGTGATTGGCTGGCTGCCGGATTTCGCGCCAGAGCCGCTGCAGGTTTCGCACGCCTCCATGGTCGGAATGCGAATACGCGTTTCGGCGCCACGCGCTGCTTCCTCGAGATCTATTTCCAGGTTGTAGCGAAGGTCTGATCCACGGTAGACGCTGGAACGGCCCCGGCCTGCTCCGGCACCAAAGATGTCGCCAAAAATATCGCCAAACGCATCGGCAAATCCTCCGAATCCGGCGCCTGCGGCACCGGCTGCGCCGGCAGAGTGGTCCACCCCGGCGTGACCATACTGATCATAGGCAGCACGCTTGCCCGAATCGCTGAGAACTTCGTAGGCTTCTTTTGCTTCCTTGAAGAGTTCTTCGGATTTTGGATTGTCCGGATTGCGGTCGGGATGATGTTTCATCGCCAGCCTGCGATAGGCCTTCTTGATGTCCTCATCGGATGCATCGCGATTCACGCCGAGCACTTCGTAATAGTCGCGTTTGGCCATCTGGTTCTCTCACTGCAAAATCATAAACGCCTGCTGTTCCGGACAACGCAAGGGGTGAGGCGGCTGCCCGCCTCACCCCCTGCGATTGCGCCTGACGTTGGTCAGGCCGATTTTTTCTTGTCGGTCACTTCCTCGAACTCAGCATCCACCACATCGCCCTCGTCAGTCTTGTTGCCGCCAGATTCGGGCTTCGCGCTTGCCTCCCCATCCGCCGGTTGCTGTTGAGCATACATTTTCTCTGCAAGCTTGTGCGAAACTTCCGTCAACGCCTTGGTCTTGGCTTCGATCGTATCCTTGTCGGCACTTTTGATGGCTTCTTCCGCATCCTTGATCGCGCTCTCGATGCTGGATTTCTCGTCCGCGCCGATTTTATCTCCATGCTCGGCGAGCGATTTCTTCACGCCATGGATCAGCGCATCAGCCTGATTGCGGGTATCGACCAGTTCACGCGTTTTGCGGTCTTCGTCGGCATGTTCCTCGGCGTCCTTCACCATGCGCTTGATCTCGTCTTCCTTCAAGCCGGAATTGGCCTGGATTTTGATCTTGTTTTCCTTGCCGGTGGCCTTGTCCTTGGCTGACACATGCAAAATGCCGTTGGCGTCAATGTCGAAAGCCACTTCGATCTGCGGCATGCCGCGCGCAGCCGGCGGAATGTCGGCCAGGTTGAACTGGCCCAGACTCTTGTTGCCGGACGCAATTTCGCGCTCGCCCTGCAGGACGTGAATGGTCACCGCCGTCTGGTTGTCGTCAGCGGTCGAAAACACTTGTTGCGCCTTGGTCGGGATGGTGGTGTTTTTCTGAATCAGTTTCGTCATCACGCCACCGAGCGTCTCGATACCGAGTGACAGCGGAGTCACATCGAGAAGCAGCACGTCCTTGACGTCGCCTTGCAGCACGCCGGCCTGGATCGCCGCGCCGACCGCAACCGCTTCGTCAGGATTGACGTCCTTGCGCGGTTCCTTGCCAAAGATTTCCTTGACCTTTTCCTGCACTTTCGGCATGCGCGTCATACCACCGACCAGAATCACGTCGGCAATATCGTCGAGCTTGACACCCGCATCCTTGATCGCCATGCGACAGGGTTCAGCGGTCTTCTGGATCAGCTCCTCGACCAGACTTTCGAACTTCGCGCGCGTGATCTTGATCGCCAGATGTTTCGGTCCCGATGCATCGGCCGTGATGTAGGGCAGATTGACTTCGGTCTGCTGGCTGGAAGACAACTCGATCTTGGCCTTCTCGGCGGCTTCCTTGAGTCGTTGCAGAGCGAGCACGTCGTTGCGCAGATCGATGCCCTGATCCTTCTTGAACTCGTCGGCGAGATAGTCCATCAGGCGCTGGTCGAAATCCTCGCCACCCAGGAACGTGTCGCCGTTGGTCGAGAGCACTTCAAACTGATGCTCCTTGTCCACTTCCGCAATCTCGATGATCGAGATGTCGAAGGTGCCGCCGCCAAG
>JANNTE010000057.1:0-1695 GCA_031403365.1 Betaproteobacteria bacterium | reverse complement strand
CGCGGCCATAAGCAGGCTGCATCGGATCAGGTAGCGCCAATTTAAGCTTCGGTGGCGAACAAACTTTCTGGATGATCTCACACTGGCAAGGTAATTCTCTACACTTCGAGCAGCGCCTGACGGCCGCCGAGCCAGCGTTGCAGGTGTAATTGCACGTTCGCGGGATACTCGCGCAGCAATTGCGGGGCCAGACTTCGCGCCGCCTCCAGCAGTTCGATGTCTTTTTCCAGATCGGCGAAACGCAACATTGGCACCCCGCTCTGGCGCGCGCCGAGGATTTCGCCGGGGCCGCGCAGCCGCAAATCGTGGCGCGCAATTTCAAAGCCATCGTTGTTCTCGAAGATGATGCGCAGCCGCTCGCGCGCGTTCTGCGACAACGGGTTCTGGTAAAGCAGAATACACGCGCTGCTCTGGCTGCCCCGCCCGACGCGGCCGCGCAACTGGTGCAACTGCGAAAGTCCCATCCTTTCGGCGTGCTCGATCACCATAAGAGAGGCGCTTGGCACATCCACCCCGACTTCGATCACGGTAGTGGCGACCAGCAGCTGAATTTGGCTGGACTGGAAGGCCGCCATGACTGCAACTTTCTCTGGATTGGGCAGCCGGCCATGCACCAGTCCCACCTTCAGTTCCGGAAATGTTGCCTGCAACCCCTGATAGGTTTCGATCGCGGTTTGTAATTGCAACGACTCCGATTCCTCAATGAGCGGACAAACCCAGTAGGCCTGCTGGCCGGCGAGACAGGCATTGCGCACCCGCTGCACAACCTCACCGCGCCGGGTGTCGGAGAGCAACTTGGTGAGCACCGGCGTTCTGCCGGGCGGCAGCTCGTCGATCACCGACACGTCCAGATCGGCGTAGTAACTCATGGCCAGAGTGCGCGGGATCGGCGTTGCACTCATCATCAATTGATGCGGTTGAATCTCACGATCCCCGGCACCTCCTTTCTGGCGCAATGCCAGTCGCTGGTGAACACCGAAGCGGTGTTGTTCATCGACAATCGCGAGTCCCAGCTTGCTGAATTCAACTTCGGCCTGAAATAACGCATGGGTGCCGATCGCTATTGCCGCTTTGCCGGAGGAAATATCCACCAGCGCCTTTTCACGCTCCTTCTTCTTCAGGCTGCCGGTTAGCCAGGCGACCGTGACGCCGAGCGGTTCCATCCATGAGGCGAATTTGCGGTAATGCTGCTCCGCCAGTATTTCGGTGGGCGCCATGACCACGACCTGATAACCGGACTCGATGGCCTGCAGCGCGGCGAGCGCGGCAACAATCGTCTTGCCGCTGCCGACATCGCCCTGCAGCAGGCGCTGCATCGGATGCGGCCGCGTGAGATCGGCCCGAATGTCCGCCAACACGCGGGTCTGCGCGCGCGTGAGCCTGAATGGCAGCGCCGACAGCAGCGCCTTCGGCAGATGAGAATGTTGCAGCAGCGGATGTGCCCGCACCCGGCTGCGCCGATCATGATGCTGGCGCATCGACAACTGCTGCGCCAGCAACTCGTCGAACTTGACGCGGCGCCAAGCCGGATGCGTGCCATCGAGCAGTGTTTGTGCGTCAACATCGGGCGGCGGGTTATGCAGCGTCGTTATCGCCACATCCAGCGGCTGCAGTTTCAACTTGGCGCGCACCGGTTCCGGCAGCGCCTCGGTCAGGTCGGCGCTGCCCAGTGCGCGCACAGCCAGCTTGCGCAGC
>JANNTE010000056.1:0-4615 GCA_031403365.1 Betaproteobacteria bacterium | reverse complement strand
CCCTGGCGCAGCACATAACTTCGAATGGATCGTTGCGGAGAGTTCACCGGGCGCGAATATAGCGCTCCGGGCGCTTCGGCGCCAGATTAAATGCGTCAGGGAGCGTGCCTTGTGTCCGTGATGTTGCTGTCTTGTGCGTATTGCCCGTGTTGCATTCTGAGACTCAGGTTGGGTACATCAATCGTCGCCAACGGCGGTGAGATTGGAAGCGCTTCAACCGGCGTGAGCGCCTGAGGTACGTCCACTGCTGCGGGAGCGATGGGTCTCACCGGTTCCATTTCCGTGCGGCGCGCCTGCGCCGTTCCCGAGTAAGGCGTCCAGCCGATGAACACACAGCTTACGGCAGCGAGCGTGGCGGCGATCACTCCACCGGCCAGCGCCTTTCCCCGGGCGCGTCGAGGCGGCGCAATCTCCGTGACACTGGCCAGAAATCCATAGTCCTGGAATGGAGCCCGCATCCCTTCGCTGCTTCTGTTTGGCGCGGCGGCCGAAGGCCCGTTTTCTTGATATCCAGCCTCGTGAAATGCAGCGTCGCGAGATCCGGTCAGGTGCAATCCGGCCTCGCGCGTTGCCGTTTCTGGTTGTGCAATTCCTTCGACAAGCGCCGGTTGCTCCGGAGAATCGCGGGTGGAAGCGTCATGATCCACCGCGACCGGGGTCATTCGCGTGCTTCTCGTCGTTTCCGAGTCCTGCGTTGCGACGGACGATTTTGCGCTCGCCAGGGCGGTGATCACTTCGTCATTGCCCCGGCTGCGTTCGTGCGCAGCCTTGATGCGCCCGTTCCTGAAGGAAATTTTCCGGCGCGCGGACTCGGTCGCGGCGCGCAAGGCCTGCGTCAGTTCGGTCTCGGTGCGCGCCAACTCCTCGGCAGCTGCGCTGGCTTCCTGCTCCGCGGCGAGACGCGCTTGTGCCGTGTCGCGCGCCGAGGACTCGGCTTGCAGGCGCACCCGCGCCGCATCGGCCGCTTCTTGTTCGATGCAGCCGCGGTCATGAGCCATCTTCTCGGCTTCTTGCTCGAGCTGCGCGCGTGCGCCGGCATCGCGCAGCAACGCGGATTCCGATTCGATGCGCTGAGTCTGTACAAGCGCCAGATCTTTCTCCGCGCGCTCGCGCGCCGTGGCTGCGGCACGCGCGCGAATCGACAGACGGGCGCGCTCCTCAACGGCCTGGCAGGCGAGTGCTTCGGCCTGGGTGGCGCCTTCGGCTTCCGCGGTGGCCTGTTGCTCCGAGCGGATTTTCTCCTCGGCTGCCTGCAAGCGGCGCTCTTCGGCCAGATGACGCGCGAGTGCCGCTGCCTGGGCCTGATCCTGAGTCAGACTGCAGGCGGCAACGGTGGCCTCAATTCGCTGTTCGAGCTGCGCCAGTTGCGTGGTCTGCGCCTCGAATGCTGCTTGCGCTTCGTCGGCGGCGGCGCGTTCGGCCGCAGTGCGCTGTTCAATGAGTTTTACCGTCGCGTGCGCAAATTCGTTGCGCTGGCGCTGGGCTTGTGCGGTGGCGGCGTCCAGCAGGGCCTGCTCCGCGGCAATGCTGGCCGCCTCGTTGTCTTGCTCAGTGCGCGCGCGGGCCTGTTCCGAGGCGACGGATTCGTTCCTGGCGCGCTCGGCCAAGGCTTCGCCCGCGGCCTTTTCCGCCTGCGCGCGTTTCTGCGCTGCGGCATTGAGCTCCGCCTCCATCCGCAGGCGCACCTCTGCCGATTCGCGCTGTTTGCGCTCGGCGAGCCGGCGCGCCTGGATTTCTCCCAGCGCTTCCTGTTCCGCGCGCAAACGCAGTTCGGCTTCGTGCATGAGCATGCCGGCTTCGTCCGCCCGGGATTTTTCCGCGCCGGCCAATTCCCGCTCCATGCGAAGTTGATGTTCGGCGGCGCTGCGCGCCCGGGCCTCATGGGCGACACGCGCCTGAGCCTCCGCCAGCGCGCATTGCTCGGCTTTGATGCGTGCCTCTGCTTCCGCTGCGGCATTGGCTTCTGCCTCGATGCGCGCGACAGCCAGCATTTTCAAGCGCGCATCAATGGCGGCCCTTGATTCCGCCAGCTCGCGGGCACGGGCCTCGGCGTTGGCTCGTTCGCGCGCTTCCTGCGCGGCCCGGTTCTCAGCTTCGGAGCGCGCGCGCGACTGTTCAAGCGCCTGTGTCTGCGCTTCGGAACAGGCGCGCGCCTGCGCCTGGGCGCGAATTTCTTCCTGTTCGCGCTGCTCATGCGCCGCGCTCAGATCGGTCAGTTGGCGCTGAAGTTCTTCCGCGCGTACCCGGGCGCGCTCGCCAAGCGCGCGATCGGTGGCGGTCTGGGTTTCCGCCAGACGCGCGGCATGGGCCTCGCTTTCCTCGCGCTGGCGTGCGTGTGCGACAGCCGTCTGGTTGGCGCGCTTGCGCTGTTCCGCCGCGGCAACGGCCAGGCGTTGGGCTTCGATCAGCGCTGCCGCGGATTCGGCAGCTTCCTCGTCAGCGCGCGTGCGCTGCTCAGTCATCCGGGCTGCTTCGGCTTCCAGTCGTTCGCGCTCAGCGGCGACAACGCGGGCCCGCGCTTGCCGATGTGCGCGATTCTGAGCAGCCATTGCCGCGCCGTTCTGCTCTTCAACGCGCTCCACTGCTTCTTGTATGGCATGCATGGCCGGGGAGCGGGACAGATCGCCGTTCCAATTGGAGAGGCCAGACTGGTCTGGCAGCGAATTTTCCTGCGCTGATTGTGTGCTCATCGGTGGCGTCCTTGTCCCGGGTACCCAAAGTCGGGCGGGATTCGCAACCGATTATCCGCAGTACGGGCGGTCTGCTGGCAACGAACAGAGGGAGTTTTCCCGCCTACTTCCCGGCAATCAAGCGGCTTTGCCCGGACTGGCGGAGGCAATGATCCCGGCGCCCGGCGACGACGGAGAGGCTGCGTAGCTTTTCTTTGGCATGCGCCCGGCCAGCCATGCCTCGCGGCCGGCCTGGACCGCTTTTTTCATCGCCGACGCCATCAGCACCGGATCTTGTGCGGCGGCGATGGCGGTGTTCATCAGCACGCCATTGCATCCGAGTTCCATGGCAATGGCCGCATCGGAAGCGGTGCCCACGCCGGCATCGACCAGAACCGGCACGGCGGCGTTGGCGATGATGATTTCCAGATTCCACGGATTGAGAATGCCCATGCCCGAGCCGATCAGAGAAGCCAGCGGCATCACTGCCACGCAGCCGATTTCTTCCAGGCGCTTGGCGAGAATCGGATCGTCCGAGGTGTACACCATCACCTTGAAGCCTTCCTTTACCAACGTCTGCGCTGCGGACAGAGTCTCCACCATGTTTGGAAAGAGCGTGTGCGGGTCTCCAAGCACTTCGAGTTTGACCAAATCATGGCCATCGAGCAGTTCGCGCGCCAGGCGCAGGGTGCGCACCGCGTCCTGGGCACTGTAACAACCGGCGGTGTTGGGCAGAATGGTGTAGCGCTGTGGCGTGATCACGTCGAGCAGGCTGGGTTCGCCCGGGTTCTGGCCGATGTTGGTGCGGCGTATGGCCACGGTCACGATCTGGGCGCCGCTTGCCTCGATTGCCGCCCGCGTTTGTTCGAAGTCGCGGTACTTGCCGGTGCCGACCAGCAGGCGCGAGGAGTAGGCTTTGCCGGCGATGATGAGTGGGTCCATGGCGGGGTGCGAGGAGTGGGAGCTAAGGTGTTAGCAGTAAGGGGCGAACGATACCGGACGCTCGGCCTGGAATTCACACTGCGCTGTTCTCGAAGCCGTTTGCCGCTTCTCAGCCACCGCCGACCGCGACGACGATTTCGAGGGCGTCGCCGTCGGCGAGTTCCAGAGCACTGAACTGGCCGCGCGGAACGATCTCGCCGTTTCGCTCCAGCGCCACACGCTTGCCGCGCAAATCCAGCTGTTCCATCAGACTGGCGACATTCAATGGGGCGGAAAAAGAGCGCGGCTGGCCGTTGATGATGAGCGCAATCACTTCAAAACAGTTCGCTGATTGGGTAAGATCAATCCTAGCATGCGGGTGTAGTTCAATGGTAGAACGAAAGCTTCCCAAGCTTTAGACGTGGGTTCGATCCCCATCACCCGCTCCAGCGACCGGCCAGAAGAATGGCCGGGGACGGCGCGTCGACGATGGCGCGGCCCACGCGCCGGCGCCATAATGCCGGCGTTACCTTCCACACGGGATGATGTTCATGAAATGGGTGAAATGGGCTCTGATCGGCTTGGGCGCTGTTGTCCTGTTGTTTGCAGGCGCGCTCGCATTCATCGCGGCGACGTTTGATCCGAACCAGCACAAGGCGCAGGTCGAAGCCCTGGTCAAGGAAAAGACCCAGCGGACTCTGACTATTGAGGGCGATGTCCGGCTGATGTTGTTTCCGAAACTCGGCGTCCAACTGGGGAAAACCCGGTTGTCGGAATTCAACAATGACAAGGAGTTTGCCGGCATCGACACCATGCGCGTTTCGCTGGCTCTGATGCCGCTGCTGGCCCGGCAAGTGGTGGTGGACCAGATTCAGATCGACGGACTGCGCGCGAGTCTGGTCAAGCACAAGGACGGCAAGACCAACTTCGACGACTTGCTGGGCACCCGGGAATCCACCCGGAAGGCGACTGCTCCAGCATCCGAAACGCAGTCCCCCGCATCGACCCCGATCAAATTCAACATC
>JANNTE010000055.1:0-2026 GCA_031403365.1 Betaproteobacteria bacterium | reverse complement strand
GTTGTCGGGCGCAGCTACGATCGACGAGCCGACGGCCATACTGACCATTCGAGACGATGACTTTAACCTCGTTACTCCGACCATGCTCCTCAATGAGTTCTTCATCAACTCCCCGGGCAATGACGGCGGCACCGAGTACGGCGAGCTGGCCGGCACGGCTAACTCGGGCATGGGTTCGCTATACCTGGCCATTCTTGACGGCGACGCCGGACCAGGTGAAGGCGGTACCGATCTGGTCGTTGACCTGGGATCGTATTTCAATGGCGCAAATGGGACAACGACCGTCACGGCGCAGAACAACTGGGCCTTCAGAGTGCATTCCGGCACGACCCAGATTTTGCGGCCTGAACTTAATACCGAGGTGATTTCGAATGACACAGCGACCTACGCTCTGCTTTTCAGTCCAGACGCCAGCTTGAGCACGGAGTCGTTCGACTACGACTGGAACAACGACGGCATCCTTGAGCTGCCTGCGGGAATCGTGATCGTCGACTCTCTAGGCAACAAGGATGGCGGGGCCAACGACCGCACCTACGGGCCGGCCGGCAATACGATCGATTCTCTCCTGAATCCGAATGTCTATGTTGCGGACGCTGTCAGCCGAAAGCGCGGCAACACGACGCCCAATAGCGTCGCGGCGTGGTTCCACGGCGACCTGATCGCCGTAGGCGATGATCCGTTGGTCTACGATGCGCCAAATTTTGCGACAGGGCTGCCCCTGACCGGATCGGCGCTGTCGCCCGGTGAACAGAATACTGGCACGGCGATCGAAAGCCCGCTCGTGTCGCTGATCTCGGTCACTCCAAACGCACCGGTCGGTACCGTGACCGTGGCCTTCAACGGTCCCATCAGTCAGGTGCTCAACGGTGCGCCAGGTGCGCCGGGTATCAGTATCACCAGACCCGACGGTTCGCAATTTCCTCAAGTCGATATCGATCCCGTGATTGTGGGATTCGAGACCAATACGCTGACGCTCTCGTTCACGGGAGCCGCGGTGGTTGGCGGGATGCTTCCGGTCGGCAATTTCCGACTGAACTTTTTGGGTAACAACATCACGGGCAATGCGCGAGCCGTCGACGCGGACAACAATGCCACGGCCGGCGGCAATTCGTTCTTCGATTTTTCGGTGAGTGCTGCCTCCACCGTCGCCGGTCGTCGATTGTTCTACAACCAGTCGGGCGGTGGTTCGACTCGTTACGACGGCAACAACCTGGCCATCAACGCGTCGGACGACAATGCCATCGCCACCGACAAGACGGCCTACTTGTGGGAGAATCCCGGCGCGGCCACTTTTGCCAACGTCTCCAGCTACACCAAGGGGATCAACGGCATCATGATCGATATCTCGGGTTCGCACCCGAGTATCACGGCCGACGACTTCATTTTCCGCGTCGGCAACAACAACTCGCCCGGCCTGTGGGCCACGGCCAATGCTCCCACCAGCATTTCGGTGCGGGCTGGGGCCGGCACGGGCGGCTCGGACCGGGTGGAAATCATCTGGAACACGGGCGCTCCCATCAAGCAGTGGCTCAATGTGATCACCCTGGCCAACGCCGACACGGGCCTGGCCCAGGCCGTCGGCTATCCGGTCGGTCACGGCGACCAGTTCTTCTTCGGCAATGCGGTGGGCAACACGGGCTTGGGCGACACGACCATCAACTCGACGGTCACCGTGACGGACGAGGCCGCCATCCGGGCCAACCCGGCCGCGCTAGCCACGAACATTCCGATCACGAACCTTTACGACGTGGGTCGCAATGCCAGCGTGACCGTGGCGGATGAAAGTTCCGCTCGTTTGAACGGCACGAATTCTACAACCGCGACCAAGTACCTGAACCTGACCACGGCTCCGGCGGCGCCCGAAGCCGACGGCGGCGACGGAGGTGGCGATGAACTTAGTCCCCTGGTGGCAAGTGACTCCGGGGTGGCTTCGGCCCTGACGGCTCCGGCGTTGACGAGCGAGGAGATCAAGGTTCCAGGCTGGATCAAGAATCGGCTGGACAGCATCGACCTGAATACAGGGAAG
>JANNTE010000054.1:0-16233 GCA_031403365.1 Betaproteobacteria bacterium | reverse complement strand
GGCGGTGAGCGCGTTACCGGCGAGTTGGTGTGGGAGAAGATCAGACTGTTCAAGCAGTAGGCGGTATCCAGTCTCCAGTCTCCAGTCTCCAGTCTCCCGCCCGAGGTTGCCAATCGATTTTCCCGGAAGTCAGGCCACGTGGCCCGGCGTGCAAGGTTTTTTTTGCGCATATCGAAGGGGATGTGCCGGTACGCAGCAGGGTCAGCCGATCGCAATGGCCATTGCCGTGTATTCCTTGGCAATCGTCAGGTGCCGGCTTATTCTTCGGGGCGTTGATTCGCACGGACGTTGGCTGTCGCGGAGGTGACATGGGAAAACTGGACGGCAAAGTGGCAGTGGTGACCGGTGCGGGCAGCGGCATTGGCCTTGCGACCGCCATATTGTTCGCGCGGGAAGGCGCGCGGCTGATGCTTGCAGGGCGCAACGAAGCGGCGTTGAAATCGGCGACGCGGGAGCTGGGGTCCGGCCGTGCGGCATATCTGGTGACCGATGTCTCGCGACCCGAGGACAATCAGCGCCTGTTCGAAAGCGCGGTGCAGCAGTTTGGCGGAGTCGATGTATTTGTTGCCAATGCCGGGGTCGAGGGAGCGAATGCGCTGATTGTTGACTACCCGGTCGGGATTTTCGATGAAGTGATGGCGGTCAATGTGCGCGGCGTATTTCTGGGGTTGAAGTACGCCATTGCCGCGATGCGCAGCCGCGGCGGCAGCATCATCATCACCTCATCGATTGGCGGCATCAAGGCGCGCGGCCAGGGCAATTCGGCCTACATTGCCAGCAAGCATGCCGAGATCGGATTGATGCGCAATGCCAGCGTCGAATGCGCACCGGACAAGATTCGCGTCAACTGCGTGCTGCCGGGTCCCACCGAAACACGCATGATGCGCAGCATCGAGGAGGGCCGTTCTCCGGGCGCGCCGGAGACGGCGCGCGACCTTATCGCCGCTGGTGTGCCCTTGAAACGCTATGGCACGGCTGAAGAGATTGCGAGGGTAATGTTGTTTCTCGCGTGCGACGATTCCGCGATCTGCACCGGTGGCTTGTACTCGGCCGATGGCGGACTCTGCGCGATCTAGCCCGGGGCGCGAGCAGCCTGCTTTGCCGGGCGATGCGTCGGATCCCTGTTTAGTCTCTGCTGTGCCAGTCCAGGTCATTCCGGAAAATCGAGCGCCCGCCATTGACTGGACGGAAGCGGGCAACGCTTATTCGGCACGCTGGCGTTCGGAGCGCGGCCTGCCGCCTCCGAAGCGGGTTACGCTGGCGGACGACACCCTGGGCGCCGACGCTGCCTATCGCCTGGCCTGCGAAGGCACAGCCATGCTTTGGCGCGGCGATTATCACAACGCCACACAGTTGTTGCAGGCCATGGCGCGGCGCGCTGAAAACTCCCTTGCGCGGCGCGCTGAAAATTCCCTGGCGCGACGCGCCGATGAATCCCAGCCGCGCCGCGCCGACGAATCCCAGCCGCGCCGCGCCGATGATTCGCTGCCGCGGCGCTTGGATACCACCGGCGCGCGCACGCACAAAACGCATGCGAAGCCATCACCCGCAGTCCAGGCCCCTGCGGACGCGTTTCACCGCCACCGCCAGGGCCAATCGCAGCGCGCGCGCGTGCTGGGTGCGCTGCTGATTCCCTTTGATGCGGACTACGGCATCGCACTGCGCCGCGCCCCTGATGCGCGACAAGCCTGCGCTGAGGTCTGGGGTCCGCCGGACGCCGTTGGCTCGGTGGCTTCACTACGCGAGTTGCAGGGCATCATTGGCGCTCACGAGTGGCGCAAGAAGGGGGTCGAAATTCCGGCGCTGGGTGATGCGCCGGACAATCGCATATACCCGCACTACGGCGTGTTCTCTCCGGTGCGCGGGGAATACGTGAGCCTGGTCGCCACCGCGCCGTTGCCGGTGACCGGACAGCAGCAATTTGTCGCCTTTGACATCGGCACCGGCACCGGTGTGCTGGCGGCCGTGCTGGCACGTCGCCAGATCGAGCGCATCGTGGCTACGGATCAGGACCCACGCGCGCTGGCGTGCGCACGTGAAAACATCGATCGGTTGGACGTGAGCGGGCAGGTGCAGGTGGTGCGCGCCGACCTGTTTCCGGAAGGACGTGCCTCGCTGGTGGTGTGTAATCCACCCTGGCTGCCGGCGCGTGCCGGTTCAGCCATCGAAGCCGCAGTGTACGACGAGGACAGCCGCATGCTGCTTGGCTTCCTGCGTGGCCTGACGGCGCATCTGGTTGCGGGCGGCGAGGGCTGGCTCATCATGTCCGACTTTGCCGAGCATCTGGGCTTGCGCTTGCGCGGCGAGTTGATGGCCGCCATCGAGGAATGCGGTCTCAAAGTCGTTGGCCGCGTCGATGCCAGGCCCAGGCATCCCAAGGCCTCGGATGCCGGAGATCTCCTGCATGCTGCGCGCGCCGCCGAAGTGACCTCGCTGTGGCGTCTTGCTGTGGCGTCTGGCTCTGATTCAGGCTTCCCGCTATCATTCCCACCGACGTAGCGGCAGACAACACCGGGACGACTTCAATCCACTGCAGATCCAATTGAGCGGCGCCATGAATCTGGAAGACATTCTCGCGCAGGATTTTCATGCCTTGCCGGAACTGATCCGCTTGCATGCGCTTCAGCGCCCGCGGCATATCGCGCTCGTACAGGAGGCGCGCTCACTCGACTACCGGCAGCTCGATGCACTGGTGGACCGGGCGGCGGCGTCCTTGCAGCGCGATGGCTTGAGAGCGGGACAGGTGATTGCCATTTGCGCCGCAACTTCGCTCGAGTACGCCGTGATATTCATCGGCGCCTTGCGCGCCGGACTGGCTGTCGCTCCGCTGGCGCCAACATCGACCGCAGCAGCCATTGCGACCATGGTTGCGGATGCGCAGGCGCCACTGATGTTTCTCGATGCCGGGGTGGCAAAAGCACTGGAACCGGTGCGCGAGAAAATCGTCGCGCGCAGTGTGGCGCTCGATGATGTTGGCACGGGAGAAACCTTCCAGCGCTGGCTCGCGCCCGCAGGCGCCGCACCGGCTGCCGTTGTGGCGGCGCCGCGCGCGCCGTTCAACCTGATTTACTCCTCGGGCACCACCGGCACACCGAAAGGCATCGTGCAGTCCAACCTGATGCGCTGGCGGCAATGGCAGCGCGCCACTGCCTATGATTACAAGCCGGACTCGATCACCATCGTTTCCACGCCTTTGTACTCGAACACCACGCTGGTGAGTTTTCTGCCGACACTGGCGATGGGGGCCACGGCGGTGTTGATGGCAAAATTCGATGCGCTGCGCTTTCTCGAACTGGCGCAACAATGGCGCGCGACGACCGCCATGCTGGTGCCGGTGCAGTATTCGCGCATCATGGCGCTGGCGGAATTCGAGCGCTACGACCTGGCCAGTTTCCGCGCCAAGTTCTGCACCAGTGCGCCGTTCTCCGCCCAGCTCAAGGCCGACATCGTAAAGCGCTGGCCGGGCCGCCTGATCGAGTATTACGGCATGACCGAGGGCGGCGGCACTTGTGTGCTGGAAGCCAACCTGCATCCGGAAAAGTTGCACACCGTGGGCCGTCCCGCGCCGGGTCACGATATCCGGTTGATCGACGAGCAGGGGATCGAACTGCCACCGGGCTCTACCGGAGAAGTGGTAGGCCACTCTGAAGGCATCATGACCGGTTATCACAATCAGCCCGAGAAAACCGCCGAAGCGCAGTGGCACGACGCCACCGGCCGGCGCTTTATCCGCACCGGTGACATTGGCCGTTTCGACGACGACGGATTTCTGATTCTGATGGACCGCAAGAAGGACATGATCATCTCCGGGGGCTTCAACGTTTACCCCAGCGATCTTGAAGCCGTGCTGCGCGTGCATGCGGATGTGGCGGAAGCCGCCGTGGTCGGCGTTGCGTCCGAGCGTTGGGGCGAAACTCCGGTTGCTTTCGTCGTGCCCAAACGGCGCGACGCCTTGTTGGCGAAGGCGCTGCTCGATTGGACCAACAATCAGCTCGGCAAGACACAGCGCCTTGCGGCCATTGAATTGGTCGAGACCCTTCCGCGCAATGCGATCGGCAAGGTGCTCAAACGCGAGTTGCGCGACACTTATAACGCAAAGGCGGTTTCATGACTCCATCCACTGATCCGGGCGACGGCCGCATCAGCGCCGAACTGCGCGACGGGGTGTTCCTGATCGGCATCGACCGCCCGGCCAAACTGAACGGATTCACGCCGCAGATGCTGCGCGGCATGGCGCAAGCCTACACCCGCTACGAACACGAAGCGCAGGCGCGCTGCGCCGTGGTGTATGCCGAAGGCGCGCACTTCACCGCCGGGCTGGACCTGCCGAAAGTGGCGCCTTATCTGGGTGACAACACCTTGCTGGTGGAAGCGGGCGAGATCGATCCGTTCGAATCGCGCGCGCCGTTTCGCAGCAAGCCGGTGGTGTTTGCCGTGCATGGCATTTGTTTCACGCTCGGAATCGAAATGATGCTGGCAGCGGATATCGTCGTTGCTGCCGCCGATACGCGCTTTGCGCAACTTGAAGTCAAGCGCGGACTTATGCCCACTGGCGGTGCCACCATTCGCATGGTCGAACGCGCCGGTTGGGGCAATGCCATGCGCTACCTGCTCACCGGTGAGGAGTTCGATGCGCCGACGGCGCTGCGGCTGGGCTTCATTCAGGAAATTGTCGAACCCGGCCGTCAGCGCGAACGCGCTCTCGAACTGGCGCGACTCATCTCCGCCCAGGCGCCGCTGGCGGTAGAGGCAATCATCGAGAACGCGCGCATTGCGCTGCGTGAACGCCCGGCGGCTGCGTCGGCGCTGTTCGGTTCCACACAGACCAAGTTGCTGGCGACGGAAGATTTTCAAGACGGATTGCTCAGCTTCAGGGAAAAACGCGCGCCACGGTTCAAGGGGCGATGAAGCAGTGACCGCATGCACGATGGTCGCGAATTCGTCGTCGCCCAATATCCTCTTGGCCGCCTTGCTGTAGTCGGCCTGGCCCGGAAACAGCAAGAAAGGGAAAGAATACTGCGGCAGGCTGCCATGTGTTAGTGTGTTTCACGACCGCGCCCCCTGCCGCGTGTTTTATGCTTCCAGGCCCGTTACAGCAATTCCACCGTGGGCCATATCCATGCCGAAATCCGAATCCGACGTCCAGGACGACATCGGCACGCTCGAAGTCACATCCGAGGTCAGGCGTGAGGCAGCGCTGCTCAAGACAGGGGCGCTGCAGAACGCAATTCTGAACAGTGCCAACTTTTCGAGTATCGCCACCGACGAGAAGGGGGTCATACAACTGTTTAACGTCGGTGCAGAGCGCATGCTGGGCTACGCCGCCGACGACGTGGTGAACAAGATCACGCCTGCGGACATTTCCGATCCGCAGGAACTGGTGACCCGTGCAAAGGCGCTGAGCCAGGAACTTGCAACCCCGATCACTCCAGGCTTCGACGCGCTGGTTTTCAAGGCCTCGCGCGGTATCGAGGACATATACGAGCTGACGTACATTCGCAAAGACGGCAGCCGTTTTCCGGCGGTCGTATCGGTTACGGCGTTGCGCGATGATAACGATGGAATTATCGGTTATCTATTGATTGGCACCGATAATACTGCCCGCAAGCGGGCGGAAGATGCGCTGCTCAAGGCGGGCGCCCTACAGAGCGCAATCTTCAACAGCGAAAATTTTTCCAGCATTGCAACTGACGCCCAAGGCGTTATACAGATTTTTAACGTCGGTGCGGAGCGCATGCTCGGCTATGCTGCCTTGGAGGTGATGAACAAGATCACGCCGGCCGACATTTCCGATCCGCAGGAAGTGGTCGCGCGCGCCAAAGCGCTCAGCACCGAACTCGGTACCGACATTACACCTGGTTTTGAGGCGCTGGTATTCAAGGCCTCGCGTGGCATCGAAGACATTTACGAATTGACCTATATCCGTAAGGACGGGACCCGCTTTCCGGCAGTCGTGTCGGTAACGGCGCTACGCGATGAAAAGGGCAGAATAATAGGGTACCTGCTGATAGGCACCGACAACACCGCGCGCAAGCAGGTGGAAGCAGAACAAATGCTGCTAGATCAGCGTCTGCGCGACCAGCAGTTTTACACGCGCTCCCTGATCGAATCCAATATAGACGCACTGATGACCACCGACCTGCGCGGCATCATCACCGACGTCAACCAGCAGATGGAGGCGCTTACCGGCTGCACGCGCGATGAGCTGATCGGCGCACCGTTCAAGAACTACTTTACCGATCCGGAGCGTGCCGATGCCGGCATCAAGCAGGTCCTGCGCGAAGGCAAGGTCACCAATTACGAGCTGACCGCGCGCGCCCGAGATGGCAACGAAACCGTGGTGTCTTATAACGCGACCACCCTGCACGATCGCGACCGCAAGCTGCGCGGCGTTTTTGCCGCCGCCCGCGATGTCACAGAGCGCAAGCGTTTCGAACTGGCGCTGCAGGAGAACAACGTCGCGCTGGAGGCTGCCATAGCCACGGCGGACAAAGCCAACCTCGCCAAATCGAATTTCCTGTCGAGCATGAGCCACGAACTGCGCACGCCCCTGAATGCGATTCTGGGCTTCGCGCAGCTCATGGAGTCGGCTAAAGTATTGCCGACACCGTCGCAGAGGGAGAGCATTTCCCAGATCCTGCGGGCCGGCTGGTATTTGCTCGAGTTGATCAACGAAATTCTGGACCTGGCGCTGATCGAGTCCGGGAAGCTTTTAATTTCCCAGGAGTCGGTGGCGCTGGACGAAATCATGACCGAATGCCAATCCATGATCGAGCCGCAGGCGAAAAAACGCGGCATCCGCATGAGCTTTCCGCACTTCGATGAGCCTTGCTTTGTTCTTGCCAACCACACCCGGGCCAAGCAAATCTTCATCAATATTTTGTCCAATTCAATCAAATACAACCAGACGGACGGATCAGTGACCGTGGAGTGGTCTGCGAGTCCTCCCCGCAGCATACGCGTCAGCATCCGCGACACCGGCGCGGGCTTGCCGCCGGAGAAACTGGCGCAACTGTTCCAACCGTTTAATCGTCTCGGGCAGGAGGCCGGCGCTGAAGAAGGCACTGGCATCGGTCTGGTGGTGACCAAGCGGCTGGTCGAATTGATGGGCGGCACAATCGGCGTGGAAAGTGTCGTCGGAGCAGGCAGCGTATTCTGGGTCGAGCTTAACTCGGCTGTTGCACCGGTAATCACGACGATTGAATCAGAACTCGGCGCAAGCGTGCATAGGGAAATCTGCGCCGCTGCACCGCTCCGCACCCTGCTGTATGTGGAGGATAATCTGGCCAATCTGAAACTCGTGGAGCAGATTATTGCGCGCCGTCCTGACATACGTTTGCTTACCGCGGCAGACGGCAATCTCGGCATTGCGCTGGCGCGCTCGGCGCAGCCGGATGTGATATTGATGGACATCAATCTGCCGGGCATGAGCGGCATCGAAGCCATGCAGATCCTGCATAAGTGCCCGGAGACGGCTCATATTCCGGTCATGGCGCTGAGCGCCAATGCAATTCCCCATGACATTAAACGCGCACTGGCGGCGGGATTTTTCCGTTATCTGACCAAGCCGATCAAGATCAGCGAGTTCTTGGAGGCGCTGGACGTGGCGCTGGAATTGTCAGAAGATGAGAAACAGTCATATCCCGTAAGGCCGCAAGCAGACTTTGCAATCGATGGATAGGTCAGGCGTAATTCAAGCGCGAGCCTTTTGCGCTTTGCCGGTATTAAGGATAGGAAATCCAACGCGACATCCGGGATGTATCTTCCCCGCTGGCCGCCTCGGTCAATTGCCGATTTTGCGCCAGGAAGTCCCCGGCGCCGCCATAAAGCCTCCCGTATCGCACCCCCAGCACCCCGAGCACAGCCCGTAGCCGGGAACGGAGCCGCTTGGCGGCGACTTTCCGGGCTACAGGCACGAGTCACCCCCTGACGAGCGGCGGCTCGTCCTGATTTCGCCTACCAGGCGATGCGCCGATCGAACCCGATCTCCGGTGTGGGCTGGGTTGACGAATCCCACTGAGGATCGTTACGCGCCTGTTCCGCCGCTGCTGCCGCCTCCCACAGCGGTGGCCCGCGCGCTGGGGCGATGCGGGGCGGCTGGGTGGATTCGCCGATGTGGTCGGTACCGGCAATGCTATATTGCAAGACCTGACCCCTCGCCCGTGACCCCTCGCCCGGCTCGCGCGCGCCGTTTCGCACGAAGCCGGTGGTTTTCGCGGTGCAGGGCATCTGCTTCACGCTGGGCATCGAGATGATGCTGGCCGCGGACATTGTCATAGCCGCCGCGGATACCCGCTTTGCACAACTCGAAGTCAAGCGCGGGCTGATGCCCACTGGGGGTGCCACCATTCGCATGGTCGAGCGCGCCGGTTGGGGCAATGCCATGCGTTATCTGCTGACCGGTGACGAATTCGATGCGCCCACGGCGTTGCGTCTGGGGTTCATTCAGGAGATTGTCGAACCGGGCGCTCAACGCGAACGCGCCATGGAACTGGCCCGCGCAATCGCCGCGCAGGCGCCTCTCGCGGTGAAGGCAACCATCACCAATGCGCGGATTGCGCTCAACGACGGGCATGCTGCCGCCGTGGCGTCGTTTGGTTCGACACAAACGCGATTGCTGGCCTCGGAGGATTTTCAGGAGGGGCTGCGCAGCTTCAAGGAAAAGCGCGTACCCGGGTTCAATGGCCGCTGAGTTCTGAATTCGACAACACGCCCAGCGCCGTACACGCAGTGCAGTTGACCGGCTTTACAGCGGAACCTGACATCGGAGCGCGGCGCGGCGCATGCGTTCCTGTGTTCGTGAGACCGACTTGGTTGCGCGTCTGGATGGGGACGAACTCCAGTCCGGTGTTGGCACTGGGCCAGACCATTGTTGTCAGCGTCAGCATCGGCATTTCCTGTTTTCCCCGGGATGGTGCGAATGCGCAGACACTGTTTCAAGCGGCGGATCGGGCGATGTATGACACCAAACAAGCCGGCAAGAGTCGCTACCGTGTTGCGAGTGCTGCGGCGTCGGTGACCTGACCACACTCAATTGCTGCTTGCGGGTCAGTCAAGTCGTCCGCGAATTGGGGCCGGCGCGACCTTGCCCTTCCATTTCTTCGATTGCCCCCGAGGGAGACTCCTGCGCGTGCGAGTCGCAGCTTGTTAAGCAAAAAGCTTGTCCCTTGCTGCCTGGGTTATGGCGAGAACGCATGGATGGGTTACGCGCCTTTCAACTGAAATCGCAAAAAACTCCTCGCTGATCTGTGAGGTGCGGCCAAGTGATTTCACGCCGTACCGGGATCGGATTTCGGCTTCCAGCACGGTTGGTCCAATGAAAATACCGGCGCCGTGCTGCCCGAAAGTCTTCATCAGCGCACTGTCGTCGAACTCGCCGACGATACGCGGGTTGATCCTGTTCAACTCGCGCCAGCGGTCGAACTGCGGTCTGACCGCCGCGCCATCTCCGGGCAACAGCATCGCAGCGCCATCCAGGCAGGCGGGAAACTTTCCCCTGAGAGTCTTGCAAATCTCGGCCGTAGCAAAGAAGCTGACTCCGGATTCTCCCAGGCGGTGGTTGTAGGCACGCACGCTCACAGTAGTCGGTATCGGTGCATCAGCAATGACCAGATCCAGCCGATGCGCGGCAAGTTGCGCCAGCAGGCTGTCAAGCTTGCCCTCCCGGCAGACGACGCGCACCGGTTCGGGAAGCTGGGTCGCCGGTTCGATCAGGCGATGCGCGATGGTCTTGGGCACCGCGTCTGCCACGCCAACCCGGAACTCAATCGAGCGACCTGAGCCAGGGTGATTGCGCAACGCCTCCTGAAGTTCCGAGCCCAGAGCAAATATGTCCTGTGCGTAACCGAGCGCGAGCCGGCCCGCTTCTGTGAGTTCAAGATTGCGGCCGCTTTTGGCGAACAGGGGCGTCCCCAGACTCTCTTCGAGCAGGCCAATTTGCCCGCTCAAGGTCTGCGGCGTCAGGTGCAACTGTTCGCTTGCCCGCGCGATGCTGCCGGTTCTGGCGACCTGCCAGAAGTAATTCAGATGCTTGAAATTCATCGGCCATCCTTCACTTTATACGATGTATCAGACTAGATAAATCGATTTTACACGCGTTCAAGGCAACACTAGACTGCGCCTCCGAATCACCTCATTCAGGGGGAACGCAAGCATGCGCATGGATATTCAGTGCCGGGGATTTCCGCTTGGCGCCGCGCTCAAGGACCAAGTTGAGCGGCGACTGCAATTTGAACTGACGCGCGCAACCAATCGGATTGAGCGGGTTGTGGTGCGTCTGGGCGACATCAACGGTCCGCGCGGAGGCGAAGACAAGTTTTGCCGGATCAAGGTCGTACTCACGCATGCGGCACCGGTGATGATCGAGGATTCCGGTAGCGATTTGTACGCCGTAATCGAACGTGCAGCCGAACGCGCCGGTCGAAGTGTTGCCCGGCAACTGGACCGGCAGCGCGAGAGTTTGCGTACCGGAGGTGCCAGCGTGGACTCCGCGCCGACGTCGGCGGATCCCGTCTGGCGGGACGGCCGGCGATGATTGCGGTCCTGCGGCGGCGCGAGCGGCCTGCGCAAGCTGGTCATGACGCATCCGCCTCTGGAAGAGAGCATCGCCGCATAGCAAAAGGCCGGGCATCAGACACTTTGAGTAACGCAGGCCGGCTTGACCGGATGATTTCGACCCCGGGGCGCGCGCTTCGATTGCGCAAGCCTACCGAATACTTGATCAAGGCAATCTCATGAACATCGAATCGATCGGCACACCGGCGCTCTACCTGGGCTTCACTCTCTTGGTGGTGATATTGCTCGCGGTGGATTTTCTGGTTCTAAAGACGCAAGGCAGCCACAAAGTGGGCGTCAAGGAAGCGGCCGGATGGTCAGTAGTGTGGATCGCCATCGCCTTGTCTTTTGGCGCCTGGTTCTGGTGGTATCTGGACGGGCATTTCGGGCGCGAAGTGGCCAACGCGAAGGGATTGGAGTACCTGACGGGTTATCTGATTGAAAAATCTCTGGCCGTCGATAACGTCTTCGTGTGGATCACCATTTTCAGTTTTTTCGCGGTGCCCGCGGAGTTTCAGAAACGGGTGCTGCTCTACGGCGTACTGGGTGCCATCGTCATGCGCGCGGTGCTGATCTATGTTGGCGCCGCCCTGCTCGCCGAGTACCATTGGATCATGTATTTGTTCGGTGGATTCCTTCTGCTCACCGGCGTAAAGATGCTCTTGTTCGCCAACAGCGAACCGGACCTGAACAAGAATCCGATTCTTAAATGGATGCGCGGCCATATGCGCATCACCAATGAGCAACATGGCGAGAAATTCTTTGTCCGCCAGGCGGGATTGCTTTACGCCACGCCGTTATTCATAGTGCTGGTGCTGGTCGAATTTACCGATCTGGTGTTCGCGGTGGATTCCATACCCGCGATTTTCGCCGTGACCAGCGATCCGTTCATTGTCTTCACGTCCAATATCTTTGCGATTCTGGGCCTGCGTGCGATGTACTTTCTGCTGGCCGATATGGCCGGGCGCTTCCATCTGCTCAAGTACGGTCTGGCATTCATTCTGATGTTCATCGGCGTAAAGATGTTGCTGCTCGACGTGTACAAGATTCCGGTGGGCATTGCCCTGGGTGTCGTCGCGGCGATTCTGGTCTCCTCCATCGTCGCGAGTTTGGTTACAACGCGCAGCGACAAGCCAGCCAGGAGCGGGACATGAATACCCTTGTTCTCCTGGGACTCGGGGCGCTCAAGAGCTACCGGGGCCTGAAAACCATTCTGATTGCCAGTGCCGTCACCTTGCTGCTCTTGCTCGGCCTTGCAATATGGGCGGCCGTGGCGGCGTTTGGCTGGCTCTCGAATCAGATCCCGGTTGCAACGCAAGCGCTCAAAGACCAGGTTCCCGAAGTGCGCCGGCAAGTCGAGGCGGTGGTGCCGAACATGACGCAGGCGGTGGATGAATGGCTGCCCGGTACCACGCCGCCATTGCGCGATGTGCCTGGCGAGGACCCCGGTCAGTTAACCCGCTATGAAGGCTTCGTGCGGACACTGTACGTGGTGCAAGATGACTCGCGCAAAGCGGTATACGAGGGCCGCGCAGATTTCAGATCGGTGGCCGAGCACTACCACGCGCGCTTCAAGGAGAAGGGCTGGCAGCATCGGGTGTTGTTCGCGGCCGCGAACGAAGAACGGCACGAGTATTGGGCGCAGAAAATGCGCTATGAGCTGTACCTGAGGCAGCAAAACGGCAGCGTCAGCGTGGAGATTGCCGAATCCGCCACGGCACAACGCGCAGACCGCGCCACCGCACCAACAACCCGGGACTAGAGGAAATCCATGAACCCGCAGCAGAAGAAATCCATATTGACCATTGCCTTGTTCGCCGCGTTTGCCGATGGGGACAAGGACGAACGTGAACGCGAGCATATTCGCCAACTGACGCAATCTTTGGCCGATGAGACCCACACGCCCGATCTTGCGCGCCTGTACCAGGACGTGTTGCTCAAGCGGGTCAGCTTGAGCGATGCCGCCGCCGCGCTCGACGATCCCGATCACCGGCAGCTCGCCTACGAAATGGCGGTTTGCGTGTGCGATGCCGACGGCACGCAAAGCGCCGCCGAGCGCCGCTTTCTTGCTGAACTAAAAAACAAACTCGGCCTCGGTGCCGCGCAGACTGAGGCAGTGGAACGCGAGGCCGATGCCCTGGCTGCCGAACCCCTGGCGGCCGCCGCAGGAGCCTTACTACCCGCGCTGGTGAAAGCGCCACGAGCGGCTCAATCCGCTGGCGGCGTTGCCGCAATGAGCGTGATACCGAACACTTCCGAAACCGAGCTCGACAAGTCCATACTCAACTACTCGATACTCAATGGTGCGCTTGAACTGCTGCCGCAGTCTTGGGCGTCCATGGCGATCATTCCCCTGCAGATCAAGATGGTGTACCGGATCGGCAAGGCCTACGGCAACGAGCTGGACAAAGGCCATATCAAGGAATTCCTCGCCACCGTCGGCGTGGGCCTGACTTCGCAGTACCTCGAGCAGATCGGCCGCAAATTATTGGGTGGGTTACTCGGCAAGGCGGCCGGCCGCATGGTGGGCGGACTCGGACGTGCCGCCACCGGAGTCGCGTTCTCGTTCGCAACGACTTACGCGCTGGGACAAATCGCCAGGCGCTATTACGCGGGCGGGCGCACCATGAGCACCGCGTTGTTGCAGGAGAGTTTCCGCGATCTGCTCGGCCCCGCCAAACAGTTGCAAGCCCAGTATCTCCCTCAGATTCAGCAAAAGGCGGGCACGATAGACGCCGGTCAGATCATGGCGCTGGTACGCAGTTCATAGTCCACGCCGTGCGCAGTCACTCCATATTGCTCGCCAGCGCCGGTATCGCGGTACTGGCCTTGGGCGCGGCCCTGGACTTCATCGCCAACGATTACCCGCCGGCAGTCTGGGATTCGCGCCTGCCCGGCTGGATTGCTTCGGTGGAAACGCCGGCGTTCGATTCGTTTTTTTCCGCGGTGACCTGGCTCGGCTCGCTTTGGCTGCTGTTGCCGGCGGCGCTGGTCGTGGCAATCGGCCTGGTGATGCGGGCACGCGCAAAAGATGCACTGCGCTTCGCGACGGCTTTTGGCGGCAGTTGCCTGATGGCATACGGCGCGAAAATCCTGATCGGCCGCGAGCGCCCGCCAACCACCGAATTGCTCGTCACCATGCCCGCCGACCCGTCGTATCCGAGCGGGCATGCCATGCAGATCACCGCGTTCGCGCTGGCAGCGGTCTGGCTATTGGCGCCGCGATCGCAACGCGGACGCTGGTTCGCCGCCGCGCTGATGCTCATCGCGCTCGTGGGGACATCGCGGCTCTATTTGCAAGTGCATTTTCCCAGCGATGTTGTGGCCGGGACAATCGCCGCAGCGCTATGGGTGCTCGCGGTCGTGTTCTGGAGGCGGCCCCGGCATGCGTAACAAGTTTCTGGGCACCGGAGAACCGGGCTATCACCCGCTTCGCAAGATAAAGACCGTCTTGTCGGGACTGCGCTTCGCCGCGCTCTACGACTTTAGCGTCGCCTACAAGCTCGTGGTGTCCATGGTGATTCTTGCCGCTGCGTTCTGGCTCAGGCAATGGGTGGATGCTTTGCTCGTCATGTTTGCGACCGGGCTGGTGCTGATCGCTGAAATGTTCAACAGCGCAATTGAGGCCTTGTGCGATTTCGTCGAAACGCGGCACAACGAGAAGATCGGCATCATCAAGGATATCGCTGCCGCCGCGGCGGGCATCAGCATCCTCGTCTGGGCGGTGATTATCGCAGTGGAAGCAGTACAACTCTGGCCGCGGCTGTTTAACTAGAGGAACGCATAGCATGATCGAGATCGCGCATACGGGAACGCCGCTGCTTTACGCCGGGTTTACTGTCCTGGTCGTGGTGCTGCTGCTGGTGGACTTCATTGCCCTGAAGGTGCAGGGCGCGCACAAGGTGTCGATCCGGGAAGCGGCAATCTGGTCGGTCATCTGGTTTGCCGCCGCGCTCACCTTTGCCGGCTGGTTATGGTGGCACCTGAACGGGCTACATGGTGCCGAGGTCGCGCAGAAGAAAACCCTCGAGTATCTGACCGGTTATCTGATTGAAAAGGGTCTGGCGATAGAGAATGTCTTTGTTTGGGTCACGATTTTCACCTACTTTGCCGTGCCGGCGCAGTTCCAGAAGCGCGTGCTGTTATGGGGCGTGGTCGGGGCCATCATCATGCGCGCCGTGCTTATCTATCTCGGCGCGGTACTGATCCAGCAGTTCTCCTGGATATTCTATGTATTCGGCGCCTTCCTGCTGTTAACCGGCATCAAGATGTTTCTGCTCGTGGGCAAGAAGCCCGATCTGGGTGCCAACCCTGTATTGCGCTGGATGCGCACCCGCTTCCGGGTAACCGAGACGCTGGACGGCGAGCGCTTCTGGGTGCGGCGCAACGGCCTGCTTTACGCGACCCCGCTGCTGCTGGTGCTCGTTCTGGTCGAAGTCACTGATCTGATATTCGCCGTGGACAGCATTCCGGCCATTTTTTCGGTGACCGGTGACCCATTCATCGTGTTTACCGCAAATACCTTTGCCATTCTCGGACTGCGTGCCATGTACTTCCTGCTGTCCGACATGGCGGATCGCTTTCATCTGCTGGGGTATGGTCTGGCCGTGATCGTGACCTTGGTCGGCATCAAGATGATGATCATGGATTTCTGGAAGATTCCCATTCTCTGGATGCTCGCCGTCATTGCCCTGATCCTTGTTGGATCGGTGGCGGCGAGCCTGTTGTCCAAGCGCGAAGCAAAGGCTTGATATTCACGATGAGCGCGGCGCTGCAGGGCACGCAATCGAAGTGGCACGCGCGTGCGCGCGCGCTGATCGAGCATCCACGCTTCGACCAGATGATCATCGTGCTGATCGTAGCCAATGCGATCACGCTCGGGCTGGAGACCTCGGCTGCGGTCATGGCCCGACTCGGCGGCTTTCTCCTCGCTTTCGATCGGGCCGTGCTGGCGGTATTCGTCATCGAATTGCTGTTGCGGGTGTTCGTCTTCCGCCGCCGTTTTTTCCACGACCCCTGGCGCGTGTTCGACTTCGTGGTGGTAGCCATCGCGCTGCTGCCCTCCAGTGGCGCGGTCGGTATACTGCGCGCGCTGCGGGTGTTGCGCGTACTACGGCTGGTTTCGATGGTTCCTTCCATGCGCAGCGTGGTGGGCGCTTTGCTCAAGGCGATACCGGGCATGGCGTCGATCATCGGCTTGATGGCGCTGGTGTTGTATGTCTCGGCTGTCATGGCCACCAAGCTCTTCGGTGCGATTGCGCCGGCATACTTTGGCAGTCTTGGCGCATCGCTCTTTACTCTTTTCCAGGTGATGACCGTCGAAGGCTGGCCGGAGATTGCACGAGGTGTGATGGAACAGGCACCCTATGCCTGGATATTCTTCGTCACTTACCTCTTGATCGCGACCTTCATGGTCTTGAATCTCTTTATCGCGGTGGTCGTCAACGCCATGCAATCGCACGTGACGGACGACATAAAGGAGGACGGCGCAGCTCAGACCCAATTGATTCTGGGCGAGATTCGTGCCTTGAGGCAGGAGGTCGCGAAGGTTCGCCTGCATTCCCAGCCATGATGCAATCAGCGACTCTGGATCCTATCGTCCTCTTTTTCCTTCTGGGACTGGGCGCCGGCCTGCTGCGCGCCGATCTACGGCTGCCATCGGCGATCTACGAGTTTCTC
>JANNTE010000053.1:0-7731 GCA_031403365.1 Betaproteobacteria bacterium | reverse complement strand
CATACAGGAAAGGCTTCAGCGTCGATCCGGCCTGCCGCAACGCGCGCACGCCGTCTACATAAATCGCGCTCGAGGACTCGCCTGCGTTGCCGACATAGGCCAGCACCTCACCGCTGCGATTGTCCACCACCACGGCGGCGGCATCGGCAACATGGTCGTCTGAAAGCGCTGACAGTTGCTGGCGCAGCAAGCCGCTCGCATAGGCTTGCAGTCCGGCATCTAGAGTGGTTTGTACCCGCGGCCGGTCAGCCGACAGCAAGTCTCTGGCAACATGAGGCGCCAGTGCCACACGCGGCAGGATTTTGGGCGCAGCCGGCAGCGCCGTCAGCGCCAGCGCTTGCAACTGCGCGCAGGGCACGTCCACTTTCAAGCTTCGAGCCAGTTGGCAAGCCCGTTTCGCCGCCGCTTCCGTCTTTGCATTCGGTGCGCGCAGCAGCACCGCAAGCAGAAGCGACTCGGGTTCATCGAGACCACTGGGTTCCTTGTCAAACAAGGCGCGAGCGGCAGCAGCCAGACCCTGGAGCTCGCCGCGAAAGGTCGAAAGATTCATGTAAGCCTCAAGGATCTGGCTCTTGCTCCAGTGACTCTCGAGCTCTCGCGCCGCGCCAATCTGGTCCCATTTCTGCGACACCGACCGCCGTTGTCTGCTCGGGCGCAATGCGGCATCCAGATGCGAAGCGACTTGCATTGATATCGTTGAGGCACCGCGTGGATTGGAAAACAGCAGTGTGTCCAGTGCCGCATCCGACAACGCCAGCCAGTCCACGCCCCGATGCTGATAAAAACGCTTGTCCTCGGCGCGAATGATGGTTGCCAGCGCCGCTGGCGAGATATCACGCAGTTGAGTCCATGCCAGGCGCCGGCCCTGCTCTATCACCCGCAGCTCATGCAATACGGCGCCGTTGCGGTCGAGCAGCACACCCTCGGTCGAAATCCAGAGTGATCTGACTTCGTCGAAGGATGCGAGATCTGCCGCGCCACCGGCCATGCCGCTGGTCGTACCCAAAGTGACGCACGCGCAGAACGTGGCGATCATTTTCCGGCGACCTGACGGACTTGTCTGAAATACCCTGCACATCGCCGGCAGAGCGTTGTTGATAGTCACGGACCGACCATTACGGCAACATTGGGCAACTCGCCAAACATTTCGGGTGCGTACATGGCTTCTACGCGCGTGGGTGGCAGTTCAAAGCGGCCTGGATTGTTCAGCCGCACGGTGTACTCGACAACGAAACTGCCTTTGGGCACGAAGCGATAATAGACATGGAAGGCATCGAAGCCGCGCTCTTCGAACGCCGGCCAGACAAAACCAGGTTTGGCTTCACCGGCAGACAAGATGCGCGAATCTGCGCCGAGTCCGCTGCCGAGAATGGCCGCCCCGCCGGGCACGGGATCATCCACCACCACCCAGGACATGTCCGCCTGTGCCTCGATTTCCAGGCGTATGCGCACTGTGTCGCCGCGGTGCAATTCGCCCGCTGTCTTGACTTCCACCGGTATGACCGTGCGCACAATCTTGTAGCCGCTCGACAGCGCCTCCTTGAGCGGAATGGCCGCCCGACTTTGCACACTAACCCAGGGCTTGCCGCTGCCGATCTGATCCACCGAAAGTCTTTCCTGCCGATCCGGCCAATCGAAATCGATGCTGCCGCCTGAGGGCTGCTTGCGCCAGTCCAAGCCACTCTTCTGCAATGCCAGATTCGCCTGTACCTCACCCGTGACGGGGTCGGATTCGAAGCGGGCCGAGTATTTATCCATCGCCACAATGCCCCAGGCATTCGCCACCGTGGTGTTCCAGTGCCCGTATTGCTGACGGCCCAGTGTTCCGCGCGTGAGGCGGGGAATGTCGTCGCGCCATTTTTCCTCGTCCAGCACCGCCAGCAACAGGCGATTGGCGTTGACGTCGGTCGAGACCATCAGCCACCACAGATAATCCTGGCGCTCGGTCGAAAACCCCAATGTGGTGCCCTGGAAATTCAAACGCGAGCGCAGGATTTGTCCGGTGTCCTCAAGTTGTTGCTCGCGATTTTTCAGTTGACCGCTGCGCTTCATCAGCCCGTACCAGTCCAGCACCGCGGAAGTCGGCCAAAGGTTCGGCGCGATTTCGATCGAGTCCAGTTGACCGGGTTCGATCGGCTGGTAGCGCGACAAGGCTTCCAGCGCCGCCACTTTACGAATGGTCAGGTCGGCGCTCGGCAACGGCGAATCACGGCTGACGCGGCCGGCAACAAAGTTGCGCAAAGCACCCAGCATGCGTAAACGCGGCCCTTCCGGAATCTCCCAGCCGGCCTCGGCGGCAATCGCCAGCAGATAGGTGGTTACGGCATCGCTGCCGACTCGCTCTGAAGCAAAGTATTTCGCGAAACCATCCCGGTCAAGAAATGCGGGCAGTTGATCCATTGCCCGAGCCCACATCGCCTTGTCGCGCAAGGCGATGGAGCGCGAAACGCGCTGTTCCAGACAGGTGTAGGCATACCCGCCCATGAACTCGCGCACACCGGGAAGATCTTCGGCCAGCCTGGGCGTGAGACCGACGCGCAGGCCGCCACGACCCGGCACCGCGCCGTCGGGCAGGCTCACATCCAGGTCAAGCGGACGATCGAGTTGCGCCAGTGTCGCCTGAAAGACACGCACCGGCACCGCAGCGATAACCTTCTGCCGGACTTTGAGGCGATCCGCGGGAGGCGCCGCGCTCGCCGAGGTCTCATGTACCGCGACATCCCAGCTCAATTCTTTGGCGTTGACCGGAACTGTGACTTCCCAGCCGATCTCGCGCGCCTCGCTGGCGGCGAGCGTGACGCGCACCGGCGGCATTGTCTCATCTGACATTCTGGCGCTGACTTCGACTTCGGCTGCGCGTGCGGACGCGTTTCGCAACGTGAAGCGGGCATCGAAGCGATCACCTTCGCGCACCAGCGGCGGCAGGCCGGACAACAACATCAGATCCTGAGTAGCGCGAATCGTGGTGTGGCCGGTACCAAACAAGCCAACGCCGGAATCAGCAATGGCGATGATGCGAAACGATGTGAGCGCATCGTTCAGCGGTATGTCCACCGTGGCACGACCTTTATCGTCCAGCGGCAGCCTCGCTTTCCACAGCAGCAGGGTGTCGAACAGTTCGCGCGCCGATTGTCGTCCGCCACCACCACCGTGGGCGAGCGCCTTGCGGCCATAGTGGCGTTTGCCCACCACCTGCATGGATGCGGTCGAGCTGTTCACCTCGATACCGCGCGGGTGCATCATGGCCTCAAGCAATTTCCAGGAATCATTCGGCAGCAGTTCCAGCAAACCTTCATCCACGGCGGCGATGGCAACTTCACCGGATTTCGGCGCTCGCCCGCCGGCGCGTTGCGTCACTTGTACCGTTACGCGGGCCTTGTCCCGTACCTTGTAAGTCTGCTTGTCGGAGCTGACCTTGACGCCGAGTTCGTGCGCCTGCCAGCCGACGCTGATTTCGGCCACGCCCATCTTGAACGCCGGTTTTCCGAGATCCACCAACGCCGTGGGCTGAACATTGGAAATGCGCCCGCGCACCACCAGCACCGAAATGAACACGTTCGGCGCATAACTGCCTTTCAGAGGAACATTGATCACCGGAGCGTTACCGGACAACGGCTGCACGAACGAATCGATGACGCCTTCGCGCTCCACTGTCACCAGCGCAGTGGCCTGGCTAAAGGGCATGCGCACCTGAAATTTCGCTGTCTGCCCCGGCTCATAGCGCCTGCGCTCGGGAATCAAGTCCATGCGGTCGTCGTTGTTCTGGTCGAACCACCAGGCCTCGTTGCCAGCCACCCAGGCGGAAGCGTTGGCATAGGACAGGTTGCCGTCCCGGTCCTTGGCGCTCGCGCCCATGATGATGTTGCCCGAAAGCGGCGCCTTCAAGTTGCAGAACAAGCGGCCTTTGTCGTTGGTCTTGCCTTCGCAGGTGACATTGAGCTTTTCGATTTTCGCGCCGTTCTCGTAACCATAGAAACCTCCGATCAGGCGCTTGCGGTGGCTGTAGCTGTTGCGCGTGTATAGCTGCACCGTGACGGCCTGCTGCCGCACTGGCTTGCCGGCGAGGTCCAGCGCCAGCACCTGGAACTTCAACTGATCCCTGGATAAAGCCCAGGCGTCGGGCTTGATGCCAAGGACGATCCTTGAAGGCCACAGTGGCACGCGGGTGGACGCGGTAAGTCTTTCGCCATTCGGATCCGCGTATTCGAGTTCCGCATTGACCTCCTGGGGAACATCTGCCGCCGGCAGATCCGGCAGCGTAACTCGCGCGCTGCCGACACCGTCCAAATTCAAATCGATAGTCTTCAGCGCCCGTGTCCCGTTGCCGGGCTGCAATGCAACCGGATCTTCGCCATCGGTATCGCCCAGTTCGTAGTCACCGGAAAACGAATGTGTACCGGCTGGTTCTTCCAGTCCTTCCACCACTTTGCCATTGGCAAAAGCGAAGCCTTCGTAATCGGCGAATGCCACATTCCTGGGTTGTACAAGCGCGCGCACCTTCACCGGGGCATAAGCGGCACCGCCGCCGGCAAGGTAACGCAGATGCACATCGAGTTCCATGTTCCGGGACCTGACGCGCGGTGATTTCGGCCCGTTGATGGCCGCCTTCATCAAGGGGACGCGAAATTCCTCGACGCGAAAGCGACCCGCCTGTCGCGTCGTTTCCCGGGCACCAGTACGCGCTTCCAGGGTATCCGTAACTTGTACGACGTAGGTACCCTTGTTGGCACCCGGCGGGATGGTCCAGCGGCTTTCCGCGCTGTTACGCGCATCCCACTTCACAAGCAGCTCGTACTTCTGCTCCGAACCCTGGTGAACCAGAGTTATTTTCCCCGGCAGCCTGTCGGCTGGTACAAATGCAAAGCCCTGCCCTTCGTGTCGGCGATAATAATGCTTCATGCTAACGGTCTCGCCGGCGCGTACCAGGGTGCGATCAAACACGGTTGTCACCAGATACGGGCCGCTCCAGCCCCTCTCGCGCAGGTTGTAGCGCCAGTTCGCGATACCCTCGTTCCAGTCCGACATCACGAACGAAAGATCCTCTTCCATGCGAGCGGACACCACGAGTTGTCTGTCGTAGTCAGTCAGACACGCGGGCAGATTCCCAATGTCGGGCAGCACGGCACCCACACGCGCGCGGCCTTGCGCATCGGTGGTGCCACGGAAGTGGACTTTGCCAAAGCAATCCTGAATGGAAACCAGGGCCTTGGGTACCGGCAATCCGGTGTCGAGCGCGGTCACCCAAATCAGTGAGGATTCGCGGCCCCATTTGAAATGCACCGAGAGATTCGTCACCAGCGCCGCTGACTGCACGAAATACGGCGTGCGCGACTTCAGCAACGCCGCACCCAGACGCGGACTGGCCAGTTCGACGACATAAAATCCGGGCTTCTGCAGTGGAATGCCAACCACTTCAAAGGCACGCGCGCCCTCTGGCTTCGGTACTTTGATGGAACTCACGCGATCAGTTCCGGTAAAGATCGACGTCTGACCCACCTGATACTCGGGCACGTTTTCTTGTGTCTTTTCGTCATATCGCCAGCGATCCTGCTCCAGCTTGCGAAGGCGTTTCATCCATTCCAGCATGGTCATCACATCGCCGTCCGCCACACGGGAGTAACTGCCGGGAACCGGGCTGCTGGCTTGCCTGGCTTCATCCAGCTTGTTCTTGAGCCAATTGATCGCCGCATCGGCCTTTTCCGTGATCGCGCCCGCAGGTTCGTCCATGCCCCGGGTTCGCGCCAGCCGCCCCTCCAGCATGGCTTCCAGATTGCGCACAGTCACCGGCAGCATGCCGTCGCCCCTGGCTTCGATGATGCCGAATCGCGCCGGAAACCTGGCCAGCGGCGGGTTCTCGTCGGTGCGCACTGTCAAGGGAAATCGCGCCTGGTTGGCGAGCTTGCGTCCGGCGTCGTCGGTCAAGTCGGCAGGGACCACGATGATGAACTGGGCGCGTTCTGGAAACGGACCGGGGAAAAACACCTCCTCGACAAAATCCGACGCGCTCCTGGCGTCCGCCATTTGCGCCGGAATCGGTTTACCTCCCGCATTGAGCGCAATTTTCCCGGCGGCGGAACGCGGCACCGGCGCGCTGAACGATAATCGCATCGGCATGATCGGCAGGCATTGCGCATCCTTGTTGACGCGCTCGCAGCTAAAGCGCGCCTGAAAACTGTCACGCACCTGATACGCGAGCGTCTGCTCCTGCCGAGTCGGCACTGCGCTTTCGGAAACGATCCCTTTGCCCCACACCAGCCGGAACTTTGCGTTGTTCGGCAACCGGCGTTTGCATTGCACCACGGCGATCGGGAATTTGTCTTCGGCGGCGAGGAATTGCTCGAAGCGCGTGCCCTTGGCGTACGGCCGGCCGTCAATCAGAAGTTCGCGGCCGTCCTTGAACAACACGTAAAGAAACCGGTCCACGAAATCGCGACGTCCGGCCAGCAGCTTGGAGCGCTCCGCTCCAGTAACGACGCGTACCGGGACACGCTCGCTGATACCCCCGATGTCGCAATAGGTGTTGGCGCTGATCGAAGACTCGGTCGCCGGTGCGTCGAGCCCGAGCAGAAAAATCTGCTCTTCGTCGATACGGCTGCCCTCGTAGGGCATCATCTGCACAATCGCCGGTCCACCGGTGTTGAACTCAAACGCCGGAACCGGTTCCAAATTGTTGCCGTCGAGCGACACCAGATCGGACTTGAGATGAAAACTGCAACGCAGCCCGGCCGGCAAATCGTATGCGAAGTCGTAAACCCAGTTCTTCTGGTCGGCCCAGCGCGCTGTTCCCGGCACCGGGCAGGAAATGTCAAAGGGATCGGGCAGACGAGGATCGCCAAATGCGACCATCGGTACGGAAAACCGCACCGCGACCTGGCGCACGCCCTTGACTTCACCCTGCGGCGAAAAGAATTCCACCTGCGCGGCCGAACACACGGTTGCACCCAGCAACAGAAGCGCTGCCGACCAGTTCGCTCTCATTGATTTCTCCCGGACATTAACGCTACGCGAGAGTACCAGACTCACATCAGGGAAAGATGCCGCTCAAGCGCCGGCGTTGACGGACGGGCTTGACTCAGATCGCCTTGATGCGTGCACAGACGGTTTCGACCGTGGTTGCGGCGTGTGTATTCGGCCGCACATCCTCCCACATGCGTTTTTTCATCGGCCCGGACGACCAGACCACTTCGCCGCCCTCCCCGATCATGTCGATTTGGATAATGCGATTGATGCGCCGCGCGCAGTCGATTTCGACGCTGCCGATCGTTTCCTTGAACACCGTCGGGCGCCCGGCGAAATTATCGGTCAGCACGTGCGTGTAGATGCCACGCTTTTGCACGGTGACATTTTCTCCTTCGATCGAAATCGAGTCCAGATCGATGTAGTACTTCGCTTCGGTGTCGGCGCCGACCTCAAGCCACTCGATTGCATTGGCTTCCGAGGCCAACAACATCAGTGCAACGAGCCAAGCGTGATTCATGCGGTTTTCCTTTCGACTTATTGCTGCTGCGCCGGTTGTGGCACGCTCTCGAAAACCACAGCGTAGTCCGGTTGACGGCGCAGGTCGAGAGTCAGCGGAAAATCCTCCGACCGCGCTTCCGGCCTGATGTTCACCGGCCCGGGTGTATGCCCCTGAGAGGTAAAGCGGGCCACGCGTCTGGCCTCGGCCGCGTTCGCGTTCACTGGCAGGGCTTCGTAGTTGCGACCCCCAGGGTGTGTTACGTGGTAAGTGCA
>JANNTE010000052.1:0-10872 GCA_031403365.1 Betaproteobacteria bacterium | reverse complement strand
CAGGCACCGTTGGCAGGTCAGCATCAGCCCGGCGGAGATCGCCAGCCGTAACGAGGCGATGCCATCCTTGTTGACTGCTCCTGCCAGGGTATAAGACACGTGTCCGGACTGGTCGTAAAGCACGTCGCGAAGGCGCGGCATGTCTGCAACCGGCACGGCTGCGCGCAATTCACTCGCATTGCGTGCAAACGCCACGCTATCGATTGCGACCCGGTCCGCCATAGGCCGCGCATAATAGTGGTTTTGATTTACCCTGTCAAAGCACAATGTCTCCAACATACAGCGATATAGCGCTCGTTCTCGCATCAACATCTAAGTATCGCCGCGAACTTCTCATGAGGTTGAAAGTTCCATTTGAAGTGGCTGCCCCGCACGTGGATGAAGTCCCGCTTCCTGATGAAATGCCGTTCGCCACCGCCACTCGGCTGGCCGTGGCAAAAGCGCGGGCGGTTTGCAGTCACTTTCCACGCGCGCTCATCATTGGATCTGACCAAGTCGCTGTTTGCGAAGGGATCAGACTGGACAAACCTGGCGACCATGATGGGTCGGTTCGCCAGTTGCGGCACGCAAACGGGAAAATCGTGAGCTTTGCAACTGCTGTCGCGTTATTGAATGCAAACAGCGGACAAATCCAGACTCGTCTCGTGCCGACCGAAGTCCGATTCCGAAGCATCACCGACCAGGAAATAGAGCGCTACTTGAAGGCAGAACCCGCTTACGACTGCGCAGGCAGCGCCAAAGCGGAAGGCTTGGGGATATCTCTGATCGCCAGCATCCAGTCATCCGATCCGACGGCGTTGATCGGGCTGCCACTGATTGCGTTGTCGGAGATGCTTCGACATGAAAATGTTGTCGTTCCATAAGCAACGATTGCGGCCCGGCAGCGTGCAAACCAGAAAATTATTCCTGATACCGGTTGACCTGACTTCCGAGCACGCCCTCGATTGGATTGGGGCGAGTTTGCGAAATGCAGTGTCGCCCTTGCGGCGGTTCGTCGTCGAGCATCCCAAATCGGCGCGCCGATTTCTCAAGTCGCTGGACCTGCCGCTGCAGGAACTGGAGATGGAGGTTCTTGACGAGCATTCCAAAGGCGCGGATCTCGGACGCATTACCCGCTGGATGGACTCCGGTGGCGACATTGGCTTGATGTCGGAAGCGGGTTGTCCGGCGATCGCGGACCCTGGAGCCCAGCTGGTCAAACATGCACATCGAATCGGCATGCAAGTGATCCCGCTGGTGGGGCCGTCGTCCATCGTGCTTGCAGTCATGGCTTCGGGCTTGAATGGCCAGCGCTTCGCATTCAATGGTTATCTGCCCCAGGCATCCCCTGCGCGCGAAATCCGTATTCGCGAACTGGAGAATCGATCCCGCGACTTCGATCAGACCGAAGTTTTCATCGAAGCGCCCTATCGCAACGATGCGCTGTACAAGGCTATTGTCTCGACCTGCAATCCGGCAACTCTGCTCTGCCTGGCAAGCGACCTGAACAGCGCAACCGAAGAAATAAGGATGCAAAGCGTCGGGGAATGGCAAAACACGGCCCCGCCGCGACTGCATAAACGGCCGACTGTATTTCTGCTTCTCGCGCCAACCCCTCGTTCAGCGAACCGACATGCCGGAGCCGGCGACACGCACTAGCGCGCCGCCCAACGCCGCGCCGAACCGTTTGGCGAAACGCTCGACAACATTCTCCCGGGGTGTGAAATCAACGATGTTTTCCGCCTTGATGATTTCCCGGGCCACGAAGTCGACGCTGCCCAGCGCATCTGCCAGACCAAGCTCAATGCTTCTTTGCCCGGACCAAACCAGACCCGAAAAGGTATCCGCATCCTCTTTCAACCGACTGCCTCGTCCCTCGCGCACCACTCCAATAAATTGCTGATGGATCTCGCGCAGCAACTTCTGGGCGAACTGCCGCTGCCCGGCATCTACCGGGGAGAAGGGATCGAGGAAGCCTTTGTTGTCACCTGCTGCCAATAACCGGCGCTCCACGCCCAGCTTCTCCATGGTTCCGGTAAAACCGAATCCGTCCATGAGCACGCCTATTGAGCCGACTATGCTGGCACGATCCACGTAGATTTGATCTGCGGCGACGGCAACGTAATATCCTCCGGAGGCGCAGATGTCTTCGACTACCGCATAGATGGGAATGTCCGGATACTTTTTCTTCAACCGGTAGATCTCGCTGTTGATGGTCCCGGCCTGCACCGGGCTGCCACCCGGGCTGTTGATGCGCACGATAACTCCTTTCGTGCCTTTGCTGTCGAAGGCGTCCTGCAGCCCCTGATTGATGCTGGCGGCGTTGGCGTATGAATCCGCGGCAATGACCCCGTCCAATTCCACCAGCGCGGTGTGATCACCGGGCAATGGCTCTTTCCCGCCCAGCCAGCCAAACGCAATGAATAGCAGGGCAAACAAATAGAGAAAGGTCAGCGACTTGAACAAGATGCCCCAGTTGCGCGTTTTTCGCTGTTCGTCGAGCGTCGACCGGACCAGCTTCTCGATGACCGAGCGCTCCCAGTTTTCCTTTTCACCGCCAGATTCAATTTCAGACATAAGCTGTTTCCTTGTTGGAGAGCAGGTAAATGTTGCCATCGCACTCGTCTAGCGCAATCTTGCTCAGGCTCAAGCCCTTGCAAGGTCCTTTAACGCAGTAACCGGTTGCCGGTACGTAAGCCGCGCCGTGGGTTGTACACAGCAAGTATAGGCCGGCAAGGTCGAAAAATTCCCCGGGCTGAGCGTCCAGTTCGACACCCACATGTGCGCAACGATTCAAATAGCCCCGCACCTTGCCTGCGTGGCGGACCACAAAGGCAGGCACAGGTCCTTTCGCACCTTCGACCGTGAAGCGCACGCCCCGGCCACATTCCGTGACGCTGGCGGAAGGGCAAATCAGCCGTTTTTCTTCAGCCATCCCAATAAATCCTCAAAACTGGCTACGCATCCGAGTGGATTCATACCTTCCAGATCGTCAAACTCATGCGCGCCATAGCTGACAGCGACAGCGGCGACCCCGGCGTTGCGCGCCATTTGCAAGTCGTGGGTGGTGTCGCCGATCATCAATGTGCGTGTCGAATCGATCCCGAGCTGTTGCATGACCGTATGCAACATGTCCGGGTGTGGTTTCGGAAATCCTTCGTCGGCACAACGCGATGCATGAAAAAATGGGGCCAAACCCGTTGCCTGCAACGCCCGGTCGAGGCCGCGCCTGCTCTTCCCGGTCGCCACGGCCATCAGGTAGCCATCGACATGCAGCGCCTGGATTCCAGCCGCTACCGCTGGAAACAAGGAGACCCCGGAGTCGCCAGCCAGAAAGTGAACGCGGTACCGGTCGGCCACCTCGCTGTAGCGATCGCGCGCCAAGCCGGGAGTCAGGTAGGTCATGGCATCTTCCAGGCCCAGTCCGATCACGTGACGCGCGGCTGCCAACGACGGCACAGGAAGGGCCAAGTCACGAAATGCCTGCTGCAGTGAGCTCGATATGTGGGCAGCGGAATCGATCAATGTCCCATCCCAGTCGAAAACGAGCAAATCGAATTGTTTTGCCATTGGTCAGTCTTTAGCGTCGGCTGCGGGCCGAAGGGAATCAAGAAACTGTTTCAGCTCGGCAGCCAGCGGCGATTCAATGTGCAGGGTTTGTCCCGTTCGCGGATGGGCGAACTCCAGGCTGGCCGCGTGCAGAAACATGCGCCTGAGTCCCGCTTTAGCGAGTCGTTTGTTGTCGTCAAAATTTCCATACTTGTCGTCACCGGCGTTCGGGTAGCCTATTTCGGCCAGATGAACGCGTATCTGATGGGTACGACCGGTCTTGAGTTCCGCATCAAGCAACGTGTACCCGGGCAGATTGCGCATCAGGCGGAACACGGTGTGTGCGTCCTGGCCGGTTTCGTCCGCGACCACTCGGCGCTCCCCGAAGGAAGTGACATACTTGTGCAGAGCCAGCTTCACACTGCGTTTCGAATCTTTCCATTCGCCGAGCACCAGCGCCAGATAGTGCTTGCGAACAGCGCCGTCACGCAACTGGGCATGCAATCCGGTCAATGCGGAGCGTTTCTTGGCCAGAACCAGAATCCCGGAAGTATCACGATCCAGCCGGTGCACCAGTTCCAGAAACCGCAAATCGCGGCGTTCCTCGCGTAACTGCTCGATGACGCCGCTCGAAATTCCGCTTCCACCATGCACGGCAACCCCGCTGGGTTTGTCGACTATCAGCAATTCCGCGTCTTCCATGAGCACTGCACCACTGAAAGCCGGGCCTGGTGACCGCGAGCCGGTTCTTTCCAGACTCGCACTGGTACGAATTGGCGGCAACCGGATCTTGTCGCCGTCCTGCAGCCGGTAGGACGCCTGCACACGTCCGCTGTTGACCCGGACCTCTCCGCTACGCAGAATCCGGTAAATGTGGCTCTTCGGCACACCTTTCAGGATCTTCTGCAGATAGTTGTCGATGCGCTGATCTTGCGATGATTCATCGACTTCCCTCCAACTTGCAGAGTCTTTGCTTAAGCTGTTCATTTTCCTTATACTATTCGAACGAAACGGCAATATTTGGCAGATTGTGCGGTAGAGCCAGTTGTGGCGCACCGCCATAGTTCGAGCTCCCGCCAGTTTGCTTCGCCGTCGTCAAGAGGGGTTAAGTTCGCTCACCCAAACAAGTAGCGATGGTAATAGATGAACTGCGCGCTCGCAGCATTCCAGTGGATTCCACGGTCCTGCACCAAGCAGGACGAACTACCGATAAACCTTTGGGCCAACATAGCTATCGTCCTCAACCACCCATGAATTGTCCGACGACGGAAAGCCGGTAAGCCCCGCGCCGCAGTGGCGCCGCCAGGTTTGTCCTCCCCGTGAAAAGTGAGCGCGGGAGAGCAAATAATGAAGCGTATGTTGTTTAACGCGACCCAAACTGAAGAATTGCGTGTCGCGATTGTAGATGGCCAGAAACTGATAGACCTTGATATAGAAACAGCCGGAAAAGAACAACGCAAGAGCAATATCTACAAGGGTGTCATCACCCGCATCGAACCGAGTCTGGAAGCGGCATTCGTAGACTACGGCAATGAACGTCATGGATTTCTTCCTTTCAAGGAAGTCAGCCGCTCGTTTTTTCGCAATCCTGACGCAGATCCAGCCAAAGTTACCATCAAAGAGGCTCTGCGCGAAGGCCAGGAGCTGATTGTCCAGGTCGACAAGGACGAGCGTGGCACCAAGGGCGCGGCACTGACCACATTCATCAGCCTGGCCGGGCGCTATATCGTTCTGATGCCCAATAACCCGCGCGGCGGCGGAGTATCTCGTCGCGTCGAAGGCGAAGAGCGCAATGAACTGCGCGACACCATTTCCCAGCTCGAAGTGCCTCCCGGCATGAGCATAATCGCCCGTACCGCAGGTATCGGCCGTTCGGTTGAGGAGCTCAACTGGGACCTGAGCTATCTGATGCAACTTTGGGCTGCAATCGAGTCCGCCGCCAATCAGCAAAGCGGCGCCTATCTGATCTATCAGGAAGGCAGCCTGGTCATTCGGGCGATCCGCGATTACTTTCACCAGGAAATCGGCGAAATTCTGATCGACACCGAGGCCATTTACGAACAGGCCCGGCAGTTCATGAGCCACGTCATGCCGCAGAACGTCGGCAGGGTGAAACTGTACAAAGACGATGTTCCGCTGTTCTCCAGATTTCAGATTGAACATCAGATCGAGACCGCCTACTCCCGCCAGGTACCGCTGCCTTCCGGTGGCGCGGTCGTGATCGATCACACCGAAGCCATGGTGACGATCGACGTGAACTCAGCGCGTGCCACACGCGGCGCCGACATCGAAGAGACCGCAACCCGCACCAACTTGGAAGCGGCCGACGAGATTGCCCGCCAGTTGCGCCTGCGCGATCTGGGCGGACTTGTGGTCATCGACTTTATCGATATGGAAGTCGCCCGCAACCAGAGGGATGTGGAAAATCGGCTGCGCGATGCCTTGCACTATGACCGTGCGCGGGTGCAGACCGGAAAGATTTCGCGTTTCGGTTTGCTCGAGCTTTCCCGCCAGCGCCTGCAAAATTCGCTCGGTGAAACCAGCCACATCGCCTGTCCGCGCTGCCATGGCACGGGGCACATACGCTCGATCGAATCTTCCGCCCTGCACATTCTTCGCATCCTTCAGGAGGAAGCGATGAAAGACGGCACCGCGGCAGTGCATGCACAAGTGCCGATTGATGTGGCCACTTATCTTCTCAACGAGAAGCGCAACGAGTTTCACTCGATTGAAACCCGGCTCAAGGTTACGGTATTGCTGATTCCCAATGTCAATCTGGAGACACCGAACTACACCGTCACCCGCCTGAAGCACGATGAACTCAATCAAAGTGATGTAACCCTGCCCAGTTACAGAATGGCAGCGGTTCCTGCCGAAGCGGCTACAGCGGCCGCCGCGGCACAAAAACCGGAAATTCAGCGTCCGCAAGCCGCAGTGCAAGGCATCACGCCGTCACAGCCCGCGCCTACGGTAGAGCAACCTGAAGCAGCCAGGCCTTCCATTCTGGAGAAAATTTTCGGATGGTTAACCCGTAAGCCGGAACCCGTTCCTGAACCGGTCAAGACTCGCCCGAGGGAACCGCAGCGCAATCGCGATTCCGCACGTCGCGATCATCGCCATAGCCGTCCTGAGGGCCACGGCGAAAGCAAGCGCGATGAGCCCCGCCGGGCACCACGCCCGGATGGTGAAGCCCGACGCGATCAAACGCGTGGCCGCAATCCGGAGCAAGGTGAACGTAAACCGCAGGAACGCCAACAGCAGCCGCGACCTCCGCGCCAGGATCAGGCGCTCGCGGCCGTGGAGCAACGCCAGCCCGGGGATCGCATTCCGGAAGGCGATCGCGAAGGCGGACGCGGACGCGGACGCCGCCGCGGACGCAGAGACAGACCCGCCGAGCGCGCAGATGGTTCGACTCAGCAGCCAAACGCCGAGCATGCCGCCCGGGGTAACTCGAACGGCCACGCGCGGCCGCCACGGGAGCGTCAAGAGCATCCCGTCGATATGCCAAGACAGGACTTTCAGCCAATTGCAGTCGAACAACCTAAAGCAGAAGCGCCGGTCACCGAACGTCCGCAGTCTGAAGAAATGCGCCACGAACAACCCATGCCGGCGCCCGCGGTTACCGAATTGCCCCGCGTCGAATCTGCACCCTCGACCATGATTGCAGTTCATCGTATTGAACCTGAACCGCGGTCAATGATTACAGAGGTGCCGCCAGTGACGCAACATCAACCCACTGCGTCACCCTGGAAAATGGAGCCTATTAGCTTGCCATCCGACCTGGTGATGATTGAAACCCAGTCAAAATCTGCGCCACGTGACTCTGAACCGGAGAATGCGCGTCCAGTGAGAACTTCCAGGCCGCGTTTTCAGCCGAAGCCCGTCGCGGACGAGCCGCTCCTGCAGGTGGAAACCGGCAAGATGACATCATCGGGTGGCGACACGGCCTGAAAACGAGGCGAGTTCGGGTCAACGGGAGCTTGGCATCTTGCCAGGCTCCTTTTTTATGGCGCGCAGTAACCCCGCGCACCCCTCTTCGATCATTTCCAGGACAAGCTCGAAGTCCTTGGACTGGCCATAATAGGGGTCGGGTACTTCCATACCGGACCGGGTTGCGCTGAAATCCATCAGCAGTGCCGGTTTGTGCCGCTGCTCGTCGGGAGCGATACGCCTTAACTCTTCGATGTTCATACGGTCCATTGCCAGAACATAATCAAACTCGACAAAGTCCAGCCGTTCGACCTTGCGAGCTCGCAGGTTTTCCATCTGATAGCCGCGCACCGCGGCCGCGGCCTGGCTGCGATGGTCAGGCGGATGACCGACATGGTAGGCATGCGTTCCTGCAGAATCGATGCGGAAGTTTTGCGGGAGGTTTGCACCTCCAATCCGGCTTGCCGAGGTCACCTGATGGCGAAACACCGCTTCCGCCGTGGGTGAACGACAGATGTTTCCCATGCAGCAAAATAAAACCGACACCGACTTCAGGCCATCATCCATGCCGTCTCGCTACCGGTTTTCGAATCGCCGTTTTTGCAGCGCCCTGGCCGCCAGCGCCAACTGCACCGGGAACTGCGTGAACTCCAGGAATCCCGAAGGCCAACTCCTTTAACCGCTTCACTTGATCGCGAAGTTGCGCGGCACGCTCGAATTCCAGGTTTCGCGCACTTTCCAGCATTTCGCGTTCGACGCGCTTCAATTCCTTGAGCACGTCTTTCCCGGCAAGTGACCCATAGGTCGCGAGAGTCTCAGCCGCCTTTCGATCCTGCAATGCGGATGGATCGTATATTCCGCCGATCATATCCCTGATGTGCTTGGATACCCCGGCAGGGGTAATGCCATGAGTCAGGTTGTAACTGGTTTGCTTTTCGCGCCGGCGGTCGGTTTCCGCTATCGCGCGTCGCATCGAATTGGTCATTGCGTCCGCATAAAGGATGGCCTTGCCGCTCAAATGTCGTGCGGCGCGCCCAATGGTCTGGATCAGCGAGCGCTCAGAGCGCAGGAAGCCTTCCTTGTCCGCATCCAGAATCGCCACCAGCGAAACTTCCGGCAGGTCCAGGCCTTCTCGCAACAGATTGATGCCAACCAGCACATCGAACTCGCCCAGACGCAGATCCCGAATGATCTCCACCCTCTCCACGGTTTCGATATCCGAATGCAGATAGCGCACTTTGACTCCGTGCTCGGCAAGATAGTCCGTGAGATCCTCGGCCATGCGCTTGGTCAGCGTGGTCACCAGCACTCGTTCCTTGAGTGCCACCCGCTCGCTGATCTGGGACAGCAGATCGTCGACCTGGGTCGCAGCCGGTCTGACTTCGATCATGGGATCTATCAGGCCCGTCGGTCTGACCACTTGTTCGACCACCTGGCCCTGGTGCTCGCGCTCATACTCGGCCGGTGTCGCGGAGACAAACACCGCTTGCGGCGTTATCTTTTCAAACTCATCGAAGCGTAGCGGCCGGTTATCCAGCGCACTCGGCAGCCTGAAACCGTAATTGACCAGATTTTCCTTTCTTGCGCGGTCGCCGCGATACATTCCGCCAATCTGCGGAATGGTGACGTGGCTTTCGTCAATGATCATCAGCGCGTTCGGCGGAAGGTAGTCGAGAAGGGTCGGCGGAGGATCGCCGGCCTTGCGGCCGGACAGATGGCGCGAATAATTTTCGATGCCCTTGCAGAACCCCAGTTCGTTCAGCATTTCAAGGTCGAATCGTGTGCGCTGCTCCAGTCGCTGGGCTTCGACCAGTTTTCCGGTGGCCTGAAAACTCGCGCTGCGTTCACGCAACTCTTCCTTGATTGCCTCGATCGCCCGCAACGTCGTGCTGCGCGGTGTCACGTAGTGACTCGACGGGTAGACGGTAAACCTCTGCACCTTCTGAATCAGATGCCCGGTCAATGGATCAAACAAGGTTAGCGCCTCAACATCGTCGTCGAACAAAGTAATGCGCAGCGCGGTTTCCGAATTCTCGGCGGGAAATACATCGACCACATCGCCCCGCACCCGAAATACTCCTCGGCGGAAGTCGAGATCGTTGCGCTCGTACTGCATTTCCGTCAGGCGCGAAATGATGTCGCGCTGGCTGATGCGCTCCTTTTCGCGCATATGCAGGATCATGCCGTGATAGTCAACCGGATCGCCAATGCCGTAAATGGCCGACACGGTAGCCACGATCACCGCATCATCGCGCTCCAGCAATGACTTGGTTGCAGATAAACGCATCTGCTCGATATGCTCGTTGATGCTGGAATCTTTTTCGATGAAAAGATCCCGCGAAGGCACATACGCTTCGGGCTGGTAATAGTCGTAGTAGGAAACGAAGTATTCGACCGCGTTTTCCGGGAAGAAGTCCCGCATCTCGCCGTAGAGCTGCGCCGCAAGAGTCTTGTTCGGCGCCATGATGATCGCGGGCCGCCCGGTGCGCGCAATGACATTGGCCATGGTGAACGTTTTGCCTGAACCGGTCACGCCGAGCAGCGTCTGGAAGGCCAGTCCGTCGTTGAGGCCCTCGACAAGGGCCGCTATGGCTTCGGGCTGATCCCCGGCCGGTTCAAACGGTTGATGAAGGCGAAACGGGCTATTTGGAAAAGTAACGGTCACGGTACAATAAGCGCCTCCGTAATTTTTCATGTTATCACGATGAATGCGCCGCACTCCGCATCGCTGTTGGCAGCCGTACAAATGGCACCGAAGGATCCGATCCTCGGGGTTACCGAAACCTTCAATTCCGACAAGAATCCGCACAAGGTAAACCTTGGCGTTGGCATCTATTACGACGACACCGGAAAAGTTCCATTGCTCGATTGCGTGCGCCAGGCGGAAATCGCCCTGGCAGAGAAATCCTCACCAAGAGGCTACCTTCCGATCGATGGACTTGCCGCCTACGACCATGCCGTGAGGGAACTGGTTTTCGGGGCCGATTGTGCGGCGGTCAAGGAAGGGCGCGTAATTACGGTCCAGACTCTCGGTGGAACCGGCGGGCTCAGGATCGGCGCAGATTTTTTGCGCCGACTGCTGCCGCAGGCCCAGGTCTGGATATCCGATCCAAGCTGGGAGAATCACCGCGCGCTGTTCGAAACTGCGGGTTTCACCGTGAACACCTACCCCTATTACGACCCGGCCTCGCGCGGCATAAATTTCGCGGGCATGTCGAATTCGCTGAACACACTTCCCGCCGGAAGCATCGTCGTGCTGCATGCCTGCTGCCATAACCCGACCGGCGTGGATTTGTCGGCGGAGCAATGGACCGAAGTCATTGATATCGTCGTCGCCCGGCGCCTGATGCCCTTTGTCGATATCGCTTACCAGGGATTCGGAGACGGCATTGATGCCGACGGTGAAGTCGTCCG
>JANNTE010000051.1:0-2820 GCA_031403365.1 Betaproteobacteria bacterium | reverse complement strand
GGGATATTCACCGGCTCCTGCTTCTGGTAGATGCAGGACTTCATGCAGTCGTTGCAGATGCGGTGGCCCGTCGCGGCGACCATGGGATTGTCCAGCGCAATCATGGCGAGCGCGCCAAGCGTCACGCCTTCCGTTTTGAGTTTCTGGAACTCGGAAATGCGCTCTTCCAGCGGACATCCGGCGAGCGGCACGCCAAACACGGTCTTCCTGAATGCCGGGCGCGCGTCTGGCGACGCGGGCTTTTCCTTCAGGCCGTGCGAGCAGGAATCCTTTTCCTGCTCGTGGCACCAGATACAGTAGCTGGTTTCGTTGAGCGCGCCGACCAGATCCGTGCCGGAATCAGTGAGCGCAAACCCGTGGCGTCGGCGCACATGAGACAGCGTATGCACGCTGATCCCGTCTTCATTGCGCGTCTGTACCGGTACCAAACGCTGAAAGTCGAGCTTCCTCGGTATCTTGAACAGCACACCGTCATGGTGTTTGTGCTGTCCTTCCGCTGTATGCGCCGCCCATGCCGCATAACGCATGGCCGCATCGATTTTCCCGGCGTTGGCTGCCTCGTCCTTCAGCCATTCGCCAACGTGACGCGAGAATTCCAGTTCGCTGAACCTGCCGTCGAACCAGGCTGCGAGCTGGGCTTCAAGCCGGACGCCGTCGAATGCAGCGGCCGCCTCGGCCTTGTAGGTGTTGACCGCCTTGCGCTGCACGAACAGGCGCTTGCAGGAATACAGCGGAGCGAGTTCGAAATGCCGTGCCGACAGCGCGCTGACTTCGCTTTCGATGCCGAACAGATACGCGATGAAATCATCGAGGTGGCCGGCGAGATTGATCAGAAACTCCGATTCCTGCTTGGGTGGCAGCGGCGACTGGCCCGCACGCAGGAATTTCAGGCGCTCCTGCAGCGCCGCATCGGCCTGCCCGAGGAAAGTCATGAACGCCGTGTCCAGCCGAAGCAAGCCTTCCCGCCGATAGAGGTCCTCGCAGCGCAGATTGAATTGGAGCCGCAAGTGTGGCGCGCCGGGCAGGTCTACACGGGTATTCATGCAGTGGATATCGTGGGAATGGATCGAACAAGGCCGCCGATTATAACGCCGGGCGCGGAGCGCTTAATGCGAACTGCGAATAAGGAAATAACCAGGTCAGACGCCAGCAGGACGCTTGCCAGCGCGATGCATAATCCTGAGCGCCCGCATTCGTGCCTCAGTGAGCAAGCTCGGCGGCGACTTTCTCGACCAGTGCCGGCCCTTCGTAGATCAGACCGCTGTAGAGTTGCACCAGACTCGCGCCGGCGGCGATTTTCTCCCTTGCATCCATCCCTGAAAGAATGCCGCCGGCCGCGATGATCGGAAGGCGGCCCGCAAGCTGCGCCGCCAGTTGCTGGACGATCTGTGTCGAGCGATGTTTCAGGGGCGCACCACTCAAGCCGCCGGCCTGATCGGCATGCGGCAGACCGTCGACACCTTCCCGCGAGGTCGTGGTATTGGTTGCGATCACAGCGTCGATGCCATGCTCAACGAGGAGCGCGGCCACCTCAACGACATCGTGCTGCGCCAGATCGGGTGCGATCTTGACTGCGAGGGCTACGCGTTTGCCATGCCGGTCCGCCAAGAGGCGGCGTTCGCCCGCCAGCCGGCCCAGCAGGCGGTCGAGTTCCCCGGCTTGCTGCAACTGGCGAAGATTCGCGGTGTTGGGCGATGAGATATTGACTGTCACGTAGCTCGCCGCTGTGTAAACCTTGCGCAGACAGTAGACGTAGTCATCCGCGGCACGTTCGATCGGGGTATCAAAATTTTTTCCGATGTTGATGCCGAGTATGCCGCGATAGCGCGCGCGCGCGACGTTCATCAGCATGCGCTCGACGCCATCGTTGTTGAAGCCCATGCGATTGACGATCGCACGCGCCCGCGGAATGCGAAACATGCGCGGCATCGGATTTCCGGGCTGTGGTCGCGGTGTGACCGTGCCGATTTCGATAAAGCCGAAACCCAGTGCAGCGAGCGCATCAATGTGTTCGCCATTCTTGTCCAGGCCGGCGGCAAGCCCCACCGGATTGGGAAATGACAGACCCATCAGCGTGCGCGGCGAGTCCGCAGCGTGACCGGCGATCAATCCTGTCAATCCAAGGCGGTGTGAACATTCAAGCGCGCGCATTGTCGTGCGGTGCGCGTGTTCCGCGTCGAGCTGGAACAGAAAGGGCCGGGCGAGTCTATACAGCATGGAGCCGTGTCGCGGGCGGATACATCTCTCGCGTGGCGGGGGTGACGCGCGAAGTCAAGCCGATTCGGGGGGCGTTGCGTCGCGCGGCAGTCGCCGCCACTGACCGTCAACCAGGCCTTCCAGCGCCTGGAAGTTAACCTTGTAGGCCATTTTCGGGCTTTGTGCGATCCAGTAGCCGAGATACAGGTAGGGAAGTTTCAGTCTCCGGCACAGATCGACCTGCCAGATTACGTTAAAGGTTCCAAGGCTGGCCCCGGCGAGTTCCGGATCGAAAAACGTATACACCGAAGACAGGCCGTCTTCGAGGCGGTCGAGGATGCTGACCATGCGCAGGCTGCCTTCCTCGCGGAACTCAACCAGGCTCGAGCGCACATTGCTTTGCAGGAGAAAATGACGATACTGCTCGCGACTGTCGTGATCCATGCCGCCGCCACTGTGGCGGTGCGACTGGTAGCGCAGGTACAACGCATAGTGTTCCTGATGGTATTTAAGCTCGATCATGCGTGCTTCGAGGTGCTCATGCCGCGCACGTGCGCGACGTTGCGAGCGATTGGTTACGAAATCCGCGGTGACGACGCGCACCGGCACGCAGGCGCGGCAGTG
>JANNTE010000050.1:0-6330 GCA_031403365.1 Betaproteobacteria bacterium | reverse complement strand
CAAAAGAAATGAGGATGTGCTTAGTACGATTTATAGCCAGTTCATGTTGACAGGGCAACGCTAAGTTCATCTGCCTTCCTCTAAAGATCATTCTTGATTTTCTCTGCGTTTCCTCTGCGCCTCTGCGGTTAACGATTTTTTTATCTTTTAATAAACACCATGTCCGCTCACATCTCCAACATCCGTCCCAAGCCAGACCAAGTCCTGATCGACATCGTTGACTACGTCACGAAGTACAAAATAACCAGTAAGCAAGCCTATGAAACCGCGCGTTATTGCCTGATTGACACGCTAGGCTGCGGTTTCGAGGCGCTTGAGTATCCCGCCTGTACCAAGCTGCTGGGCCCGCTGGTGCAAGGAACGGTGGTACCCAATGGTGCGAAAGTGCCCGGAACCCCGTTCCAACTTGATCCGGTGCAAGCTGCGTTCAACATCGGTACCATGATCCGCTGGCTGGATTTCAACGACACCTGGCTCGCCGCCGAATGGGGGCATCCGTCCGACAATCTCGGCGGCATTCTTGCCACCGCGGATTGGCTTTCGCGCACCGCGATTGCCGCGGGGAAAAAACCGCTCATCGTGCAGGATGTTCTCACCGCCATGATCAAGGCCCACGAGATTCAGGGTTGCATTGCGCTGGAAAACAGTTTCAACAAAGTCGGCCTGGATCATGTGGTGCTGGTGAAAGTGGCCTCTACTGCCGTGGTTGCCGAGATGCTGGGGCTCTCGCGCGAAGAGATCATCAATGCCGTGTCACTGGCCTGGGTGGATGGCCAGAGCCTGCGCACGTATCGCCATGCACCCAACACCGGCTCGCGCAAGAGCTGGGCCGCTGGTGATGCGACCAGCCGCGCCGTGCGTCTGGCACTGATCGCGAAGACTGGAGAAATGGGTTATCCGTCGGTGTTGAGCGCAAAAACCTGGGGTTTTTACGACGTGCTGTTCAAAGGCAATGCCTTCAAGTTCCAGCGCCGCTACGGCAGCTATGTGATGGAGAACGTGCTGTTCAAGATTTCCTTCCCGGCGGAATTTCACTCGCAAACCGCGGTCGAAGCCGCCATGCAGATCCATCAGGAACTGAAGAAGCTCGGCAAGAAACCGGAAGACATCAGGAAAATCACCATCCGCACCCACGAAGCCTGCATCCGAATCATCGACAAGAAGGGTCCGCTCAACAACCCGGCCGACCGCGACCATTGCATCCAGTACATGGTGGCGGTGCCGATTCTGTTCGGCCGCCTGACCGCAGGCGACTACGAAGACGGCGTCGCCAGGGATGCGCGCATCGACCAACTGCGTGACAAAATTGTCTGCGTCGAAGACAAGAATTTCACCAGGGATTATCACGATCCGGCCAAGCGCTCGATCGCTAACGCGCTGACCGTCGAATTCAATGGCGGCAAGAAATTGAAGGAAATCGTGGTCGAGTATCCCATCGGCCACAAACGCCGCCGCAAGGAGGGCATGCCGGTGCTGGTGGAAAAATTCAAGACCAATCTGGCACGGCGCTTTCCGGTCAAACAGCAGAAGTCGATACTGGACTTGTGCCTTGATTCCAGAAAACTCGCCGCAACTCCGGTTCACGAGTTCGTGGACATGATGGTCATCTGAATTCCGCCATGCGCCATGCCGCCCTGATGCTGCTCGGATTGTCGATCGCGCCCGGCGCCTGGGCAGACGCGAACCCGATGCAGCCGGGCACCTGGGAATTCACCCGATCCGGGGGCATGGCGGCGAATCTGATCGGGCGTTACTGCATCACTGCCGGCGATATTATCGACCCGATGTCGCCGGTCAACGGTTTTCTCGCGCGCGAAGACAAGGCGCGCTGCGCTGATTGGAAAATCGAATGGCAGGGTGAACGCGGCTTGTATTCCGGCACCTGCGTGCTGGGCGGCAAAGCCGCCAGGATCAGCGGTCGCATCATCGCCGCTGCAGGAACCTACTCGGACATGCAGGATGTCAAGAAAGAAGGCGACACCGCCCCTGCGCCACCAATACTGGACATCATCAACGGCCTGCGCCTCGGACCTTGCGCCAACCAACCTTGAACGGAGATTAGCTGATGAATCGAAACGTATTGATCATCACCCGAAGCATTTCCTCTGCCACCGCGTTATGCCTGTGCTGGGCATCGGCTTCGGCCAACGAACCATCCCCCAGACGTGCACCCGGCCTGTGGGAAATTGCCGTGACCATCGGCGGCCAGCCTTCGGTGAATACCTCTCAATTTTGCATCGACGCCGCCGATGATCTGGCCAGGACTGCGGGCGGCGGCGTGGCACAGTCGGAATGCACCGAAGCGCGTGCGCAGGGCACCGGAGAAGAAATCACCATCGAATCGGTCTGCAAACAGGGCAATTCGACTGTCACCATGAAAGGGACGCTGAGCGGCAACCTGGATTCCGCTTACAAGGGGCAGATCACCAAGAATTATTCGCCGCCCTTGTATGGGCGCAGCGAAATCAAATCCGTTGTCGATGCCCGCCGCCTGGGCGAATGCAAGTAACCGATACACACCGCACCATTCACTGAGGGTTCCGCCATGAGCCACAACCTGTTCAACACACTGCAAGAGTTCGCCCCCGCATCCGGCAAGAAAGCACAGTTCTACTCGCTGCCCGCTCTGGAAAAGGCCGGCATCGGCAAGATCTCCCGCCTTCCCGTGTCGATTCGCATCGTGCTCGAAGCCGTGCTGCGCAATTGCGACGGCAAGAAGGTCACCGAGGAACACGTGCGCGAACTCGCGGCGTGGAACCCGAACACGCCGCGCACGGCTGAAATTCCCTTCGTGGTCGCGCGCATCGTGTTGCAGGATTTCACCGGCGTGCCGCTGCTTGCCGATCTGGCGGCGATGCGCAACGTGGCCGAAGTCATGTTCAAGGACCCCAAGACCATTGAACCGCTGGTGCCGGTCGATCTGGTGGTGGATCACTCGGTGCAGATTGACCACTACGGCACGCCGCAGGCGCTTGACCTCAACATGAAACTGGAATTTCAGCGCAACCAGGAGCGTTACCAATTCATGAAATGGGGCATGCAGGCCTTCGATACCTTTAAAGTCGTGCCTCCCGGAGTGGGCATCGTGCATCAGGTCAATCTCGAATACCTGGCGCGCGGCGTGCATCAGAAAAACGGCATTTATTATCCCGACACCCTGGTCGGCACCGACTCCCACACCACCATGATCAACGGCATCGGCGTGGTCGGCTGGGGCGTGGGCGGCATCGAAGCCGAAGCCGGCATGCTCGGCCAACCGGTGTATTTCCTGACGCCCGATGTGGTCGGCGTGAATCTGACCGGCCGTCTGCGCGAAGGTGTAACGGCGACCGATCTGGTGCTGACCATCACTGAAATGTTGCGCAAGGAAAAAGTGGTCGGCAAGTTCGTCGAATTCTTCGGCGAAGGCACGGAAAGTCTGGCGCTGCCTGACCGCGCCACAATCGCCAACATGGCGCCGGAATATGGCGCGACCATGGGATTTTTTCCGGTGGATGACGTCACGATCGAGTACTTCGAAGGCACCGGCCGCACCAGGGCGGAAATCGATGCCTTCGCCGCTTATTTCAAGGCGCAAAAGTTGTATGGCATCCCACGCAAGGGCGAAATCGATTACTCGAAAGTCGTGGAACTCGATCTAACCACGGTGGCTCCCTCTCTTGCCGGTCCGAAGCGTCCGCAGGATCGCATCGAAATCGGCAATGTCAAAAAGAACTTCACGCAATTGTTTTCCAAATCCGCCACCGAGAACGGTTTTGCCAAGAAAGCCGATGATCTCGCCAGGCGCGTTACCACCAAAGACGGTGTGAATGTCGGCTCGGGCGATGTGCTGATCGCGGCGATCACCTCCTGCACCAACACCTCGAACCCCGGCGTGCTGATCGCGGCGGGACTGCTGGCGAAAAAAGCCGTCGAAAAAGGCCTGACCGTCAAGAAGCACATCAAGACCTCGCTCGCGCCCGGCTCGCGCGTGGTCACTGAATATCTCACTGCCTCAGGACTGCTGCCATATCTGGAGCAACTGGGCTTTAACGTCGCGGCTTACGGCTGCACGACTTGCATCGGCAATGCCGGCCCGCTCGCTGACCCCATCGAGGAAGCCATCGTGCAGAACGATCTGGTCTGCGCCGCCGTACTCTCCGGCAACCGCAACTTCGAAGCGCGCATCCATCCCAACTTACGCGCCAACTTTCTCGCCAGCCCGCCGCTGGTGGTGGCCTATGCCATCGCCGGCACCATGCTCAAAGACCTGATGACCGAGCCGCTGGGCCTTGGCAAGGACGGCAAGCCGGTCTACATCGGCGACATCTGGCCCAGTTCGAAGGAAGTCCACGCTTTGATGAAGTACGCCACCAACGCGAAAACCTTCCAACGCCTGTACGGCAATCTCACCAAGGATCATCCACTGTGGAATAACGTCCCCTCGGCGGCGGGCCAGGTCTATAACTGGCCCAAGTCGACCTACATTGCCCAGCCGCCATTTTTCCAGGGCTTCGGCATGAAACCGAGCGCGGTGGGAAACATCACCGGCGCGCGCGCACTGGGCATCTTCGGCGATTCGGTTACCACCGATCACATCAGCCCCGCAGGTTCCATCAAGGACACCTCGCCCGCCGGCAAATATCTGCTGGCCAACAACGTCGCCAAGGCCGACTTCAACAGCTACGGCGCGCGCCGCGGCAATCACGAAGTCATGATGCGCGGCACCTTTGCCAACGTACGCATCAAAAACCTGATGATGCCGCCGAAGGCGGACGGCACACGGGTCGAAGGCGGCATGACGCTGTTGCAGCCGACCGGAGAGCCGATGTCCATTTACGACGCCGCCATGAGCTATGTGGCCAAGGACATTCCCACAGTAGTATTCGGCGGTGAGGAATATGGCACCGGATCGTCACGCGACTGGGCCGCGAAAGGCACACAGTTGCTGGGTGTAAAGGCGGTAATCGCGCGCAGTTTCGAGCGCATTCATCGCTCCAATCTCGTCGGCATGGGCGTGCTGCCCTTGCAGTTCAAGGGCAACGACACCGCGAAATCACTTGGCATCGAAGGTGACGAGGAATTCGACATCATTGGCCTCGAAGGCACGATCCGCCCGCAGCAGGATGTGACCCTGGTTATCCAGCGCGATGACGGCAGCCGCATGCAAGTTGCAGTATTACTGCGCATCGACACACCGATTGAAGTCGATTACTACCGGCACGGCGGCATCCTGCCCTACGTGTTGCGTGAGCTGGTCGCCGCCGCTTGAGCGAACGACGCACTCTGCATAAACCGGCCAGCACCCCCGACCGGCCGGAAACCGAATCCTCTTCGCGCGCCCGCCGCGCGCAACGCGCGCGCGGCGTCATGCCAGTCAAGCGTGCAGAGCGCGCAGCCCGCGCCCGACCCGAGGCGCGCCCCAAGACAGCGGTGTCACCACCAGCGTCCATGCCATCCATGGCTGCTGTCACGAAAACGCCTCCGGCTGTGCCGCCGCCTTCGTCGGCACCTGAACCCGAGCCGCCACCCAAGACAAATTCGGCCGCCAGTCCCTGGGCGAGATCGAAGGGATACCGGGCAGAGCAGGTCGCAGCGACACATGCGCTTCCCGATCCTGCAAAGCCCGAAAAAGTCCGCGTCTCCAAGCTCATGTCCGAGCGCGGCTTGTGCTCGCGCCGAGAAGCCGATGAATACATCGAACGCGGCTGGGTTTACGTGGACGGCGTGCGGGTCGAAGAACTCGGCACCCGTATTGATCCTGCGCAAACCATCACCCTCGACAAGCGCGCTGAGAATCTCTCCCGCGTCACCATCCTGTTGCACAAGCCCGTGGGCTATGTATCCGGTCAACCGGAACCCGGATACAAACCAGCCGTCACACTGATTGTCCCCGATAACCGCTTCCCCGGCGATAACCCCGCTACGCGCTTTGAACGCGAGCATCTGAAAGGCCTCGCCCCCGCCGGCCGGCTCGATATCGACTCCACCGGCCTGCTGGTTTTTACCCAGGACGGACGCATTGCCAAACTGCTGATCGGCGAGGACTCGCCCATTGAGAAGGAGTATCACGTCCGCACGGAAGGCGAACTCGACGACCGGGGACTTGCCCTGCTCAATCATGGCCTGAGCCTGGACGGCGTCGCGCTCAAGCCCGCCAGAGTCACGCGCCAGGGCCACGACCAGTTGCGCTTTGTGCTGCGCGAAGGAAAGAAGCGCCAGATTCGGCGCATGTGCGAAGCGGTGGGCCTGGAGGTGTTGGGCCTGAAGCGGGTGCGCATCGGTCAGGTCATGCTCGGCGACCTGCCCCCCGGGCAGTGGCGCTACCTGGGCAGCGACGAATCGTTCGCG
>JANNTE010000049.1:0-10318 GCA_031403365.1 Betaproteobacteria bacterium | reverse complement strand
GCAATTACTATCACGACCACACGCTGACCGTCGCCCGCCACCCGTCGGAAACCGACGAACGCATGATGGTGCGTCTACTGGCTTTCGCGCTGAACGCCGACGAGGCCCTCGCCTTCGGCGCGGGCTTAAGCGCTGACGACGAACCGGACCTCTGGCGAAAAGATCTGACCGGCAGCATCAAGACCTGGATCGACGTCGGCCTGCCCGATGAAAAACGCATCCGCAAAGCCTGCGGCCGCGCCGACGAAGTATTCGTCTACAGCTACGGCGGTCGCGCCGCGGATCTCTGGTGGCAGCAGGCCGGAGAGAAGCTGGCGAAATCGAACAAACTCACCGTCATCAATCTTGCGTACGCGCAAACGCAGGCCCTGGCCAAGCTGGCCGCGCGCAACATGCAACTGCAAATCACCATTCAGGACGGACAAATATGGGTGGCGGACGAGCGCGAGTCGGTACAACTGGACCCGACAATTATTCAGGCATCAAAACCACAGTGGGCATGAGCGCGGGGCATTCTCCATCATGCGCCGCGCATCTTCCGGGGCACGCCAGTTTACTTCGGAAATACATGCCCTCTTCCGGACTCATATGCCGCAGGAACAGGCCGCCGTTAGACGCACCTTATGATCCGCGCCATAATGGACGCTCCGCGTCGGTCCAGGCAAATCGATCATGAACGCAACTTCCCTGACCTCCCTCGATGCACTCGCAGCGTCGATTCCAGACGGTGCGCTGCTCGCCGTGCCTAAAGATTCTTCCGGCGTGGCAATGGCCGCGACGCGCGCGCTGTTGCGTCGTGGCATACGTAATTTGCATCTGTTGTGCGTGCCGACCAGCGGCTTGCAGGCGGACCTGCTGATCGGAGCGGGTGCGGTAGAAACTGTGGAGACCTCGGCGATTACGCTGGGCGAGTTTGGAACCGCACCCTGTTTCACATCCGCGTTGCGCAATCGTTCGCTGCGCATTCTGGATGCGACCTGCCCGGCGATTTACGCCGCTTTGCAGGCGGCCGAAAAAGGCCTTCCCTTCATTCCTTTGCGCGGCCTGATCGGCAGCGATGTCCTGCGCCATCGCCCGGACTGGAAAGTCATCGACAATCCGTTCGCGGCCGGTGATCCAATTGTCGCACTGCCAGCGATACAGCCCGATGTAGCCCTGTTTCACGCGCGCTGCGCTGATCGCGAGGGTAATGTATTCATCGGCAAAGAGCGTGATGTCATGCTCATGTCGCATGCCGCGAAAACGACTTTCGTGACGGTGGAAGAAATTGTCGAAAGCAATCTTCTGGAAGACCCGGCGCGCGGCGGCGCGGTGTTGCCGTCGATCTACGTATCCGCCATCGCGGTCGCAATACGCGGCGCATGGCCGCTGGGCTTTGCCGATTCGTATGCAGCGGACGATGCGGCGATCAGCCGCTACATGGCGCTGGCCGGCCGTGCAGAGGGCGTCAAGCAGTTTCTCGCCGAGTGGGACGGTGGCGTGCAAGCCGCGGCATGAACGCGTTCAACCGAACTGAACTGCTGATTACAGTCATCGCGCGCCTGTTGAAGGGTTGCGCTCACGTTGCGGTCGGCGCTTCCTCGCCGATACCTGGCGCCGGTGCATTACTCGCGCGTTCGCAATCCGGCGGCGCCATGCGTATCAGCGTGCTTGGGTCACAGAAAAACAATTTCTTTACCAGCGGCGGGGTCGAGCTTTTTGACCTCGCTGCACAGAGCCGCATCGATGCCTTCTTTCTCGGCGGCGGCCAGGTCGATGGCCAGGCCAACATCAATCTGGTGGGCACCGGCGGCTATCCAGATTCCGAAGTTCGCTGGCCGGGTTCGTTTGGCTCGGCGTATCTGTATTTCCTGGTGCCGCGCGTAATCTTGTTTCGCGAGGAGCACACACGCCGGGTGATGGTTCCGAAGGTGGATTTCATCAGCGCGCCAGGCACTAGCGATGCCGGCGTATTCCGGCCCGGGGGCCCGCAGGCGCTTCTGACCGGACTGGGTTTGTTTTCCTTCGACGGCGCGCGCCGCCGGTTTCGGTTGGAAAGCGTGCACCCCGGCCATGGGGTCGATGAAATCCGCGATCACACCGGCTTCGAATTCGATTGCCCGGATCGCGTCCCGGTCACGCCCGCCCCCGATGCGACCACGCTCAATACCTTCCGCAGCCGCATTCGCGATGACATCGCGGAAACTTATCCGAAGTTCGCGGCGGGTTTGGCAGGCAGTTGATACTGCGTTCGTACCTTAATGTCCGCCAGATTTACGGAATCCGATTCACACGGGGACTATGGCGGCCATATACATTCCATGGTAGCCCTCGAGAAAGAACTCACGATCTTGAACCGGTTGCTGCCCGTCCAGGCGTTGCCTGCCCCGGTCGCAGCCGCAGATTCGTAGGAGCGGACCCATATTTTTTTCCGCCAGAGTCTCGATCAGTGAGTCAGCGCCGCCGCGCCCAGCATCGTGAGTCCCGATACGAGCAACAAGCCTTCAATCAGCAGCGTAAATTGCGCGGCCTCGAGTTTGAGCACCAGACGCTTGGCCATGAAGGAGCCGGCCATTAGCGAGCTGCCGATAATCAGACCTTTGGACCAGATGTCCATGGGCAACGCGCCGAAGCTGCGAAACACAACCGCCTTGGCTGCGTAGACCGCGAGCGACCCCAGCGCCTCGGTCGCCAGATAAGCGCCTTTGACCAGCCCCAATGCCAGAAAGAACGGCGCGTTGATCGGACCGGTCGAAACCACGATACCGGTCAGGTAGCCAACCAGTGCGCCGGCCAGCGCCAGTTGCCAGAGATTGATACGCAAATTGTGCTGGGCGAGCCAGCGCCGCGCCGGAATCACGGCGAGAAAAAAAATGCTCATGGTTATCTCGATCCAACGCTGGGGAATAACCAGCAGCGTGGATGCCCCCAGTGCCGCGGCCGGGACACCGGTCGCGGAATAAACGGCGCAAGCGCGCCAGTCTATTTCGCGCCACCACACCAGCGCGCGCGAGGCATTTGCCAGCAGCGCCGCCACCGCCATGATCGGAACCGCTTCGCGCGGCCCGAACATAATCACCAGCACCGGCATCAGCATGATCGACGATCCGAAACCGATAACACCGCCCAGCGTACCGGCCGCCACGCCCAGGATAAGTACCGCCAGCAGATCCAAATGCGGGAACATCATCGATTTATCTCATCGGCTTCGCGCAGTCAGCGAAGGCGGGCAGACTCTGAAGTAGAATGAATTCATCTTAACGCTTGCACATGCCATATGATCAATCCGGTCTTGTTGCGATCGCTGGTGCTCGGACTCCTTCTCTTTGCCGCATCGGTGCAGGCTGCGGACCCGTATCCCACTCGCTCCATCCGCTGGGTGGTGCCCTGGCCCGCCGGTGGTATTGCCGACACGCAGGCACGCATCATCGCCGATCATCTGGGCAAAGCCCTCGGGCAGCAAGTCGTGATCGACAATCGCCCCGGGGCCAGCGGCGTGCTTGGTGCTGACTTGGTCGCCAAGGCCAAGCCGGACGGCTTTACCCTGCTCTACGTGTCCCCAAACGAGCAGGCCATCGCGCAGGCCATTGGCATGCAGGTGGGCTACAACGCGGAAAAGGATTTCACACCGATTACCCAATTCCTGCGCCGCCCAACCGTGCTGGTGGCAAGCCCGTCGCTCAAAGTCAAGACCGTGGCTGAACTGGTCGCGCTGGTCAAGGCCCGGGGTTCGGGCATCAGTTACGGCACGCCGGGTGTCGCGCACATGAATCATTTCGTGAGCGAAGTTTTCAATCGCAGGGTGGGCATCCATGTCACGTCAGTGCCCTACAAGGGCGAGGCGCCGATGGTCACCGATCTGGTCGCCGGTCACGTCGCATACGGTTTCGGATTCGCCGCAACGGTCGATCCCCTGGTCAAGGCGGGACGCCTGACGGCCCTGGCGACCACGGGCACATCGCGTTCGCCGCAATTGCCAGATGTACCGACCTTCAACGAATTGGGCATGCCGGAAGTGGAAATGTATATCTGGACCGGAATGGTGGGCCCGGCCGGCTTACCACCCCACATAGTTGGCAAACTGCACAGCGAACTGGCCAAATTGCTGCGCAGCCCAGCCGTCCAATCGCGCCGCGAATTCGCTGATTCCGAAATCATCGCCAGCAAACCGGAAGAATTCCGCGCGTTTCTCAGCAGCGAACGCCTGCGCTGGATCAGACTGGCCCGGGAAACCGGAATTCGCGCGGAATAATCGCCAGCGCGCAGGCTGAATAAGGTGTAATTTAAACGGGGATTCCATAGACAGACTCGCGTCCGGCCGTCCCGGTGGCCAGCGCCAAAAACGTTTTCCAGCGAGGAGACATCTCATGGCAGAGCAAAAGCTGATTCTGGACTGCATTTACGATCATGAAGCGGCGCTTCCACAACGCGTTTTCCTGACGCAACCTGTCGGTCACGGCAAGGTTGTGGACTACACCTGGGGCGAAGTGGTCGGTCAGGCGCGGCGCATGGCAGCGCACCTGCAAAGCCAGGGCATTGGAACCGGCAGCCACGTCGCCATTCTGTCGAAGAATTGCGCGCATTTCTTTATCACCGAACTGGCAATCTGGATTGCCGGCGGTACCACGGTGGCGATTTTTCCCACTGAAAGCGCAGCGACGGTACGCTACGTTCTGGAGCACAGCGACTCAAAGCTGCTGTTCGTCGGCAAACTGGACACATGGCCGGATCAGGCAAGCGGTGTTCCGGCCGGCATGCCCTGCATAGCCCTGCCGCTGGCGCCGCAAACGAATTTTCCCAAATGGAACGATCTCATCGCGGCCACCGCACCGCTTGCCGGGCGCCCGGCACGCAAGCCCGACGATCTTGCCATCCTGATGTATACCTCCGGCTCGACCGGGCAGCCCAAGGGTGCCATGCACAACTTTGGGCGGATCAGCGCTGCTGCGCACGGCGCAGCCAGCAACGTCGGCAGACGCATGCCGGCGGACGTCCCATGGCGAGTACTGTCGTACCTGCCGCTTGCTCACGTTTTCGAGCGCGCGGTAATCGAATGCATGTCGTGGATACGCGGAGACGTGCATGTGTTCTTCGCCGAATCGCTCGAAACGTTCGTGAGTGACCTGCAACGCGCGCGGCCTACTTTCTTCGTATCCGTACCGCGCCTGTGGCTGAAGTTCCAGCAAGGCGTGTTCGCCAAAATGCCCGCAAAAAAACTAAATTTGCTGTTGAGCATTCCCATTCTCGGCGGCATCGTGCGCAAGAAAGTGCTCACCGGACTGGGACTCGATCAGGTAAGCCTCGCTTTCAGCGGCTCCGCGCCGATTCCCGCTGAACTCATCGTCTGGTATCGCAAACTCGGTTTGAAGTTGTTCGAAGGCTACGGCATGACCGAAGACTTCGCCTACTCGCACGCTTCGACCGAGGAAGCGAATGAACCGGGTTACGTCGGGGTGCCTTTCGAAGGCGTCGAAGTACGTATCGGCGAAAACGACGAAGTGCTGATCAAATCCCCCGGTCAGATGGTGGGCTACTACAAGCGTCCCGACCTGAACGCCGAGGTTTTCACGCCGGACGGATTCTTCCACACCGGTGACAAGGGCGAGCGCCGTCCCAACGGCCTGCTCAAACTGACCGGGCGGGTGAAGGAATTGTTCAAGACCGCCAAGGGAAAATACGTCGCGCCCGCGCCGATCGAAAACCGTCTCAATGAACACACCATGGTCGAACTGTCCATGGTCTCCGGTGTCGGCCAGGCGGCCGCCTATGCCCTCGTCGTGCTCGCCGAAGACCTGCGTGCCAAAGTCAATGACGCCACTGTCAGGGCGCGCGTCGAAGCGGAGATGGCGCAGTTGCTGAAAAAAGTAAACGCCGCGCTCGCAAGTTACGAGCACCTGCAAATGGTGGTCATCGCCCGGGAAGCCTGGTCCATCGAAAACGGCTGCCTCACCCCAACCATGAAAATCAAGCGCAGTCGCATTGAAGCCGCTGTCGCGGAAAAACTCGATGCCTGGTATCAGGCCAAAAGCCCGGTAATCTGGTCCTGACGTGCCGCCATTCGCGGGCACGGCAAGCAGGCCGCGTACACTGCGGCCTGCATGAACATCAGTTCATCAATACGCCGCCGTCCACGTGGTAGGACTGGCCGGTAATGTAGTCGGAATCCGCGCTCGCCAGGAACACCGCCATGCCGGTCAGATCTTCCGGCGTCTCCGGGCGGCCCATCGGAATGCCGCGAATGCGCTCCTGCCACGCCGCGCCCTGCGGACGCTGTTCAGCCTGCGTCCACTCGCGATCAATCGTTCTCCACATTTCAGTTTCCACCACTCCCGGGCAAATTGCGTTCACCGTAACGTGCGGTGCCAGCGCCAGCGCGGCTGACTGCGTGATGCTGATCGCCGCCGCCTTGCTCGCCGCATAAGCCGCGAACATCGGCCGGCCGCCGCGTCCGGCAATGGATGCCGTATTGATGATTTTGCCGCGTGGACGGCCCGCGACATGTGCGGATTGCGTCACCATCTGCTTCGCGCCCGCTTGCAAGGCGAAAAATAATCCCCGCGCATTGACGTCGTTGACGAAATCCCAATCCTGCGGGGTCAGCTCCAGCAGCGGCCGAACGCGCACGACCCCGGCGTTGTTCACCATCACATCCAGGCGCCCGAAGCGCTCGACGACTCGCCTGACCATGGCGACGCTCTGCTCCGGCTCGCTCAAGTCCGCCTGGAAAGCCTCGGCAGTTCCACCCAGCGCCTTTATCTCGTTCGCCACCTTCTGCACACCGTCCGGATCGACATCCACGACCACCACGGACGCGCCTTCCTGCGCATAGCGCAGCGCAATCGCGCGGCCGATTCCCCGGCCGCTGCCGGTAACCAGGGTTACAAGATTCTCGAGTTTGCTCATCCGGCTCTCCAGTTGTTGTTTCCATTGCAAAGTGCCGACATGGTACAACGGCCTCGATCCCGGTCGATTCGGGAACGCAGTACACTTTCGTCATGATCGACTGCACGAAAGGATGTGCCCCATGACCGCCATGACTCCAAAAGCCGCCAACCACGCCGCGCTGCCACCGCAGGCCACGCGTTTCGTCAATGTCGACGCAATGGCCTGGGAAACAAGCGCGCTCTACTCCGGCATCGACACCAAGACCCTGCTGGTCGATCCCGCATCGGGCCTGCTCACCATGCTCATGCGCATGGCGCCCGGCGCAAGAATTCCCGATCACGAGCATGTGATGATCGAGCAGACCTACGTGCTCGAAGGCAGTCTGGTCTGCGGCGAAGGTGTTTGCAATCCGGGCGAGTTCGTCTGGCGCCCCGCGGGCAGCCGGCACGAAGCCTGGGCTGGACCGCAGGGCGCATTAATTCTCGGCATGTTCCAGATGCCCAATCGCTTCTTCAAGGCAGGAGGAAAAATAGAGGACTTCCTCGGCAACGACTGGAATCAGAAATGGGGCGAAGTGCTGGTGCGTCATGAGCAGGCTCAGTTCGCCTGAGTCAGGGAGAATCCACATGCATAAATTACTCGCAACAACGCTAACCATGTTTGCCGTGGCAAGCGCGCCATTACAAGCAGCACCAGTGTATGAGACAGACCCGGCCCATTTCACGCTGGAATTTGAGAATGACGCGGTAAAAATCATCCGCGCAGACTGGGGCCCGAAAGAAGCATTCGCGAGCACTCTTGAGCTGGGCGATTTGGCGGTCGTTCGCCTGGCGCCGGCGAATTTTCGAGTGACGCTACCGGACGGTAAAAAAGTTGACCGCGCCTCGAACCTGGGTGCTGCCCTCTACGCACCGGCCACGAAGATCGGCGTGGAAAACCTCCAAGACCATCGCGTCGTTTCCGTCCTTGTGGAACTCAAGGGCAAAGTCGGCGGCAGCGCGGCGCCAGCCCCGCCCAGGATCGACCCTCTGATCTCGGACCCTGGCCATCACCGGCTGGTATTGGAAAACGACAAGGTGCGCATCATTCGCGTCGTATTCGGTCCGGGCGAGGCCGCACCGGGATTTTTTGATGCGGTTGGCGCGGTGATCGTATCTCTCACCCCGAGGTATTTCGAAATCACCGGCGCTGACGGGAAGAAAGCCTACTCTCGCTCAGACTTCGGAACAGCGACGTGGTTTTCCGCGGGACGGATTCTCCTCAAGAACCTGTCCGATATGAACGCGGAGTTCATTGTGATTGAGCCGAAGCCGTCCATGTGACTGCTTGGAAACCGAATAGACGACAATTTTCTCGACGGCGACAGGCGCAGAACTAAAGCGAAAACAAGCTGGACTGCCGCATGCGAGCGCCTGGTCCGTTCATCCAGCACAAAATCCATTGCGCACTGCGAGATCGCGTTTGCGCATTTTGCAGCGGCCAAGCAACTGGCAAGAATTGCGAAGAGCGAATGAAACCAATTCCGGACCTCGCGGCCCGAAAGGAGCAGACTTTCTACCTTGCAATTCCCGCATACAAAGCGGGAATTGCAAGGTAGAATAAATCCATGCAGATAGAACGATGCCGCTTGCGCTCGGAAATTTCCCGGGCCCTCGCGCAATTCCGTGGGGTTGTCCTGGTGGGCCCGCGCCAGGTTGGCAAGACGACGCTTGCGCGAACCTTCGTTCCAGCCGGCGCGCCCAATTATTTCGACCTTGAAGACCCGGTAGTGGTCGAGCAGTTCCGAACGCCGAAAACTCTGCTGGAGAATTTGCTCGGCCTTGTGGTCATCGACGAGATTCAGCACGCGCCGGAGCTTTTCCGGACGCTCAGAGTGTTGATGGATCGCGACGATGCGCCCGCCAGATTTCTTCTGCTGGGCAGCGCATCGCCGGCATTGCTTCGGCAGACCGGGGAAACTCTTCTGGGCCGGGTTGCCATGATCGAGATTGGAGGGTTTACCCTCGACGAACTGGGAAAGGAACAGCTTCCTACCTTGTGGCGCCGAGGTGGGTCCCCTCTCTCCTGTCTGGCAATCGAGGAGCGCCAAAGCATCGAATGGCGGGAGAGATTCGTGCAATTGTTTCTGGAGCGCGACCTCCCACTCCTGGGCATCAATGCCACGGCGCCCGCCATGCGGCGACTATGGACGATGCTCGCTCATTACCATGGGCAGGTGTGGAACGCGGCCGATCCTGCCCGGTCCCTTGGCGTCAACGAAAGCACCGTGCGGCGCCATCTCGACTGGTTGACCCAGACTTTCATGATCAGGCAACTGCAACCCTGGCACGAGAATCTGGGTAAACGGCAAATAAAGTCGCCAAAAATATATTTCCGGGACTCCGGTCTGCTTCATCTGCTGCTTGGCATTCGTGACGAGCACGGTCTTCTCACCCACCCGAAATCCGGCGCATCCTGGGAGGGATTCATGCTTGAGCAGGCGCTTCGATTGACGCAGCCCGACGAAGCGTATTTCTGGGCCACGCATGCGGGCGCCGAACTTGACCTGCTGATGCTCAAGTACGGTCGCCGAATCGGAATGGAGTTCAAACGTACCGACGCTCCGACCCTCACTGCCTCAATGCGGATCGCCATGAACGATCTGAAATTGGATCGGCTTCTGGTGGTCTATCCAGGCAACCGTGGCTACACGCTGGCCCCCAACATCGAAGTAATACCCGCCAGAGACGTGGCTTCATTCGTGACCTGAACAATTCTCGCTCATCCCACTGCGGACACATCCGACTTTTGCGAGAGGAAATGCAATAGTGGAAGGCTTGACCCCGTGCCCGCGTGCCCGTGTTTATCCACCAAACTTAATTCCGTAGATTTCTTTAAGCAATGCAAGGAAAACGTCCCAATCAATGTCAGTGCTGATTCTTCGTTTCCTTGCAAAGAACCCAGTAGGTTCCCTAAGGACGAACTCAAACGGCTTCAGCCACAACTTTGCTGTACGAAGATTGATTTTGTAATTGTCAGTTAATACGTCGCCTGTAGGAAAAAACTTGGCTCCGCCATACTCAAAAAATCCCTTGCTTCCCATTTGTCTTAGATAGCTACTTGCCCGTAGCTGAAATGTTTTTTCGACAAGCCTTGAGTATATTTTTTCAATGTTCGATGTTCTGAAAATGAAAACGATGCGATTTGTTTGTACTGTTATTGGATTCTCTAAACCCTCAACGTAGATTCTTACCCTCAAGAAATCTTCCATGGGAATGAAATTAACTGAAGTCCTTCTCGCGTATCGTCCGAGGTGCGCCACAGAGGAATAAGAGTAGTATTTTCCTCCGAATCGAATTGCGTCAGACAACAAGTCGATTCTGCTTGAGAAGAACCCAAGCCTGCCCGTGAACGCCCTGCTTGTAAGAACTTCGTCAGTTATGTTGTAGGTCTAAGCGGGATAGGAAGAAGCCTC
>JANNTE010000048.1:0-5126 GCA_031403365.1 Betaproteobacteria bacterium | reverse complement strand
TTTATTCTTTCTCTTACTTATGTACCTATGATGTCCGCTCTATTTTTGAGTAGATCTATCGAACACAAGAGAAATATAAGTGATGTGATTATGGATTTTCTCTATCGATTGTACCAACCTGTACTTGAAGTGGCACTCAATACAAAAGCCGCGATATTACTATTTTCAGTAGGTCTTTTTGTTGTTGCATTTATCGTTTTCAAAAACATTTTCAACACAAATTACACAATTATAATTTTGCTTTTTAAAGGCTATGTCTACCACTGCCAACCCTGCCGGGAACTTGCGGATTGATAATCGAATACGCCTGCCTTAGACTGCATCATCCGCTGGCAAGGCGTTACCGCGGCCATAAATTTTTCCTCAATCCGGCAGGTGATCCTGATGCATATTCACCACGTCGTCGTATTCCTAATCCTCGCTTTGTTTCAATTCAACGTCCGGGCGGAAACCTGCAAGTATCAGGATCCCGAGGGACGAGTGATTTATTCCAACACCCCCAACAGTCCGCCGAAGGGCGCAACCAAGATAAAGTGTTTCGACGACCCGGCCCCAAGGCCGGCACCGGCACCGCGGCCGGAATCTGCTGCAAGAGATTCAGATTCGCGGGCGGCCGAAGCGGGTGGCGAAGCAAGGTCGGGGCGCGTCAGCGGCAACACGCAGAGAGCGCGGGACAACGATCGCCGTCGCATTCTGGAACAAGAAATCGCAGACGAGACAAAGGCGCTCGAACTGGCCAGGCAGAAACTGGCCGAACAAGAGGCGATGCGCACAGGCGACGAGAAGAACTATCAGCGCTTTCTGGATCGCGTTCAGCCTTTCCGGGACACGGTTGCGGGGCACGAACGAAATCTGGAGGCGATAAAGCGCGAAGTCGCCAATCTGAAGTAGGTTTCCCTTCGCCGCCAGGGCGGCGATCCTTTCCGGCAAGTCAAGACTTGCACCGCGCATCTGGCGGATACGCAATGGTGGCCGCCATTTTCGATCTTCGGCGCCATTCATGTGTCTGAGATCGCCATGAATCAGCTCGTCTACCCCGGACTCGACGTATTGGCGACCGCGGTAGTACTGCTCGACCGGGATCGCATCGTGCGCCATGTGAATCCGGCGGCCGAGAATCTGCTCGCGGCGAGCGCGAGAAGCCTGGTCGGTGGACCGCTGGAAAAACTCAGCGCCGAACCCGAATTGATGCTGGCGGCCGTAAACTATGCCAGCCGGAACAATTGCAGCTATACGCAACACGAACTTCCGCTGCTGGTGGCAGGACACAAGCATTTTGAAGTCGTGTGCACCGTAACACCGATGGATGTTGCACAGCTGGAAGGGTTCCTGATCGAACTGAGTCCGGCGCAACAGCAGTCGCGCATCGTGCGCGAAGAGCGCCTGCTTGATCAAAGTGCGCAGACGCGGGAATTGATCCGCAATCTGGCGCACGAAATAAAGAACCCACTGGGCGCACTGCGCGGAGCAGCGCAGTTGCTCGAGCGGGAACTGGAGCGCCCGGAACTGCACGAATACACCCAGGTCATCATGAAGGAAGCAGACCGGTTGCAGTCGCTCATGGACCGGCTGCTCACGCCCCACCGATTACCGCATGTGACGCACTTCAACATTCACGAGGCACTGGAGCGGGTGCGTAGCCTGCTTCTGGTGGAGTTTCCGGACGGAATCGCCGTTGTCACGGACTACGACGTAAGTTTGCCGCCACTTCGTGCTGATCGCGAGCAAATCATCCAGGCGCTGCTCAACATCGCGCGCAACGCCGCCCAGGCCATGAAGGGCAACGGGAAGATCATCCTGCGCACCCGTGTCGCACGGCGGGTTACCCTGGCAAAGAAAATGCATAGGCTGGCGCTGATGGTCAACATCATCGACAACGGGCCCGGAATACCGGGTGAACTTCAGGAAAAAATATTCTTTCCTCTGGTATCGGGACGCGAGGGCGGTCACGGCATCGGGTTGACCATCGCGCAGAGCTTTGTGAGCCAGCACCACGGCACCATAGAAGTCGAAAGCCGGCCCGGCGAGACGAATTTCAGCATCCTGTTTCCGGTCGCAACCGAGACAGATAACAGCAATCGAAAGTAGAGTATGACTTACAACGTGAAACCGGTCTGGATCATCGACGACGATCGCTCGATTCGCTGGGTGTTTGAAAAAGCCCTGGCTCGCGAAGACATCGACTTTAAGGTATTCGCCTCGGCGCAAGAAGCGCTGCAGGCACTTGCAACATCCACGCCGCAGGTCGTGGTAAGCGATATCCGCATGCCGGGCGAATCCGGGCTGGAATTGCTGCGGAAAATGAAGGACAAACTGCCAGCCCTCCCCGTTATCATCATGACGGCTTATTCGGACCTGGAAAGCGCGGTGGCCGCCTTCCAGGGCGGAGCGTTCGAGTATCTGCCCAAGCCGTTCGATGTAGACAACGCAGTCGATTTGATCCGCCGCGCAATCGAGGAAAGCCTGCGCCAGGACGAGGTCGCAGATATCGCCCAGGATACGCCGGAAATTCTCGGCCAGGGTGCCGCCATGCAGGACGTGTTCCGCGCCATCGGCCGGCTTACCCAGTCGCATGCCACAGTGCTCATTAATGGCGAATCGGGCACCGGCAAGGAGCTGGTGGCCCGCGCGCTGCATCGTCACAGTCCGCGCGCCGCCAAACCCTTCATCGCCATCAATACGGCGGCGATTCCAAAAGATCTGCTGGAATCGGAATTATTCGGCCACGAACGCGGCGCCTTCACCGGCGCGCAGTCAATGCGCCGCGGGCGCTTCGAACAGGCAGATGGCGGCACGCTGTTTCTGGATGAAATCGGCGATATGCCGCCAGATTTGCAGACGCGCCTGCTGCGGGTGCTGTCAGACAACCAGTTTTATCGCGTGGGCGGACACCAGCCGATCAAGGCCAATGTGCGCATTGTCGCCGCCACCCACCAGGATCTGGAAACCCGCGTGAAAAGCGGTCTGTTCCGGGAAGATTTGTTTCACCGCCTGAACGTCATCCGTCTGCGACTGCCTGCGCTGCGAGAGCGCCCCGACGACATCGGGTTGCTTGCACGTCACTTTCTGCAGAAAAGCGCCCGCGAGCTCGGAGTGGAGCCCAAGAAACTCTCCGATGCCGCAACGAAGTATCTGACATCGCTTGATCTGCCGGGCAACGTGCGTCAACTCGAAAACCTGTGCCATTGGCTCACCGTCATGGCGCCAGGCATGAACATCGACGTTAAAGACCTGCCCCCGGAACTGCGTGCCGAAGCGCGCACGGCGGCGGCCGAGAACTGGGTCGCGGCCCTGGAGCGCGAGGCCGAAGTCCAGCTCAAGCGCGGCGACACCGCGATCCTCGATGAGCTCACGCGTCAGTTTGAGCGTGCCCTGATTTCGCGCGCGCTGGCGCACACCGGCGGCAGGCGCATTGAAGCCTCTACTCTGCTTGGCATGGGACGCAATACCCTTACGCGCAAGATTCAGGAGCTGGGACTGGTCGAGGAACCGGAACGGGCAAAGTAAAGGCCCTGCCCGCAGCGGGTGTTCAGAATTCGGCTATGACCGGCGCGTGATCCGAAGGGCGCTCGTTTTTGCGCATGGCTATGTCTATGCGGCTCGATGTGCAATCGGACGCAAGCGCGTCAGAGAGCAATATGTGATCAATGCGCAAGCCCATCTTGCGCTGAAACGCGTTCATACGGTAATCCCACCACGAATATGAGCGTTCGGGTTGATCGAACAGTCGGAAACTGTCCTTGAACCCAAGCGCGAGCAAGCCCTGAAAGGCAGCTCGCTCCGCCGGGCTGCACAGGACCTGCCCCTCCCATGCTTTGGGATCGTGAACATCCCGATCTTCGGGCGCGATATTGAAGTCGCCGAGCACCGCAATGCGGGCATACTTCTTCGACTCGTCTCCGAGCCAGGCGGTCAGCGCTTGCAGCCATTCCAGTTTGTATCGGTACTTGTCCGACTCCAGGCTCTGTCCGTTCGGGACATAGGCGCAAACCAGGCGCACATCGCCAAGCGAGGCTGAAATAACGCGTTTCTGCACATCGGAAAAGCCTTTGATCCCGTGCTCGACTGCGTCCGGCACATCGCGCGTCAGGATGGCGACGCCGTTATAGGTTTTTTGACCACTGAATACCGCGCGATAGCCGCAGCGCTCGATTTCCTCTGCCGGGAAATTATGGTCCTCGACTTTTGTTTCCTGGAGGCAGATCGCATCGGGCTGCTCGCGCGTCAGCCATTCAAGCAATTGCGGCAGCCGGACCTTGAGCGAGTTGACGTTCCAGGCCGCGATTTTCAAGGAATCAACGCGCTTCGTCAGCGGGAGATTTCGACGTATCGGGCGCCGTGGCAACCGGCGCCGGCTTTGCAGGCCGGCCTGGCGCACGCGGAGCAATCAGCGCGGTTTTCGGGTAACCGGCGGCATCAAGCGACCTGTTCCATGCGCCTTCTTCGAAACCTTTTACTACCTCGCGGCCGATCTTCATCACCGGAACCACGATCTGCCCGCCGGTCAATGTCTTCAGCTCGCTTTGCGTTTTAGCATCTGTTGCATCCAACTCAGTGTAGGGAACACCGCGCTTCGATAGCAACGCGCTTGCGCGCGCGCAACCTTCGCCGCAAGTGCTGCTGTACAGCGTCACGGGGAAATTCTTGACCGCCTGCTGCAACGCATAGGGCAGTGGCGCTTCGCTCGCCTTGCCGCCGCTGACTTTCTTTTTTTCCACCTGCTTGACGTTTGCGGGGGGCGGCTGATCGCTGTAGTGAACCTTGCCGTCGGCGTCCACCCAGCGAAACATTTCGGCCTGTGCGGCAACTCCCGCGAGTGCGAAAATCGGCAATAGCAACCAGCGTTTCATGCAATCCTCCTGTTGTCCGAATGGACCAGCCGTGGCATTAAACCGTCTCTGCCATGCCATTGTGCCGCAACAGCGCATCGATGGTTGGCTCGCGCCCGCGAAATGCGACAAACGATTCGAGTGCCGGCCGGCTTCCACCTGCCGCCAGTATTTGCGCGCGAAAGCGGTCGCCAACAACCGGATTCAGAACACCATTTTCCTCGAACACGCCGTAAGCGTCAGCCGAGAGAACTTCGGCCCATTTGTAGCTGTAATAACCCGCCGCATATCCGCCGC
>JANNTE010000047.1:0-4197 GCA_031403365.1 Betaproteobacteria bacterium | reverse complement strand
ATTTATTTCCATGGTAAGCGCCACCCCTCTGAGTTGGGTGAATCGGAGGTGACCGCTTTTCTGAATCACCTTGCCATGGACCGAAGCGTTGCCGCCTCAACGCAGAATCAAGCACTGTCTGCGCTGCTCTTTCTTTACAAGGAGGCTTTGGGGCTGGAGCTCGCCTGGCTGGACGGGTTGGTTCGCGCCAAAAGGCCGGATCGCATGCCGATTGTCCTGACCCGACAAGAGACACAGGCGGTATTCAATTGCGTTTCTCGTTCCGGCCTTCGAGGCCTCTGCGCCGCATCAGGTAATACGCAACCGGCAGCACGAGCATCGACAGCAGCGGCGCGGTGATCATGCCGCCCACCATCGGCGCGGCGATGCGTTGCATGACTTCCGATCCGGTACCGGTGCCGACCATGATGGGCAGCAGTCCGGCGATGATGACGGCGACGGTCATGGCCTTGGGGCGCACGCGCAGCACCGCGCCTTCGCGGATGGCGTCGAGCAGGTCGGCTTCGCTGGTTTTTCCCTCGGCCAGGCGCGCTTCCCAGGCGTGCTTTAGATAGAGCAACATGATGACGCCGAATTCCGCCGCCACACCGGCAAGCGCGATGAAGCCCACGGCGCTGGCCACGGAGAGGTTGTGCCCGAGCCCCCACAGCAGCCAGATGCCACCGGCGAGCGCGAAGGGCAGGGCGGCCATGATGAGCAGGGCTTCGTCGAAGCGCTTGAAGGTGAGGTAAAGCAGCACAAAAATGATCAGCAGCGTGGCGGGCACGACGAGTTTGAGTTTTGCTGTTGCCCGTTCCAGGAATTCAAACTGCCCGGACCAGGAAATGGAATAGCCGGCGGGCAGTTTCACTTCTTGCGCCACCGCCTGCTGCATGTCGCGCACCGCGGAGCTCAGGTCGCGCCCGCGAATATCGACATACACCCAGCCGGACAGGCGGGCGTTCTCGCTTCTCAACATCGGCGGGCCGTCGCTGATCTGGATCGCAGCAACGTCGCCAAGGCGGATCTGCGCGCCGCGTTCGGTGAGCACCGGCAACTGGCGCAGTTTCTCGACCGAGTCGCGCACTTCGCGCGGATAGCGCAGGTTGATGGGGAAGCGCTGCAGGCCTTCGATGGTCTCGCCGATGTTGTCGCCGCCGATGGCCGCGGAGACGATGCTTTGCACATCGGCGATGTTCAGCCCCAGGCGCGCGGCAGCGTCGCGATCAATCTTCACGTCCACATAACGCCCGCCGGTCAGGCGTTCGGCCAGCGCGGAGGACACGCCGGGCACACGTTTGACGACGCGCTCGATATCGGCCGCGATGCGATCGATTTCGGCGAGAGTCGCTCCCGCCACTTTCACACCCACCGGGCTCTTGATGCCGGTGGCGAGCATGTCGATGCGGTTGCGGATCGGCGGCACCCAGATGTTGGACAGCCCGGGCACTTTGACGATGCCATCGAGTTCCGCGACAAGTTTGTCGGTGGTCATGCCGACGCGCCATTCGCCGCGCGGCTTGAACTGGATGGTGGTCTCGAACATTTCCAGCGGCGCAGGATCGGTCGCGGTTTCCGCGCGCCCGGCCTTGCCGAACACGCTGGCGACTTCCGGCACGGTTTTGATCAGGCGGTCGGTCTGCTGCAGGAGTTCCGCCACTTTGCCGGCGGAAATGCCGGGCAACGCAGAGGGCATGTAGAGCAAATCGCCTTCATCGAGCGGTGGCATGAATTCGCCACCGAGCCGGGTCATCGGCCAGATCGTCATCAGCGCGATCAGCAAGGCAGTGAACAGCGTCGTGCCGGGAAAGCGCAACACAGCGTCGAGCACGGGCCGGTAGAGCGCAATCAGGAATCGATTGAGCGGGTTTCTGGTTTCCGCCGGGATGCGCCCGCGAATCAGATACCCCATCAACACCGGGATCAGCGTCACCGCGAGGCCCGCTGCGGCAGCCATGGTGTAGGTCTTGGTAAAAGCGAGCGGGGAAAACAGGCGCCCCTCCTGCGCCTGCAGCGTGAACACCGGTATGAAGGACAGCACAATGATGAGCAGGGAAAAGAACAGCGCCGGGCCGACTTCGGTGGCGGCATCACCGATTACCCGCCAGTGTGCTTCGCCGCGCAACTTTTCGCCCGGGTGGGCGTGGTTCCAGGCTTCGATGTGCTTGTGCGCGTTTTCGATCATCACCACCGCCGCATCGACCATGGCGCCGACCGCGATGGCGATGCCGCCCAGAGACATGATGTTGGCGTTGACGCCCTGATAGCGCATGACGATGAAGGTGGCCAGGATGCCCAGCGGCAGGGACACGATGGCCACAAAAGCCGAGCGGATGTGAAACAGGAACAGCAGGCAGACGAGTGCGACGACGATGAATTCCTCGACCAGTTTTTCGGCGAGATTGTTTACCGCGCGCTTGATGAGGCCGGAGCGATCGTAGGTTGGAATGATCTCGACTCCGGGCGGCAGGCCCGGCTTCAGCGCTTCGATTTTTGCCTTGACCGCGGCAATGGTTTCCAGCGCGTTCTTGCCCGAACGCATGACGATGACGCCGCCGGCCACTTCGCCTTCGCCGTTGAGTTCCGCGATGCCGCGCCGCATCTCCGGGCCGGTCTGGATGTGTGCCACGTCACCGAGCCGCACCGGGACGCCCGCGTCGGTGGTGGTCAGCGGTATTCTGCGAAAATCTTCCAGCGACTGGAGGTAACCGGAAACCCGCACCATGTATTCCGCTTCGCCCAGTTCCAGCACCGAGCCGCCGCTTTCCTGGTTGGCGTTGCGCACGGCTTCGATCACGCGCCCGTGCGTGATGTTGTAGGCGCGCAGTTTGTCCGGGTCGAGCACGATCTGGTACTGGCGCACCATGCCGCCGATGCTGGCGACTTCCGCCACGTTGGGCACGGTCTTCAGTTCGTACTTGAGAAACCAATCCTGCATGGCGCGCAGTTGCGATAAATCCATCTTGCCGCTGCGATCCACCAGCGCGTACTCGTAGATCCAGCCGACCCCGGTGGCATCGGGCCCCAGGGCGGTTTTCGCCTGCGGTGGCAGGCGCGATTGCACCTGATTCAGATATTCGAGCACTCGCGAGCGCGCCCAGTACAAATCGGTGCCGTCCTCGAACAGGATGTAGACAAAGGAATCGCCGAAGAACGAATAGCCGCGCACCGTCTTCGCCCCCGGTACCGAGAGCATGGTCGTGGTCAGCGGGTAGGTGACCTGGTTCTCGACGATCTGCGGCGCCTGGCCCGGATAACTGGTGCGAATGATGACCTGCACATCGGATAAATCGGGAATGGCGTCGAGCGGCGTGGTGGATAGCGACCAGGTGCCCCAGGCCGTGAGCAGCACGCTGGCGAGCAGGACCAGCACGCGATTGGCGATGGACCAGCGGATGAGGTGGGCGATCATTGCTGCTTCGCCTTCTTTGGCGCTGCGGGTGAACTTGCAGCAGGGGAGATCGATACAATTTCGAACTGACCGTCTTCGGTTCGGCGAAATTCAAACGCTACTGCGTCGCCCGCCGATACGTTGCCGGGCATACCCCCAGCCGGCAGCTTGAAGCCCATGGTCATCGGCCCCCAGTCGAGCGACGGAATCGCACCATGCGAGAGCGTGATCTTGTCCTTTTCCACTTTTTCGATCCTGCCTTCGCCGCGATGGGTGGTCTTGTCGTCCATCGCATCCTCCGCCGCAGGCATTTCTCCCATGCGCGTAGTCGTGCTGCGCAGGCTCGCTTCGGAATCGATCAGGAACTGGCCGGAGACGACAACCATCTGACCGGCTTCGAGGCCACTGCGAATCTCGGTCTGGTCCGCGGTTTCCACCCCCACTTCCACATCGACCGGGCCAAACCTGCCTTCGCCTTGCGCAACCACAACGACACTGCGACTGCCGGTGCGGATGACCGCCTCGGTGGGCACCATCAGCATTTTCGTTTTTGCCGCAGGCGCAAAATTAACCGTGGCGAACATGCCCGGCACCAGTCGACCGCCGGGATTTGCGACTTCAATGCGCGCGGTGAACGTGCGTGTCGCCTGCGCGACTTCCGGCAGGATGGCATTCACGCTGCCCTTGAACAGGGCACCAGGCAGCGCAGCGGTGCGGGCCTCAACCAGATGGCCTGGACGCACCTGTGAGGCGAAATGTTCCGGAACTTCCGCATTGATCCACACCGTGCTCAGGCCGTTGATGCGGAACAGGGTTGCGCCCGCCAT
>JANNTE010000046.1:0-4290 GCA_031403365.1 Betaproteobacteria bacterium | reverse complement strand
CGACGCCGAGGCGCGCGAAATTTCCTCCATGGCCACCACATGCGCGAGGTAGCCCATGCCGGTGCCGCCATTTTTCTCTTCGACAGTAATGCCGAGCAGTCCCAGCTCGCCCAGCTTGCGCCACAGATCAGCCGGGAACTCGTTGCTCTGGTCGATATGCGCGGCGCGCGGCGCGATCTCGCGCGTGGCGAAATGACGCACCGTGTCGCGCAGCATGTCGACATCCGCGCCCAGATCGAAATCCAGGGTTGGAAAGGACGCCATCGCGATGTTCTCCGGACTATTCATGGTTTTTGCCTCGCGTGCTTGTTGTTGCGGACATGCCCCGCCGTCCACCCAAGGTAGAATCGAACTATAACGCGGCGTCACCCTTCCCTGGTATCCGTTCATGCAGACAAGCGTTCTTCCAGCCCCGGCCGATGTGGCCGGCCCGCTGCGTTTTCCGCACGCCGAACCGCCCGCGGCGGGTAGCGTGCGCGAAGTCGCGCCCGGCGTGTACTGGCTGCGCATGCCGCTGCCCTTCGCGCTCAACCACATCAACCTCTGGCTGCTGCGCGACGGCCAGGGCTGGACGGCGGTGGATTGCGGTATTGCGCTCGACGACACCCGCGCGCACTGGGAGAACATTTTCAACCAGGTGTTGGGCAGCGCGGGCCTCACGAGGGTGCTGGTCACCCATTACCATCCCGATCATTTTGGCAACGCCGCCTGGCTTACGCAGCGTTTCGGCGCGCCGATGTGGATGACCGAGGCGGAATACCTGACCGCGCATGCGCAATACGGCGGCATGCCCGGTTTCGGTTCCGAGGCGACGGCGGCGCTGTTTTCCGGGCACGGCCTTGACGCGGAACGCGTCGGGAACACCTCGGCGCGTGGCAATTCCTATCGCAAGGTCGTTGGTGAACCGCCAACCCAGTTCGTACGCATGATCGATGGCGACGACATTGACATCGGCGCCAACACCTGGCGTGTCATCATGGGGTACGGCCACGCCCCGGAACACGCCGCGCTCTACTGCAAAACGCTCGGTGTGCTGATCTCGGGCGACATGCTGTTGCCAAAAATCAGCACCAATATCAGCGTGTGGCCGATCAAACCGGAAAGCGACCCGCTGCGGTTGTTTCTGCGCTCCATCGACCGCTTCAAGGAACTGCCCGCCGACACGCTGGTGCTGCCCTCGCACGGTCTGCCGTTTCACGGCGCGCATCAGCGCGTGCAGATGCTGCACGATCATCATCGCGATCGCCTGGCCGAAGTGCTCGAGGCCTGCGCGCAACCACAGTCCGCCGCCGATCTGCTGCCGGTGCTGTTCCGGCGCACATTGGACTCGCACCAGATTTTCTTCGCCATGGGCGAATCCATCGCGCATCTGAATTACCTCTGGGTCGCGGGAAAGCTTTCGCGCACCCGCGGTGGCGATGGTATCTGGCGGTTCAACGCATGAAAGTCGCCGGCGTTGCTTACCGCAGCGTATGGCGCGAAGGCGAGCGTGTCGCCATCATCGACCAGACGCGCCTGCCGTTTGAGTTTCATACCCTGCGGCTGTCCACCTGTAATGAAGTCGCACACGCGATTCGCGCCATGCAGGTGCGCGGCGCGCCGCTGATCGGCGGGGCTGCCGCCTACGGCGTAGCGCTGGCGATGTCGGCCGACCCCGGTGTCGTCAGCCTGCAACGCGCAGCCGCCATGCTTGGCGCCACGCGTCCGACCGCGGTGAATTTGCGCTGGGCCATCGAGCGCATGACCGGTAAGCTGCAGTCGGTGGCCGAGCACTCGCGTGCGCAAGCCGCATGGCTGGAGGCGCAACGCATCGCCGATGAAGATATCGCGATCAATACCGCGATCGGCCGGCACGGGCTCACGCTGCTGCGCGCTGTCGCGGACAAGAAGGGCCGGGTCAACGTGCTTACCCATTGCAACGCCGGCTGGCTAGCCACCGTCGATGTGGGCACTGCGCTGGCGCCGGTTTATCTCGCCCACGATGCCGGCATTGCGGTTCACGTCTGGGTCGATGAAACCCGTCCGCGTAACCAGGGATTGCTGACCGCCTGGGAACTCTCGCAACACGGCATTCCCAATACGCTGATCGTCGACAATGCCGGCGGGCACCTGATGCAGCGCGGCGGGGTGGATCTGGTCATCGTCGGCGCGGATCGCGTGAGCGCGGAAGGCGACGTGTGCAACAAGATCGGCACTTATCTCAAGGCGCTTGCAGCCAAAGATTGCGCCGTGCCCTTCTATGCTGCGGTGCCCTCGCCGACCATCGACTGGAACATCACCGACGCGCTGCGCGAAATTCCGATCGAAGAGCGCGACGCCGCCGAGATCACCGGCATGCGGGCCATGGGCGCGGATGATCAGGTCAGCCATGTTCGCATCGCGCCGGACGCAACGCGGGCGGCCAATCCTGCTTTCGACGTTACACCGGCACGGCTCGTCACCGCCATCATCACCGACCGTGGCATCGCGCCGGCGAGCCGCGAGGGTTTGCAGTCCCTGTACCGCGACAAGGCCGCTTGAAAATGCGCGAGTTGCAACTTAGAAAAGACATCATTACCACCGCGCTGCAAATGAATGCGCTGGGCATCAACCGGGGCAAATCCGGCAATGTCAGCGCACGCTCGAAAAACGGATTTCTGGTCACGCCTTCTGGATTGCCTTACGAAGAAACCAAACCGGCCGACATTGTCTTTATCGGCCCCGATGGAACAGCCAGCGGCAAACGCGCACCGTCGTCCGAATGGCGCTTCCATTTCGATATTTATCGCTCGCGTGGCGATGCGCAGGCCGTGGTTCACACCCATGCCAGTTTCGCCACCACGCTGGCCTGTCTGGGTATCGACGTGCCGGCATTTCATTACATGATCGCAATGGCCGGCGGCAGCAGCATCCGCTGCGCGCCCTATGCCACTTTTGGCACGCAAGCATTGTCCGACCATGCCATCAAGGCGCTGGAAAACCGCAAGGCCTGCCTGCTCGCCAACCACGGCATGATAGCCATTGGCGCGCATCTGAAGGGCGCGCTGGCGCTGGCTGTCGAGGTCGAGGCCTTGTGCGAGCAGTATTGGCGTGCGCTGCAAGTCGGCAAACCGGCCATTCTTTCCGATGCGGAAATGGATGTGGTCCAGGAAAAATTCAAGACCTATGGCAGTCCTTTGGCCGAGTCGCGCCCATCGCGACGTAAGCGGTAAACAAAATTTCGCAACACCCGCTTGCACTGTTGCCCTGCCAGGATTACCTTAGTCACATGAGCGAAGAAACTCCCAACCCGCCAGTTGATACGCAAGAAGTCGCGCGCGTCTTCGCGGAAATTGCGTTGCGCAGCCAGCACTTGTTCAAGGAGCATCTGGCCGATAAATCGAAAATATCCGGCGAGGAAGCGGTGGACGATCTGGGTGTGGGCAAGGCTTTCACCGAACTCGCCAACAAGCTGATGGGCGATCCGTTCAAGTTGGCCGAGATGTCGATGCGCCTGTGGCAGGATTATTCCACGCTGTGGCAGCGCATGGCGTTCCAGGCCTCGGGTGGCAAGGCCCCGGAGTCGGCGCAGCCGGCCAAGGTCGACAACCGGTTCAAGGGCGAGTTATGGGAAAACAATCTGCTGTTTGACTACATCAGGCAGTCCTACCTGATCGCGGCGCAAAACATCCAGAAATCGGTGTCCGAGGTAGAGGGCCTCGATGCCAAGACCGCGAGCAAGGTGCAGTTTTTTACCCGGCAGTACATCGACGCGCTGGCGCCGACCAATTTTGTGCTGACCAATCCACAGGTTCTCAAGACCACGATCGAAACCGGTGGCAAGAATCTGCTCGACGGATTTAATAATCTGCTGCAAGACCTTGATCGCGGCGACGGCAAGCTTGCCATCAGCATGACCGACCCGAAAGCGTTCCGCATGGGCGTGGACGTGGCGAGCACGCCTGGCAAGGTGGTTTATCAAAACGACCAGATGCAGTTGATCCAGTATGAGCCGGTCACGAAAGAGGTCTGCAAGACGCCGTTACTGATCGTTCCGCCGTGGATCAACAAGTACTACATTCTCGACCTGCGGCAGAAGAACTCTTTCATCCGCTTCGCGCTCGAGCAAGGCATCACTGTATTCGTGATCTCCTGGGTAAACCCGGATGAAGCCCATGCCGGCAAGACCTTTGATGATTATCTGCTCGAGGGCCCGCAAGCCGCACTCGCCGCAATCGAAAAGGCCACCGGCGAGCGCGAAATCAACCTGATCGGATACTGCCTGGGCGGCACGCTCAGCGCCTGCTGGCTGGCGTGGATGGCCGCGAAAGG
>JANNTE010000045.1:0-6124 GCA_031403365.1 Betaproteobacteria bacterium | reverse complement strand
GAAACATTCTGCGACAGGCGATCGCATTCCGGACCGGGCTATGACCTTCGCGCGAAACTCCGCGCACGATCAGGGTTCTCGCAAAAAAACCGGCACCGGCCGCCAATGACAGGAATTCCCAGAACACATCGCTCCCGGCATCCCATGATCGGACCCTAAGCCGGAATTTCGCGCGATGAATTATTCTTACTGTGTCACTAAATTGTGCTGACGTGTCAAGAACGCTCCCTCACCCTCGATCCCTCCGCTGCGCTTCAAGTGTGCCCTTGCCCCGGAGGGCGAGGGAGGAAAAGCCCCTCTCCATCCGGGAGGGGTTGGGAGGGGATGTCGCAAACACTGTGGAAATATCAATGTCTATGACACAGTGGGAGTAGGAGCCAAGCATTACCACTGTTCAAACAGAAAAAGTAGAACCGATCTCCACAAGACATCCCGGGCCAAACATGGCCCGGAATGCCGGCAGATTTCGCGATACTCTTTACGCGCTCGGCTCCCGCCAGCGCCCCTCGTGTCTGTTCGATGGCACGCTCGCCGGTGCCGGCATGCAGCACGCCGCCAGTCTTCCGCTCGAAGAGCTTACCCCCTCCTCCAGTTAGCGGATCGCCGCCGACAAGCTGGGCTGATTGACGAAACAACTCCCGGCCGCGCGTTCGCATTGTTGCGCCACGGCCACCGCAACCATGAAATTGAGTTCCTGACGGGTCCGGGGCTGACGATAGGTTATGGCTATCGCTACCATCGTAACAAAGTCTTGGCTGGCACAGCGGGGCCCCGCTACAGTGCTCGCCATCCAGTTTTCAACCCTCTCAAAGGAGACCCGCATGACCGCATCGCGTGAAGGCCAACGCGTACCCCAGGTAACGTTTCGCACCCGCATTCAAAACGAGTGGAGGAACATCACGACCGACGACCTGTTCAAGGGCAAGACCGTGGCGGTGTTCTCGCTGCCCGGCGCGTTTACGCCGACCTGTTCTTCGACCCATTTGCCGCGTTGTAACGAACTCGCGCCGGCGTTTTTCGGCAACGGCGTGGACTCCATCGTATGTATTTCGGTCAACGACACTTTCGTGATGAACGAATGGGCGAAGGACCAGGAATCCGGCAACCTGACGCTCATCCCGGATGGCAACGGCGAATTCACCGACGGCATGGGGATGCTGGTGGACAAGTCCGACCTGGGCTTTGGCAAGCGCTCCTGGCGCTATTCCATGCTGGTGCGTGACGGCGTGGTGGAAAAGATGTTCGTCGAGCCGAACAAGCCGGGCGATCCTTTCGAAGTGTCCGATGCCGACACACTGCTCGCCTATATCAACCCGAAGGCGAAGAAACCGGATCAGGTCGCCATCCTCACCCGCGAAGGCTGCCAGTGGTGCGCCAAGGCCAAGGCCAAGCTCACCGAACTCGGCTACGACTATGCCGAGGTTCCGCTGGAGCACAAGACGCGCAGCCGCGTCGTGGGCGCAATTGCCGGCGCGCAGACGGTGCCGCAAGTATTCATCAACGGCGAACGTATCGGCGGCTGGGAGGAACTGGAACGCTGGTCGCAGAAAGCGGCCTGAGTCGCGCCGGCGGGTCAAGATTCGCGAACCCGCCCTACGACGACAAGCCGCCTGTTGCGCCGCGCACGGCGAAGTGCCGGGTGCTTCCCATCTCGGGTATGCTCCCGGCACCATCATTTATTGTGAGAACACATCATGATTCACGTCATCGCCACCGTTGACCTGCTGCCGGGAAAGCGCGACGCCTTCCTCGCCGAATTCCGCAAACTCATTCCCGATGTCAAGGCGGAGGCCGGGTGCATCGAATACGGTCCGACCGTGGATGCCGAAACCGATATTCCGAATCAATCCCGCAATGCGGATCGCGTGGTCATCATCGAGAAATGGGAAACGCTTGCCAACCTTAAGGCGCATGCGGTTGCACCCCATATGCAAGCCTATCGGCCGAAGGTGAAAGACTTCGTGAAGTCGATGGAACTGCGGGTGCTCAAGCCAACCTGACGACGACGGAGCGCCGGAGTTCGAACACCCTTCGCGAGCCGCCAAGAAGCGCGAGGCACTCGACTTGCAACATCGCCGCCACATCGGAGGTTAATCATGCGCTATCGATTGCTCGGCCGTTCCGGCCTGCTGGTTTCGGAGATATGTCTCGGCACCATGACTTATGGCGGCAAGGGCCGCTGGCAGCCGATCGGACAACTCACGCTTGCCGAGGTCGAGGCGCAGGTGAAAATGGCTTTCGATTCCGGTGTGAATTTTATCGACACCGCGAACGTTTATTCAGAGGGAGATTCCGAAGCGCTGCTCGGGCAGGCGTTGAAAAATCTGCGCCTGCCGCGCGAGGAACTGGTGATCGCCACCAAGGTGCGTGTGCGCATGGGCGCGGGGCCAAACCAGGTCGGCCTGTCGCGCGGGCACATCATGGATTCGGTGAACGCCAGTCTCAAACGGCTGCAACTGGAGCACATCGACCTCTACCAGATTCACGGACAGGACCTGGCCACGCCACTGGAGGAAACCCTGCGCACGCTGGAAGATCTGGTCCGGTCGGGCAAGGTGCGCTGCCTCGGGCTGAGTAATCACGCCGCCTGGCAGGTCATGAAAGCGATATCGATTTCGGAGCATCGCGGCTGGAACCGCTTCCAGAGTGTTCAAGCCTATTACTCCCTGGCGGGGCGGGAACTGGAGCGGGAAATCGTACCCGTGTCGCTCGATCAGGGCCTCGGAATTCTGGTCTGGAGTCCCCTCGCGGGAGGCTTGCTGTCCGGGAAATTCAATGAAAGCGACAAGGGCCCGGACGGCGCGCGCCGCACCAGTTTCGATTTTCCGCCGGTGGACCGGCCACGGGCGTTTCGCTGCGTCGAAGCGATGCGCCCGATCGCCAAGGGGCACGGCGTATCGGTCGCGCGGGTGGCGCTCGCCTGGCTGCTGCATCAACCCGCGGTCACCAGCGTGATCGTGGGAGCGAAATCAATTGCACAGCTCGACGACAATATCGCTGCCACTGATCTGAAGTTGACTGATGCCGAGCTTGAGACCTTGAACGAAGTCAGCATGCTTGCGTCCGAGTATCCCGGCTGGATGTTCGATAGACAGAACAAGGATCGCTTCCCCGGCTGAAGCATGCCGGCATTTGCGCTGACACGCTTGCGTCCCGCCTTACATCACCTCTGAGTACGTTCCTGTTTGTCGTTCCCGAGAAAGCGGGAATTCATGTCTTCGATGGGCAACTGGGTGCCTGTCTCCGACAAAGTGATTCGAGGAAAAGATTTGCGGAGAGGACGCGATCTCGGAGTTTCTTCAGTGCAATCCGGCATCCACGACGAAGGCTTGCGCGGTTGCCATGCTGCTGTCTGCGGCGGCAAGCCACAGCACCATGCGCGCAATATCGTCTGCCATCAGCCGCTTCTTCAGACATTGCTGACGCATCAAATTCACTTCCGCCTCCGGCGTCAGCCAGAGTTTGATCTGACGCTCGGTCATCACCCAACCCGGTATCACGCAATTGACACGAATATTGAACGGTCCGAGGTCGCGCGCCAGCGCGCGCGTGAGACCCTCCACGCCAGCCTTCGCAGTCAGGTAGACAGGCATATTGCCGGAGGCCGAGCGCCAGCTGCCCGACCCCATGTTGATGATTGAACCGCCACCCAGGCCTTTCATGCCGTCCATGACCGCCTGTGCCGCAAAGAACTGATGGCGAAGATTGACAGCGATGCGCTCGTCCCAGTATTCCGGCGTGACGCTTTCGATCGAATGGCGGTCATCGCGTGCAGCGTTATTGACCAGAACGTGAGGATCGCCCAGTTTCCTGCGCGCTTCCCCGATCCTGCCGCGCAAATCGGCGATATCGCGCAAATCGCTCTGGAAGAATAATGGCGCTGCATGTCCACGTCCGGACACTTCCGAAACCAAGTTCTGCGCCGATGGCGAATCCATGTCGAAGAACGCCACGTGCGCGCCCTGGGTCGCGAAGTGCTTCACGATGGATGCTCCGATCCCGGTGGCACCCCCGGTCACGAAAACGCTTTTGTCTTTCAGGCTGGGATAACTGGCAAGCTCGGTCAAAATTTCCTCCGGGTCGGATAAAGAAAGCTGCGCATCAGGTGTCGTCTCTGCCAATTCTGGAATTCAGTGCGTCCGGAAAAAGCTGGATTCCCACTGTCACCGCAATGACCGTCTGGCGCGTGATGAATGATTGACTAGTACGTCTCCAGATGCAGCCGTGCCTGTGTCTTGAGCTCCATGGCGACGCGCTCCCAGTCGAGGCCCGCCTGCCGCGCCACATCGCGCAGCGCGAGTACTACGCCCTCCTCCATCGCTTTCAGGCCACACACGTAGAAGTACGCGTTCGGGTCGGTGAGCATCACGGCCAGATCGGCCGCGCGTTCGCGCATCGCATCCTGCACATAGCGCTTCGGTTGGCCCGGCGTGCGCGAGAAGGCGAAGTTGATGTCAATGAAATCCCGGGGGAGGTTCTGCAGCGGGCCGAAGTATGGCAACTCTTCCTTGGTGCGGGCGCCGAAGAACAACAGCAGCCTGCCGCCTTCGAATTTGCCGCTGGCTTGCAAACGACGGCGCCACTCGGTCATCGCCCGCATCGGCGCCGAGCCGGTGCCGGTGCAGATCATCACGATATGGCTTTTCGGGTGGTTGGGCATCAGGAACGATGCACCAAACGGACCGGTCACCTGCACCTGGTCGCCGACCTGAAGATCGCACAGGTAATTGCTGGCGACGCCGCGCACCGGCCGGCCCGCGTGGTCTTCGAGCACCCGTTTCACCGTCAGTGAGGCGTTGTTGTAGCCCGGCCGCTCGCCGTTGCGCGGGCTGGCTACCGAATACTGGCGCGGATGGTGGGCGAGGCCATTGGCTTGCATTCCCGGCGGGATGACTCCGATTGACTGGCCTTCCAGCAGCGGAAACGGAATCGCGCCAAAGTCGAGCACGATGTGATGAGTGTCGTACTCGCGACCGACCTGAGTAACACGCACATTGCCGGTGACCGTGGCGTTGATCGAACTCTGCGCCGCCTTCGGTCCGTACAGGTTGGTATAGGCATGCGCCGCGGACCACGGCGGCAGGGTGGCGCCGAACCGGGCGCCATGCATGGACAAAGGCGCAGCGCTTGTTGAAAATGCCGATAGCGCAGATGCCGCATCCGGACCGGCGCTCACTTGCGCCCGGGTCGTATCTTTCGACCCCGCTTCTTTCGAGCTCGTGGCAACGTACCCCGGCGCGATCTGCGCGGAATCGATGTGCTGCGAATCGAGTTCAGCCGGCAGTGTTTCCCAGTCGAGTTGCGCCTCGATGGAATACGCTTGCACGCGCGGCACCACCCGCCAGTTGTCGATCGATCCCGTGGGACAGGGCGAGATGCAGGCCATGCACAAATTGCACTTGCCGGCATCGACCACATAGTTGCGATCGTCGTGCGTGATCGCACCCACCGGACAAGTGGCCTCGCAGGTGTTGCAACGAATGCAGATTTCCGGGTCGATCAGATGCTGCCTGATAACGCCGGCCGCGGACTCATTCATCCTTTTGATCTTTTCGTAATTCATGACACATTCTTCCCTCACCCTCGTTCCCTCTGCTCCGCTTCAAGTGTGCCCTTGTCCCGGAGGGAGCGGGAACGAGGGTGAGGGAAGCGACTTTGAATTGAAGCTCTGTCATGTATTTTGGAAAACTCACTAATTGAATCGGATGTACTCGAAATCCGCCGGCTGGCGGTTGACGCCCATCAGCGGCGGCGCGATCCAGTTGGCGAATTTCCCAGGCTCGACTACGCGGCCCATCAGCGATGCGACAAAAGCGCGGTCGGCGTCGCTCGGCAGCCATTCATCGACCCTGGCCTGCCATTCGCTTTCGCCGACCACCCGTCCGTCGGGCGAGACCTTTACACCCGACAGCGCGCCAATGTTGCGGTGGAAGGCCTTGTGCGGCACCGTCAGCCGATGCGGAAGGCCGGCCTTTTCCAGCACCTTGTTCCAGCGTCCCACGCCGGCCACCGAATCCTTGATGAAGTCATCACGCAGCACTTCGTTAAGCGCATTGCGCGCCGGAGCAGCAGGCTGCCTTGAAACCCTAGGTGCGCCCGGACGGTCCGGGCGATCTTGGCCTTC
>JANNTE010000044.1:0-6430 GCA_031403365.1 Betaproteobacteria bacterium | reverse complement strand
TTCTGATATCCGGGTTCTTCCCCCAATGCAACCGGCAGCCAGCGACTGGGTGGAATCAGGTCCGGCGAACTGGCCACCGCGCATAACAAGCCTTGCAGCATGTCCAACGGCATGGCTTCTCCGTGAAACACGTCGGACACGAGCAACTGCTCCAGGCGGTCCAGCTCGTCGTTGCCAAGCGGGGTATCGGATTGATTCATTCTTGTCGGGGTTGCAAGGTAAGGGGTGCGGTATGAAAGGCGCGTGAACGGTTTGCTGTCCTTGAGTTCACTCTTGCGTGATATTGACGCGACTGGCCGTGGAAATCATATCGAGTCTCGACTGGGGAGTTTCAAGACTGATGCGTCCCAGCGCGCCACTGCGATAGTCATCGAGCAGGATAAGCGCGGCTTTTTCCAGATCAAGGCCGCCGCCTTTGATCAGGCATCCGCGGCGCCTGGCAACGGCCTCAATCAGGCCCGGACCATCCAGGCCATCCAGCGCAAAGCCGTAGCGCGCGCTCAACAAATGCGAGTAACGGGTGAGCAGGACTTCTCCGAGAAAGGCCGCCACTTCTTCCTCCATCACCGCGTTGGTACCGATGGCGTGGCTCGCCGCCAGCATGTAGCCATCGCTTTCGTACTCGATCTTCGGCCACATCAGGCCCGGGGTATCGGTAAGGGTCATCCCCGCGCCAATGTCGAAACTCTGCTGCCTCTTGGTCACCGCCGGTTCGTCGCCGACAGCGGCCACGCGGCGCTTCAGCATGGCATTCATCAATGTGGATTTACCGACATTGGGAATACCCATGATCATCATGCGCAGCGGCTTGGTGTTGTCACTGCGATGCGGCGCGATCGACTGGCAGTAACCCGTGATCCGCGCCACGTCGGCCGGTTTCCTGCACGATAGCGCAACCGCCTTGATGCCTGGCTGCCGGCTGTAAAAATCCAGCCAGGCGCTGGTCGCGGACGGATCGGCGAGATCGACTTTGTTCAGAACCTTCAGTGCCGGCCGCTGGCGGTATTCGCGCAGAGCCCGGATCATCGGATTGCTGCTGGCTTCCGGAAGACGGGCATCGACGACTTCGATGACGACATCCACCCACTCCATGGTTTCGGCGGCCTTCTTGCGCGCCAGATTCATGTGGCCGGGAAACCATTGGATTGTCATTGAGCGGGAGCTTGAAAATTAAAAACTGGCGACTGGGGCATGGTGACTGGTGGCTGGGGTCTCTGGACCAGAGGTGACGGCGAGGCGCTAGTGCGACATCGCCGCGCCACGATGCGGCGCTCCAACCCTGGCCCCTAGCCCCCGGTCCGCAGCCCCTTACTCATTGCGTTGCTTCTTCGCCGCCAGCTTTGCCTGCAGGTCAGCAAACGGATTGTGCGTAGCCACCGGGGTCTGTTCGCCGGAGTTTCTCCCGCGAACCGCCTCATCGGCAACCCGCGCATGTTCATTCTCATGGCAATAGATGCAGAGCAGCTCCCAGTTGCTGCCGTCCAGCGGATTGTTGTCGTGATTGTGATCCTTGTGGTGCACGGTCAATTCGCGCAATCGCACGCCGGAAAACTCGCGGGCGCATCGACCGCAGATCCACGGAAACAATTTGAGCGCCCGCTCGCGATAAGTCGTCTCCCGCTCGGTACTATGCCGGCGCGCCTCGGCAATCACACGATCAAGCCGGTTAGGATCCGCGGCGTTTTGACTGGCCATTACCTGTGCAATTCCTGAACACTCAACGTGGGCGTCGATGCCGTTAAACGCGATCGGCGCCCGTTGAATTCACTGCGATTCAATCATGGATCTCAGATTGTCGAGGCCGGCCCGATAAAGACCGTCGATCAGGGCGATGACCTCCTCGTCCTTCATCTTGCCTTCGGAATTGTTCCGATAAGCTCCGCGCCATTGGACCAAAGTAAAGCCGCGCCGGCCCTCGAGGACCTGAAAGGTCGAGGCGTAACTGGAAATAGGCAAAGGCGCCGGATCAATGACGCGATAGCTGAATTTCCGGTCAAGCACCTCATACGACGTCAGTTCCTCGTCGAAGCTCGGACCATCTTTCAATGTAAGGGTGCGAACCGCTCCAACCTCCTCGTTGGCGCCGGAAATGATCACGGATTCCGAGAACGCCGGATGCCAGTTGACAGGCCGTCGAAATCCTTGACGGCTTCCCACACCCTCCAGATCGACCCCTTGATCTCGACACTTTGGCTGGAATTCAGCATCCCCTGCGCGGCCGCCAGGCCACTGGTCATGAACAGTGCACTCAAAGCCCAAACTACGATCTTCTTCATAGCGTTTGCCTCCTCGTTGTTCAAAGATGACTTTAGAAATATGTACTTGGCGCTGCGGCCAACACGATCCGAAGCTGCCCGAACGACCGCGTCCGGCGCAGTATAGGCCGCGCCGGACAAGTTTTTGAAGCGGTTTATCAGATTTTTCCACCTGCCCGCCAACCCCTTGGCCGCATCAAACCTTTTGAAATCAGGCGTGAGAAGTGGACGAAACCATCCACCCACAAACCGCGAACGCCCGCAATTGCGCGAATCCGCCGAAATCCGGCAATTTGCTCTTCGAAGACCGCCTCGACGTAATTGCGCATCCGAACCGCAATCTGGTTTCAATCATCACGTGTCGCCAAACGGCAACACAAAATCTGAAAAATAATAATGCTGCTGACAAACAGGTCCGAAATATTCCAAAAAATTGTTGGCAAATCCGGCCTATCCGGTATTATTACGGGGACTTTTTCAGTGCCCTGTCCCATTGCTCAGTTACCTCCCTTACTGAGGCCATTTGGGGCAGGGTATTTTTTCGCCGGCTCCGCCCACGCGCGTTGCCAGCATGCCGCAGAGCAGGTCGAATTCAGTCCGGAGCGATGATTTGAATCTGGTCCCGACTGACATTCAGAAAAGGAACGTGCATGACCAGGCGATCCGCTTCTCGAACCTCGGCATCCGTTACCGCGATGAATGCCTTGGATTCTGTCAGATAGTCGGTCAGCCGCGCACCCGGCACCAGTTCGATGAACCCCTTGATGCGGTAGATCCCGGTAAGGATCACCACCTTGGTTTTGTGCTCTTCTGCCATCTTATGCCCCTTTCATTAAGCTGATTCCCGCCATGACTGCGCGCCAGTGTAGTGCTTCGTACCTGGTGGCTCTTATGTTTAAGTGCTCTCACGGCTGATTGCGCGTCAAAAGCGGCGTCGGACAAGGCGTAAACCGCAGCCAGGTTGGGCACCCCCCGAGGATTTACAACGCCGTATGGTGTCGATTCTCGCCGTCTTTTGTGCCGTCAAGTAGGAAGCACTACACTGGATGCTGGCCGGGATTCCAATTCCAAGTGCAACGTAGTTTACACACCGTCCCGATTGCTGGCGCGCCTGATCCCGTTACATCTGACGGATCCGATAAGTCCGGATCTTGCCGGGGCGGGTAAAACCCAATGCTGACGATCAGCCCTTTCAAGCTTCCAACAGTGCGTCACCAGCGAAGTCTGCCCGACCGTGGCTTGTCCGGGCCAAGTATAGGCTTCATGTTTGCACCCACGGAATGCCTTCAAGGCATTAGTATTGCGACTGCGAGTATGCCTTTGTTTCAAATCGGCCACGATGCCGTATCGGTCTCGCCACTCAAACGACCTCGATTTTATTTATCGCCTCATCCAGCGTGAACAAACCCGCCACCAGCGCCAAAGCACCGCCCCATTCCGCCGCTCAAATCACCAATTTCATCCGCAACGTCATCGAAGCGGATCTCGCGCAGGGCACCAATGCCGCGCGCACCTGGGGCGGCCGGCCCGGCCCGGCCGCGACCCACGCCGGCGCGCCGCCCGATGCGGCGAGGATACGCACCCGATTTCCCCCCGAACCGAACGGCTATCTGCACTACGGCCATGCCAAGTCGATCTGCCTGAACTTCGGTCTGCCGCAGCTCTACGGCGGGCATTGCCACATGCGTTTCGACGACACCAACCCGGTTACCGAAGATACCGAGTACGTCGATTCGATCATGGATGCAGTGACGTGGCTGGGGTTCGGCTGGGGCGAGCACCTGTACTACGCATCGGATTACTTCGACACCCTGTATCAGTTTGCCGAGGCCTTCATCGAGCACGATCTGGCCTATGTCGACTCGCTCTCGGCCGAGGAAATGCGCGAGTTTCGGGGTACGCTCACCGAGGCGGGCAGGCACAGCCCCTATCGCGAGCGCTCGCGCGCAGAAAATCTGGATTTGTTCCGCCGCATGAAGGCCGGCGAATTCCCCGACGGCGCGCATGTGCTGCGGCTGAAAATCGACATGAGCTCGCCCAACATCAATCTTCGCGATCCGGTGATTTACCGCATCCGCCACGCGCATCATCATCGCACCGGGGACAAATGGTGCGTTTACCCGATGTACGACTACACGCACTGCATATCCGATGCGCTGGAGAACATCACGCACTCGATTTGCACGCTGGAATTCGAAGATCATCGCCCGCTCTATGACTGGGTGCTGGAGAAGCTGGCGGGCTTCGGCCTGCTGGCGCGTCCGCTCCCGAAGCAATATGAATTCGCGCGCCTGAATCTGACTTATGTCGTGCTCTCAAAGCGCAAACTGATTCAACTGGTTGACGAAAAACACGTCGAGGGCTGGGACGATCCGCGCATGCCCACACTCGTTGGCGCGCGCCGGCGAGGATTTCTGCCCGAGGGGTTTCGCCTGTTCGCCGAGCGTATCGGGGTGTCGAAATCGGATTCCTGGATCGACATGAGCGTGCTGGAAGACTGCATGCGTGAAACGCTCAACGAAAGCTCGCCGCGCCGCATGGCAGTCCTTGATCCGCTCAAACTGGTAATCGACAATTATCCGGCCGACAGGGAAGAGCTCTGCGAGGCGCCGAATCATCCGCAGAAACCGGAGTGGGGCAGGCGCGCCCTTCCCTTCTCGCGCGAGCTGTGGATCGAACGCGAGGACTACATGGACGTGCCGGACAAGGGTTACTTCCGCCTCTATCCCGGCAATCAGGTGCGGCTGCGCTATGGCTTCGTACTGAAATGCATCGGGGCCGACAAGGATGCCGCCGGCCATGTCACGGCGGTGCACTGCGAGATGTTCGCTGATTCAAAGTCCGGAACACCCGGTTCGGACACCTACAAGGTCAAGGGCAATATTCACTGGGTGTCCGCACGGCACGCCTGTCAGACCGAAGTGCGGCTCTACGACCGATTGTTCGCCGTGCCGCATCCCGGATCGGAGCGCGATTTTCTGCTCGACATGAATCCGGGTTCCATCAAACGCATTCAGGTTTATTGCGAACCGGCGCTGAGAGATGCGAAACCGGAGGAGCGCTTCCAGTTTGAGCGCCACGGTTACTTTTGCGCCGACCGCGACCACTCCGCGCCCGGCGCGCCGGTATTCAATCGCACGGTCACGCTGCGCGATTCATGGGGAAGGCCGTCAAGCTGAGCACGGCCGCTCCCCGGGTGTGGAGGCCCGGCGGCGCCATCTGGTTCTCGGTTGCATTCCATGTTGCGGCTCTGATAACGCTGCTCGCGCAGCCCGCATGGTGGCTGTGGATACTCGCCGCGCTGGTGCTCAATCATGTCGCGCTCGGATTCATTGGCTCATGGCCAAAAAGCCGCTGGCTGGGTCAGAACATGCTGCGACTGCCTGACACGTCGGCGCGGCGCAACGAAATCGCGCTGACCTTTGACGATGGCCCCGATCCGCGCGTCACACCCGCAGTGCTGGACCTGCTGGACCGGCATCAGGCCAGGGCCAGCTTCTTCGTGATTGCCGACAAGGCCGCCGCGCACCCGGATTTGATCAAAGACATCATCCGGCGCGGGCACAGCATCGAGAATCACAGCCGCAGCCACTCCCACTTCTTCGCTTTCTATGGCTGGGCCGCGCTGCGCGCAGAAATCGGCGCGGCGCAGGACATCGTGGCCGGGATTACCGGACAGGCGCCCGCGTTTTTTCGTTCGCCGATGGGCATCCGCAGCCCGCTGCTCGATCCGCTGATCGCGAAATTCGGTTTGCGTTACATCACATGGACGCGGCGTGGTTTCGACACCGTCGAGCGCGATCCGGCGCGGGTGCTGGCGCGCCTCACGCGCGGACTGCGCGCGGGCGACATCCTGCTGCTGCATGACCGCGTGAGCCGGCAGCGCGCGCCGGTTCTGGATGTCCTGCCCGCTTTGCTCGAGCACATCGCCGCCGCCGGACTCAAAAGCGTTTCGCTGCCGATGGCGCTTCAATAACGCCAATCCATCGAGCTTGTCGAGGCAGCAAGACCCGAATAAGATAGAAAAACGCGCTTGTCGATAAATTGAATTCCTGCCTGCGCGGGAATGACAACACGGTCACCGCCAGAATAATTTCTAAGCCCAAAGCCTTCGACAACATGGATCGTTCCCCGCTTCCTCCGCTCATTTCCGGCCACGCCGCCTTCACCCAACT
>JANNTE010000043.1:0-7118 GCA_031403365.1 Betaproteobacteria bacterium | reverse complement strand
CGCATCGGCGTTCCTCAGACGTCGCATTCAAACCCCATAGTACCGCGTTCAGTTCATCGTACGTTTATCCGACGTGCCGGTCGAACCGACTGCAACGGCTCACGCTGCGCGCGGCACATCGGATAAACTACTAAACGTTTTCTGACTTGCCCCGAGAATGGACCCATTAATGACACCAGCATTTCCAGCCGAACGGCGAAGATGTTGGACCTCGTTGAATGGAGTCCGGAGAAGAACAGCCCTTCACCGCGATCGATGAAGGGCTGTCGAATGTCACGGCCGAGGCGAGGACATTAACGTCTTGGCAGCGCCCCAATGGGGATCGGCCGTAGCGACTTACGGCCTAGTTCCGCGAAGGATTTCGGCCGAAGCGCTGCCGTCAGTTCGAGGAGACCACCTCGGGACGGTGCCGGCTCGGCGCGCCGCAGCCTAGCGGGCCACGCACTCGACGTAGCCTTTGCGATTTTTCTCAGCGATCACTTTTTCGGCGTGTTGGCAAGCCGCATCGGGGGTCGGAAAAGTTTTGGCCTGCATTTGGCCTTCGGTTCCCAGCCGGCCAAATCGCACCGTCACGGCCGTGCCGGCGAGCCTGATCTCCCAGAACTTGGCAGAATTGCCGCGAACGAACTCAAAACGACGCAGCATGGCAGGATCTCCTAGTATTACTGTCAAAGCACAAGGGGGGATTGCCGGACTGGCCCGCGCCTCAGCAAGCGGCCGCGACATTCGGGCCAGTCCGCACAAACGAGGGGAATCGGGGCACACCGCGATCGGTGAGCTCCTGGAAGCGGAAGGTGATCAGGGTGCCAACGGCCGGCGGTTGCTCTCGCTGGGCGTCCGTGAGCCCCGTGCCGACCGAGAAGGTTGTGCCGTCGGGCGTGGCGACCAATAGGGCTCCGAGGCGGCCACGATGGCGACCCCGGCCCGGCAGGTGCTCGATGACCCAGGCCTCGGCATCGTGAAATCTCTTGACCTTCAGCAGTGTCGGCGATCGACCGGCTTCGTAGCGTGAGCCCGGCTCGCGCAGCATGAGCCCCTCGCCACCCAGCGCGGCGATTCGGTCCAGCTCGGCCGTCAAGTGATCCGCCCCGCGGCACGGCTCGTGTGCGAGTAGCTGGGCGTACTGCGGCCGGTGTTCGGCAAACCAGTCGCGCAAACACTGCATGCGTCCCTCAAACGGTTCAGCCACATCGGGCGCATCGAAGACCAGGTAGCGAACCTCGTTCCACAGATCCGACTGGTCCTGACGGCGGACGATGCTCACGGTGCGTTGGAAGGGCGCCACCAGCTCCGAATCAAGCGGCTGTTGCGGTTGGTCGGCGCGCCACATCAATTCCCTGAAAGCGGTCCCAGCTATCCATGAGCGACTTACGAATCTGGCTGATCCGTGCGCCGCTCACGCGGAACTGTTTGGCGACTTCCTGCCCCGATTCGCCCCTGGCCAGTGAGGTAGCAATTCGGCGATGTTTGCGGGACAGGGATCGCAGCCAAGCAGCCACATCGATTCGGGCTGCCGCGATATCGGCCGGTGTAGTTCGGCGGTCTTCGACGAGCGCTTCACACCATTGGCCCTGCCGAAGGGCAAGCCTGTCCAGGCTCTCAATCTGGCGGTTTCGCGTGGGGGAGGTTAAATCGCGAACGTTGCGCTTTGTGCCCACGCGTCTACCGGCGCGGACGGCTTGGATCGCGTATCCGGCCAGTGGCGTGGCGTAGGCGAAGCTCGCCCTTCCGGAGTTGACCAACCTCGCAAAGCTGCAGAACGCGTGCGCGACCACTTCAGCTACCAGTTCGTCCCGCAGTTCGGCAGGAACGCGACAAAAGGCCCGGCGTGCCTGACATTGAATCCAGGGGAGCATCTTTACGAACTGACTGTTCTCTGAAACATCCACCGCTGGAAGTGATGTCTTGGTAATCGCGATCATGGGAGCGACCTCCTTTAGAAGAGACCGCTCCCGGGCGGGAGCGGTCGTGTGGTAACACAACCGCCCCGGCCACGCGCCGAGACGATGAAGGAGACGCCGAGATTCGGCATCAACAACGGTAGGCTACTGTCGAGATCGAACTGAAACCGGGCATTCGCAAGATCGGGTCACTCACCAGCGTCAGCGGACCCGAGCACAGATTCGAGCGAGCGAGTCGGGGCAGCGCGAAGATCAAGTCGGATGGTCAGAAAATCCGTCCGGCCAACAGCTAGTTGCCTGGTACATATGAATATGCCCGGTTTTCGCCCGAACTTAAGCACTGCGCCACGCCGAAAGCGAGAGTCGATAGAGGACGTGGCGACGCAGACGATGGCGCTCGTGGCTCGCCTCACCGAGATTGACGGATGCCAGAATTTCGACGAACTCCATGAATTAGTAGCCGCCCAGACTCATTCCATTAAGCGATTCGGCGCGTTGGCCACTTACGACACATCCCTGCGGATCGGCGCGCACTTGGGCCTCATGGCAACATCCGACTATCTCCGTGCCGGCACGAAGCAGGGCGCAACTGCATTGGGCTTGAAGTCACCGAGCGGTGTACTCCACCCCAGGTGTTCATGTCACGAGCGGCAGGCGTACAGCTCCCACGGGGACGGCCCTCAACGTCGCCCAACATGACTGACCGAATGACCGACATCGATTCCGGAAGGACGACTCGGACAGGCGTCTTTAGTTTCTATAAACTCAGAACGCCCAACTTAACGTTCGAGTTCAGAAGCAACGCGTCAACGAGGACGCGTCCTAGTATGGCGTCGGTGCCACCTATCGGACCACCAGAAAGTGATGACAACTATCTCGCCAGCATTGCTGAAATCTCTGGTGGGGAGCAAGTGACCTGAGCTTTGCGCCGGTTGGCAACCGCATGCACTCCCTTGCGTGATCCTGCAACTGCATCGCGATCGTTTGCACCGACTCCGTCACTGGAAGGGAGGCTGCGGGCTATGGCGTACGCCGCGTGTGTGATAGTAGGGGATCCGGCACGCCTTGCCCCCTCGAGCGCGTAGCGGCCCATTACGGGCACGGCGGCACGACCGGCGTCCAAGTTTCCTTGAAGACGAACTGAACGCGGTAGGCGCAATCCTGGCGAATCTCCTGCAGCCCGCGCGCGGTATAACTCGCGCTAAGCGCGGCTTGCGGAGAGAAGGGATTAATTAATCCCTTGGGGTCATGAATACACCCATCCACCGCAGTTCTTGCGCGTTTTTGCAATGACTTGCAAACGATAAGAGAGTCGCTAAAATCGCAATATCTCCCGTGAAAACAGGTACTTTTCGGCTGGGGCTGGTCTCGATTCGCAATGCAGAGGTCGAGGGTTCGACTCCCTTCCGCTCCACTCGTCGCAGCCCGTTGACACCTGTTGTCGACGGGCTGTTTTCATTGGTCGGCAAGTTTCATTGGTCAACGAGTTTCATTGGGCAGCAAAGGACTTCGCTTTGGGTGTCGCTACTTTCGACCAGCTTGCCACGTTGTCAACGTTTGACGCCGATTGCTCCCTATCAGGACTCAATGATCGCACGGGCCTCAAAATCAGTGGGCAACGGCGCCGCAGCCGGGCTCGGGATTCATCGAGGTTCCCGGCGGGTACGTGCGCTGGGAAGTGAAGTCCTTCAGGCCCTGGCAATTGATCAGGGTTGACATGCTGTCCTTGGATGCCGCCTGATATGCCAGCTTCAGGGCGTCTTTGAATTCATCGGGCGTGCGCACGTAGGCCCCCCGCGCGCCCAAGCCTTCGGCCATTTGGTCGTAGCGGAGGTTCTCCTGAAAGATATACATGTGCATCGAGCGCGCCGACGAAACGGCGCTGGGCCACATGCCCCAGGAGTCATTGTTGTAGACCACCGCGATCACGGGAATCTTGTATTTGGCAGCCGTGTCGAGCTCGAACATGCTGTAGGCGATTCCGGCGTCGCTGGTGACACACAGCACCGGAGCGCCCTTGTAGGGAGATTGTGGTCCAATGCCGCGCTGAACGGCGGCCCCGGCCCCAATCATCATGGCCAGATCGGGACCAATGGCTCCGTACTGATAGGCGCACACAACGCTCTGCCCTGGCCGGTTGGCACGCAACCAGCGGCCGGTATATACCCCGATCGTCCAGCCACCCAATCCGGTCACCGTTTGCTTCGGGTCGACGTCGCCTTTGTAGAGGAAGTCATGCACTTCCTTGCCGATCACGGCCGGGTGCAGATGGTTCGTGTCCTTGCTGTATTTCAACCCCAAGTCGTACTGGTCGTGAATCATCTTGTCGTACTTCTGTCGGGCGGCGGCCAATTCGCTGACCCAGGTATCGCGCTTGCGTCGTGGCAATGCGTCGGCCAAGGCTTCGAGGAAGGACTTTTCGCCGCAGACAATTCCCAGGTCCAAAGGCCAATTGCGCCCCAGATCTTCGGCGACGGGGTGAACACGGATCGTCTTCACGTCGGGGTTGAACCGAAATTCGCCCGGGCTTGGCATGCAGTATTGGCCCACGAAAATCACCAGGTCCGCGCTCATCAGCGCATCGGGCGTCAAGTTACCCGACAACCTGTGCTCGTCGGGGAAGTGGCCACGTATCGGACCGGTGGTTACGACGGCCAGATCGTTCTTCTCCGCCGCCTCGAGCAACGCGTCGCACGCTTTGCACTGAAATACGCCTTGGCCGGCCACCAATAGCGGGCGTTCCGCGCGGTTGATCAGGTCCAACGCCAACTGAATGTCCTTCGGCGCAGGATCGGGACACGACTCGGTGCGATATTTCTCTTTCCCGTAAAAATCCTTCAGCTTCGAAGGATCGTTGAAGCGGGCTCGCGCCACCTCGCCAGGAAAGTCCAAGTGGACCGGACTGGGAACGCCCGACTTCAGGTTGCGGAAGGCGTACGCCCCGTACTCCCACACGCGATCCGGCGCGATCAGCCGCTTGCCGTACTTCTTCATTCCCGTAGTGGTCGGTTGCTGCAATCCCGTTTGGATGAAGGCTTCGCGGTCGTCGCCCGCGAGTTGCATGTTGCTGGCCAACACCAACAGGGGCGTCCGCGCCGCGGCAGCCGCGGCAACGTTCATGATCATATTCGTGAAGCCCGGACCTTCGGTGCCGGAGCAGGCGGTCACTTCGCCGGTGACGCGCGAAAAACCGTCGGCGGCCGCGCACATGGAACCCTCGCATCGCCCGCCGTAGCTGGGCACGCCGGCCGCGGCGATGGCGTTGATCACCGTGTAGTTGCCGGGGCAGCAGAACATGGCGGCCAACTCTTCCTCCTTGCAGAGCTTCGCAAAGACCTCGGCGCCGGTCATCCCCTGACCTTCGAACGACCCCGGCTTGGGAGCCTGATTCATCGACTCCGGGATCTCCTTGGGAATCGTGATCGACGGAATACTCACCGCGGCAGCTTGTAAGCTGCGCGTTTCGACGATGCTCGCGGCCACGGCGCCCGCGCCCACGGCGGAAGAAAGAAGGAAGGATCGCCGGGTCGCGTCGGGGCCGTCGGCGGTTCTGCGGTCGCCTTTGGTTTTCGCCTGCATGGTATACGTCCTCCTGGAATTCGCGTGAGACGGTTAGTTGGCGCCTGCGTCTTGAAGTTTCGGTCTGGCTGGCTCGGGCCAAAGGCTGCGGATGAAATTGACCATATGCCAGATGTCTTTTTCGTCTTCGATCTTTTCCTTGAAGGGGGGCATCGCGTCGCCGGCCCCGTCACGAATGCTGCGAAAGACCTCTCCCTCACTCGTCCCGCTTGTCCAATACTTTGGCTCGGTCAGGTCGGTCGCGTTGGCAACGACGTCCACCTGCGACTTGCCGTCCGCGCCGTGGCACTCTTTGCAATCGCGGAGGAAGAGGGTACTTCCGCGGCCAATCGAGACCGTGTTGAATGGCACGGGACTCTTGAGTTTCTTCGCCTCTTCCTGTGTCATGCGCGCGTCGGCGCCTGGAGTCGCCTTGTCGTCGCCCGCGGCCAATTGGCTCGAATGACTCGCGCTCGAGATTATTGCCAGGCACAGAGCGATGGCTGCCGCCGTTCGTTGCCTCATTCGATTTCCTTCTGCCAGACGGATCTTTGCGAGTTGCGGAATAAAAAAAGTGCATCACATGTGGTCGGGATCGAGATTGAAAGTCTCCACCATGTATTCGAAGTGCCCATCGACGAGGAAAGTCAGAAAGATCTCGTGTACCAGGTGAATGAGCTTCCTCGTGCCGTATTCGCAATCACCATCGATTACCCGCAGCGCCAGCGAAACGTTTCCAGCCCGATTAGTCGCTCGAACCTGCGCCCGATCGCTATCGATCCGACGATGTTCCGGCAAGTCAGCCGAATGTCGTGATTTGATGAATTCCTTCAGCTCACGATACATCGTGGAGTCGGCCGGGACATTCGGCAACACCGCCGGAAAGCGCATGCCAAGGGTCCTGAGATCAAAAACCAACTCAAAGATGCGATCCCGATGCCATGCAATTCGGAACGTGGCCTTGCCCCGGCCTACCGGCCCCCGGCTGAAGCCCTTGAATACGCCCCGCTTGGCGTATCCTTCGAGCGCTTCGGCCACCAACTCGATCTGTGAAGCAACAGTTTTGGTCACGCTCTGCCCGGTCCCGCTGAGAGAAACAGTCTGAATCTGTGTAATGTGCGACTTTAACACAACGGATACCGTTTGTCACATTTCGACCCTCGGAGGTAGTGGGGTCATTTGAAATTGGATATTCCGAATCCTAAACAAGTCCCCATATCTGGGCGGCCAGCTTCTCAAGCGTATCAGGCCAGGCCTCACGTTGAGTAATCGGGGTAATGACGAGACAGACCAATCGGACAGCTGTTTCGTCTTGTCCGCCGGGCCACACTATCCCCAGTGACGATCGCCCAATTACACCGGCGACCTCCTTGACTTCTCCAAAGGCATGCGGAATCGCGACCGCTCGACCTATGGCTGTCGAACCCAGCGATTCGCGGTACATTACCCGTTGCTTGGCCGTCGCGGCATCTGCCTTGTTGATCTGGCGTTGCGATAGGAGCCAATCAATGAGGTATTCAATTGGGTGTAACTCGCATCCCGCTATGCCGCAGAGCGCCCGTATAGCGAGGCTTGTTCAGTTTCAATGCGGTAGTTCACGAATTCGTTCCAGTGGCGGTTGAGGTAAGTGGTTCGTAGGTGGAGCATGGCCTGGGCGCC
>JANNTE010000042.1:0-23644 GCA_031403365.1 Betaproteobacteria bacterium | reverse complement strand
AAGTCAAAAACCTCCCTCACCCGTCGCTTCGCGCCACCCTCTCCCGCAGGGCGAGGGTTTATTCCCCTCGCCCTCCGGGAGAGGGGCAGGGGTGAGGGACGATGTGGGAATTTTCGTTCACGCCGAATAGTTGCGAAATTAATGTACTTATGAAACGTAATTGGAATGAGGCAGGAAATCCGGACCAGTCGCGCGGCCCACTACAGTGGCGGGCCATGTTTTGGCGTTTCGGAAAGGCGTTCACCCCATGGTGAAACTTTCAAACCATGGCGAAACGTCCAAGTCAGCCGTGCCGCTCGCGGCTGTCCGGCGGCGCGCCGGCGCGTTCGTTCATGCCGTAGTCGCGCAATACCGCCGCCACGCGCAGGCGATAGTCGGCAAACACTTCGCCGCGCCCTTTCGCCTGAGCCTGCCGATGCGCATCGAGATTGCGCCAGTGGCGAATGCCTTCTTCGTCACGCCAGAACGAAAGCGACAAGAACTTGCCCGGCGTCGTCAGGCTCTCAAAGCGCTCGATCGAGATGAAGCCGTCAATTTTCCCGAGATCGGCCTTGAGCGCAGCCGCCAGATCGAAGTATTCGGCTGCGCGCCCTGGGGCCGGCCACACTTCAAATATCACCGCCAGCATGCGTTTCTCCTGAAAGAAAAAGCCCGGTTTCCCGGGCTTTTTTCCGCTCCCAATGTTCCCGCCGGAGCGGGCATTGAAGCACGATCAAATGACAGCAATCACACCGGGCGGATGTTCGATGCCTGATCGCCCTTGGGGCCAGCGGTCTTGTCGTAGCTGACTTTCTGACCTTCTTTAAGGGACTTGAAGCCGGCGTCCTGAATTGCGGAGAAGTGGGCGAAAAGATCTTTGCCGCCGTCATCCGGGGTGATGAAACCGAAACCCTTTGCGTCGTTGAACCACTTAACGGTACCTGTAGCCATGTCTTTTTCTTCCTGAATAGTTGATGAGTGTGGGCGAAACGCCCGAATGCGGGATCTTGAAGAGAAGAGGAGAAAAGGCCTGAGAAGTACCCGTTAAACGGTTATATCCGACTGACTGATCGCTGCTCCAGTATCCTGCGGTTCCCTTTATACGACGACATTTCGATGCCGTCAAAGACTACTTCAGCTTTTTGAGGGCTTCGTACCGCTGCTGGTGCTGTGTTGCAGTGCGTCCCGCAGCCGTTCACCTAGCATGCCGGGGGAATGCGTCTGGCCCGTGGGGTGGTGCGCCAGGGGCCTGGATTCTGGCCTACGCGTCGTGGACGTGAATGTCCCGCTTGTGGGTTTCGGGCCCATACCAGATCGCGATAACGGTCAGCAGCGACAACACCACGATGTACCCGGCGACCCCCCAGGGTTTGCCACCGGCCCAGACCAGCAGAAGCGTCGCGACGAACGGTGCCGGGCCGCCCGCAAGCAGCGAGCCCAGCTCGCGCGCGGTTGCAAAGCCGCTGTAGCGCAGCCGCGCGCCGAACAGCTCCGCGAAATAGGCCGCTTGAGACCCGAACATGCCGGCTACACCGACGGCGATCACCAGAGTTAACGCGAACCAGATCAGCACCGGCGATCCGGTGTCCACCATGAGAAAGAAGGGAAATGCCATCGCGGCGGAAAACAATGCCGCGCCGCCATACACCGGGCGCCGCCCGATGCGATCAGACAGCGACGCGAAAAACGGAATGGTGGCCAGCGAGATGGCATAGGCGAACATGATGCCCGACAGCACCATGGTGCGCGAAAGCCCAAGCTGCTTGGTCATGTAACTCAAGGTGAATACCGGATACAGAAAACCCAGCCCGTTTTCCGCCAGGCGCGCGCCAAATACCACGAGGAACTCGCGCGGGTGTTTGCGAAATGCTTCTATGACCGGCGAGCGCGCCGCCTTGGCGTTGGTTGCGATCTTGCTGAACACCGGTGTTTCCGAAACGCGGGCGCGAATGTAAAAACCAAATGCGATGAGCACGATGCTCAACAGAAACGGAATGCGCCAACCCCAGCTCAGAAAATCCTCCTTGGGCAGGAGTGACACCAGCGTGAACACCCCGGTGGCGAGCAACAGGCCGAAGTTCACACCCAGCGCAGCCCAACTGCCGAAGAAGCCGCGCCGGTCCGGCGGTGCATGCTCGACGGCGAGAATGACCGCGCCGCCATATTCCGCGCCCGCGCCGAAGCCCTGCACCAGCCGCAACGCCACCAGCATCACCGGCGCCCAGATGCCGGCGGTTTCGTAAGTCGGCAACAAGCCGATCAGGAAAGTTCCGACCCCGACCAGCAGCAAGGTGATCACCAGCACTGGCTTGCGTCCGATGCGATCTCCGAGATGACCGAACACCATGCCGCCGAATGGTCGTGCGAAGAATCCGACGCCGAACGTGGCGAACGCCGCCAGCGTTGCGGTCGTCGGGTCGAGTTTGGGGAAGAACAGCTCGCCGAACACCAGCGCCGAGGCCGTGCCATAGATGAAGAAGTCGTACCACTCCAGGGCGGAGCCCACGGTGGACGCCAATAGCACTCTGCGCTGCGATTTGTCCATGTTGATCCTTTGGGTTTTGCTTTTCAGCTAGGCAATGCGCCGGATTTCGTTCAGCCGTTGATCGACAAGATCGCAACCGCGTAGGGCTTGAGCGCAAAGGTATTCTTCATCGGTTTCCAGGATTGCTGGAAGCCGCGCGCGTCGATGCTTGCCGTTGCGAAACTGTCTTCGTCAAGTGTCGCGCCGAAAATCGTCCCCTTCGCGCCGGTCAGTGCCACGGTTTGATTCTGCGCGGTCAGGTTGGCAAGCCACAGCGTCGTGCCGTGTCTGCCTTTGTAGGCCAGGCTCTGCACTTTCGCGCTGTCCGCGGAGTGCGCGTTCACCAGCTTCTGGCCCGCGCCGCGCGTGATCCCGGCGATGACGTGATAAGCGGGGAACACCGCCGCGGTGGCAAGCGCGTCGTACCAGGGTTGCTGGTGTTGCGCCTTGCCATGGATGATACCCAGCGGTCCTGTGGGTGCACCCAGGGAGATGGCTTCGATGCCGGTGTGCGCCAGCGTGGCGATATATCCCAGCGTCCAGGCGGCGGCGAACAAACCGCGCTGGCGCGGATCGAGTTTGGTCAGGCAAACACGCAGATTGTCCGGATTTGGCGTCCAGGACGCGCCATGCGGATTGTCGCGACAGCCGATGCCGCTGGGGCCGACGCGATGCGGGGTTGCGCCGATGAAGCTGCGCGCGGTCCTCACCTGGTAAGGCAGGGCCTCGAGGGACTCCATCACCGACCGGTCATCGGCGGCATGGACGATCGGGCAGGTGGTGTTGACGACGAAGTCGAGGCCCTTCACCGGCACGCGCTTGCGATTCAATTCGGTGAAGAAAGTGAACATGCCGCCGCCCAGCCGGACACCGGGAAAGGCTTCGCGCGCTGCCGCATAGAGTTGTTCAAGCGGTGGTGCCGGTGGGCGCGGTCCGCCGGGCAGCACGGATTTCAGGTCACCGACCGGAACCACCGCGATCGCGGATGGCTTCAGGCCGGATTGCCTGACCTGGTCGGCGAGATTCTTCAGTTCGGTCTGATATTGATCGATGCTCGCGACCACGATCTCCAGCACGCAATCCGCGCCGGTCGCCTCGCACAAGACGCGGTAACCGTACAACTCCTTGAGGCCGTGCTTCTGGCGGGGGTCGACATGGCAGACCAGAAAGCGCGGCGCGGCGAGCTTGAGCAAATCGAGTTGTGCGATGGAGGGCCCGATTTCCTCGGCCGGCATGCCCATGCCGACGGGTTGCAGGGCCGCGCGCGTGACGCCGCCCAATTTGACCTCAATGTTTTTTCCGGCCGAATTTTTTGCGCCGGCTTGCGCCTTGCCCGAGAGCAGGAGTTTGATCGATTGCGTAACTTTCTCACCGGCCCTGAGCGTGTACGGCCAGGGCAGGATCAGCGGACGCACGTAGGTCTTGAAGGACGCATCGGTCCAGTTGCGGTGGTCTTCCATTTCGAAGGTGTCTCCCTCCATGCGCACCGTCGCCGTGAGGCCGGGCAGCACTTCGTGGGTCAACGAACGAATGTTGAGCACCGGCTGAACCGGATTTACTTCGGCTGGAAATTTTGTCATTTCTGTCTTGCCGTCCACATGCTCCACTTCCAGCGGAAATCCGGCCACGCCTTTCAGCGGATGCAGCACCACGAACCCGGTACGTGCGGTCAGGAAGTCGGTCTTCGGGGTCGCGCTGCTGTCAAATACCAGGCCGTCCGGCGTGCCTTCGATGTTTGCGTCATAGGCGATTTCCTGATTGGGGCGTTTGCACACCGCGTGAAAGGAAACGGAAAAGCTTTTGGCGCGCTGGTCGATCTTCAGATTGCTGATGGCCGGTGTATACGTGCCCCAGTTCTCATCGCGCACCAGAAATCCGACCGCGCGCAACACCTCGACGCCGTTGATCCTGAGGTAGCGCAACTGGCCGTTGTCAAACTCGACCGACAGCGGCCCGGCTTTGAGTATTTGTCCCGGTGCGTCCGGCTGCTCTGTGCCGCACAGGGCGATTGCACGGGAAGGATTCGGTTGCTTCATGGTTTCCTCTTTGCGGGAAGTCGAATTCACTTGATGACCGGCGGTCAGGCTTTGCCGCAGCCCGGAGAAAGGACAGGTACCGTTCAGTACCGTCCTTTAATCCGCCCTGGCTGACGAAAATTATTTCATCAGGTGTTGCTTGAACCAGTTCAGCGCCGGGGTCGATGCGCCCTGGAACCCGCTGACATAGGCGTCAAAGTGCCCGCCGGGAAGTATCACCAGTTGCTTGGGTTCACGGGCGCGGCCATAAGCCTCAATGGCCAGGTCGGTGGGTGTAAGCACGTCGTTTTCAGCGACGATCATCATGAAAGGGGTCGGTGAAATCAGCTGGATGTTGGCGGCAGGATCGTATTGCAGCGCCAGTTCCAGCGAGCGCACGGTCTGCCGATTTTCCCAATTGGGAGCGCGCGTCTTTCCGACCTTGGTGAACCAGTCGTAAGAATCCTGCGTCGGCAACGCGGAGGGTTTTCCTTGTTCGTCCACAACCGGAAGGTAATTGACTTTGCCGGTGGTGTATTCCTCCGCGCGATCGGCGGCGAGCCACGCCTGCAACCCGCCCCAGTTGTCCGCACGCACCAGCCGCCGAAAGTTATTTACCGCATGGACCAGCGGTACCTGGGCGACAGCGCATTTCACGCGCCGGTCGTAGGCCGCCATATGCATCACGTGCCCGCCGCTGTAGGACGAACCCCAGATGCCGATGCGATTGGCGTCCACCATCGGCTGTAGCGTGGCCCAGGTGATCGCGTTGCGGTAATCCTCATGCTGCATGTGCGGATCGATATGCCCGCGCGGTTCGCCTTCGCTGTCACCGAAATTGCGATAATCGAATACCAGGACCACGAACCCGCCGTTGGAGTACTTCGCGGCAAAGTCGTCGAGGTACATTTCCTTCACCGCGCTCCAGCCGTGTGCCATTACGATGGCCGGACGTTTCTCGCCCGTCTTCATGCCCTTTGGCACGTACAGCCAGCCGCCGAGTTTCTTGCCCACGCTCATGAACGTCACGTCCTGCCGGGTGAAATTGTCGGCTGCCAACGCAGCCTGGGCGAACAACATCGCCGAGGCCATGAAAACCACTCCAAAAAATTGTCCTGTTGCACGCATTTTTGTCTCCCCCTGTTTGTGTTGAGGTTCTGCCGTACGGCTGGTTCGATATAGACAACAGCCCGAAAGAAGTCAATGACTCTTCGTGCCGCACTGCAACGCGCCCGCTGGCTCATGGACCGGATGGCTCCTTTGCGCAAGGATCGCGGCCGCCTTCACCGGCGAACATCCGTCCGCACGTCAGGAGATTACGGAATTACTTTTTCAGTGACCGGATCAATGACGATTGCGCGATTCATGTCAATCGTCAGCTCGATCTTCTGTTTGATCCCGGTGGCGTCGTGCGCCTGCAATTCCGCATTGACGTCGGTACCGCCGAGCTTGATCGTGACATAGGTGCGTGAGCCGGTCGGCTGCAACAGCTCGATGGTTGCGGTGAAGCGGGCCAGCCCGCTGCGCGAATCACCGGAAGATGCACGACTCATGTGCTCCGGGCGCAAACCGAGGATGATTGCCTGATCTCGCCGCTGCGCCAGTCGCGCCGCCCGATCGGGCGGCAGCGGCAGCGTCACGCCATCCTCGAGTCTTACTGCGAGCGACCCGGATTCCCCGGCGAGGCGCCCGTTGATGAAATTCATTGAAGGCGATCCGAGGAATCCAGCGACGTACCTTGTCGCGGGCCGCTCGAACAGGTCCAGTGGCGCACCGGCCTGCTCAATTACGCCATCGCGCAGCAGCACAATGCGATCGGCCATGGTCATGGCTTCGATCTGGTCGTGGGTCACATAGATCATGGTCTTGCCCAGTTCCTGATGCAGGCGCTTGATCTCGCCGCGCATTTCGTCGCGCAACTGCGCGTCCAGATTCGACAGCGGTTCGTCGAACAGGTACAGCCTCGCGTTGCGCACGATGGCGCGTCCTATGGCCACGCGCTGCAACTGGCCACCGGATAGCTGGCGGGGAAAGCGCTCGAGCAGGTGATTGATGCCCAACATGTCGGCGGCCATCCTGACCTTGGGTCCGATCTGGTCCTTTGGCGTTTTGCGCGAACGCAGGCCGAAAGCGATGTTGTCGAACACGGTCATGAAGGGATACAAGGCGTAGTTCTGGAACACCATGGCGATGTCGCGTTCGCGCGGGGGCAGGTGCTGCACCGGCTTGCCGGCGATCTCGATCGTGCCCTGATCGGCTTCCTCCAACCCGGCAATGGTGCGCAGGAGCGTGCTCTTGCCGCAACCGGACTGACCCACCAGCACGGTGAATTCACCGGCGGGAATCTCCAGGTCGATGCCGCGCACGGCGTGGACGTTGCCGTAGTATTTATGTAGCGCGGTTATTTTCAGGTCGGCCATATCTTGGTATCAACGAGTCGTGAAGGTGTGAATGCGTGAACGCTGCATCGGCATAGTCCCACTGGCCCTGTTTTTTCTGATCATCCCTTTACCGCCCCCAGCGAAATGCCCCGCACCAGATAGCGCTGCATAAACGCCACCGCGATGAAGATCGGCACGGTACCCAGCACCGACATCGCGGATATTTTGGCCCAGAAATTCGACTGGCCGCCGAAGTAGTGAGTGATCTGGACCGTATAGGTCGTCACTTCCGTGCGGGTGAGCACCAGCGCGAACAGAAAATCGTTCCAGGCAAACACGAAAGTGAATATGGCGGTCGCAAACAGGCCGGCGCGGCACATCGGGAACACAACCTTCCAGATCACCTCCCAGCGCGTGCAACCGTCCACCAGCGCGGATTCCTCCAGCGCTTTCGGGATGTCGAGAATATATCCGCGCATCATCCAGATGACGTAGGGCAGATTGAACGCGGTGTACAGCAGGATGACCCCAAGGTAGGTATCAACCAGGCGCAACCAGACAAACAGCAGAAAAATCGGAAACACCACCGCGATGGGTGGAATCATGCGCTGGGAGATGATCCAGTTGGCCAGATGATCGCCGCCGGTCTTGTAGCGGGCAAGCGAGTAAGCGCAAATAGTGCCCAGAAACATGGCGATCACCGTGCTCGCGCCGGCGACCACCAGACTGTTCCAGACCGTGATTGCATCGCCGTCCTTGAACAGCACCAGATAGTTGTCGAAATTGATCTGCCCGGGGTACCACTTCGGCGGAAAAGAATAAATCTCATCCGGAGTTTTGAAGGAAATCATGAACAGCCAGTAGACCGGAAACAGGAACAGCAGTGTGATAACGACGGCTGCCGTGAGCCGCAGGCTCAGGCGCAGGGTGCGCCGCTGTTTTTGGCTCATGTTCATCGCGAGAGATTCACCCGTTTGAGCGCCAGGGTTACGGCTACGCTCAGCAGCACGATGACCAGAAAGGCCACGGCGGCGGTATAGCTGGTCTCGAATTGCTGGAAGCCTTTGACGTAGGTGAACATCGATATGGTCTCGGTCATGGTGCCGGGGCCACCCTTGGTGAGCGCCCATACGATGTCGAACAGGCGGAACAGATCGAGCCCGCGGATCAGGATCGCTATCGCCATCACCGGCCAGATCGCGGGCAGCACGATCTTGAAGAAAGTCCGCCACCAGCCGGCGCCGTCAATGGCAGCGGCTTCAAGCTGGGATTTATCCACGTTGGCCAGTGCGGCAAGGAGCAACAGGAACATGAACGGCGTCCATTGCCATATTTCCGCAGCGAGTATCGCCGGATAGACCAGATCCGGATTGATGGTCCAGAGAACTGCGTCCTCGCTGGCGCTGAACCAGCCGATCACCTGGTTGATCGGTCCGAAGCGATGATCGAACAACAACGCCCAGGTGGCTCCGGAAACAATGGGTGAGACCACTACCGGCAAAACCAGCAGCGCGATGAACAACTGCCGCCCGGGGATCTTGTCGAGAAAAAGTTGAGCCATCGCCAACCCCAGCAACAGCTCGATCGGCAGAGCGATGGCGGTGAAGACCACGGTGTGCAGCAGTGCCTCCCACAGGCGAACGTCGTTGAACAGCTTCACATAGTTGCCGCCACCGATGAAGTCCGTGCTCACGTTGGTCATGGTGATGCCCTGAAAGCTCACCAGCAACAGATAGACCAGCGGAAAAACGCCAATCAGCAGCAAGACGAAAATCGCCGGCCCGATCAGCAGGTATTTGAAGTTGCGCTCGGAAAAGTCCGCGCGCTGGGGATTCATTTGTGCAGCCACCTAAAGATACGATTCCCGTACGCGCTGAATTCCGCGCACAAAAAAGGGAGCGCCTTGATGACGGCGCTCCCGCTTGTCCTGCACCGGCTTTCGCACAGCAAAGCCGGACCCTGACTGCGATTATTTCGGGTAGGCGCCGGACTTCGCAGCCCAGGCTTCATAAACCGGTTTTTGTTTCTCCAGCCCGACTTCCGCAGTGATCGCGTCCCAATCGGCGGCGACCTTGTCGAGAATCTTTTTCGGATCGTCGCCGGCCCACAGCTTGCTGATGCCCTGGCGCAACGCTTCTTCATACTTGTCGGTCTGTATCAGCGATAAGTCGAGCAAGCCGGTCTTCGCTCCTTCGCCCAGCGCGGCGAGATAATCCTTCGCATCCGGCCACAAGGCGAGATAGCCCGGGTTGGTGAAGTGCGAATCGCGGAACGGATCGCGCAGGGCGTAAGGCAGTTGCACCCGCTGGTTGCTGATCTCTTCGCTGTTGAGCCATTGGATGAACAGATAAGCAGCCTCCTTGTTCTTCGAGGTCGATGCCACCGACAGCGCGAAACCCGCGGCGAGTTGCGGATGTCCGCCGGGCGGCAACGCATAGCCGACTTTGCCCGCGATGGTTGACTTCGGTACCCAGGACAGCGCCTTTTCCTCGGACAGATATCCGGCGGCGAAGCGGCCGTACGGTGGCCAGGAGATGGTCATCGCACTCTCGCCCTTGAGGAAGGTGGCGAGATTCTCGACGAAGCCGAACTTCTCCACGCCCTTGGGCATGAAGCGGTTTTCCTTGCGCATCTCGGTGAATACCTTGACACCCACGTCGCTGTTGACTGTGGCCTTCATGCCGGCGTCAAAGAACTTGCCGCCTTCGACACGGAAGCGTTCCTGGAACATGAACATGGTGTAGGGCGGCTCGCGGAAAAACGATGCGCCGTAGATTTTTTCCTTCTTGAGCTTTTCGGTGAGGAAGCTGCCGATTTCGTCGAACTGCTGCCAGGTCTTGGGCGGGGCCAGGTCGTAGTTGTATTTGGCCTTGAATGCCTTCTGCAAGTCTTCGCGCGCAAAAATGTCCTTGCGGTAGTAGAACAGGAACACATCGCCGTCATCCGGGAAGCCATAAATCTTGCCGTTCACGGTCATCTGGTTGTCGCGGTAGGTCGCGGCGATGGTCTGCAATTCGGCGCGGTAGCCGTACTTGTCCACCATCGGGTCGAGCACTTCCAGCGCACCCGCCTGGGCCAAATCGGGCATCCACGCCGGGATCACGTTGAGCGCGTCATAGGCACCGGTGCCGGCGCGGTATTCCTGCATGATCTTGGTGAACATTTCCGAGGTCGGCACTTCGACCACTTTTACCTTGCAACCGGTTTGCTTTTCCCAAAGCGGGCCGGAGAAGTTCAGCGGGTCCAGCGATTGCAGACCGGCTTCCCAGACGATGGTGATGGTCTTGCCGTCGGCACACAGCGGTTTTGCCGCATCGACCGCGATTTGCGCGGCGCTCTTGCCGGCAGTGGAGGCAGGCGCGGCGGACGGCGCCGGGGCCTCTTCTTTCTTGCCGCAGGCAGACAAGGTCAATGCCACGGCGATAAGGGCCGGCCAAAGCGCAGCTCGCCTTCCGCGAGACAGAAGTAATGCAGTCATGATTTCCTCCTTGAGTTGCATGTTATTGATTGTATGAAGAATATTTATGGAAATTTTTTTTAGAGCGCTGCGATTATGTTGATCTCGCTGTCAGCGTGTCAAGTGAAAATAAGTCAGCGTTCCGGCATGCCCGTTGATGCTATGCTTCCAGCATCGAACCCGATGGTAAAGAGGGTGAGAGGGAGGGGGCGGAGCAATGATGCAGTCCATGCAAGTGCTTGCGGCAGCAGCCCGGCTTCTGGATCAGCGATTGTCGCTGACTCCGATCATCGATATGCCGGCTGAAATGCGCCCGCAGACCGAAGCGCAGGGATACGCGTTGCAGCGCGCGCTCAACGCACTGCTCGCAATCGCCGGAATGGGGCCGAAGGCCGGGCATAAGATTGGCTGCACGACTCCGGTCATGCAACGTTTCCTCGGTATTCCGAATCCCTGTGCAGGCGTGATATTCGAGAAAGCCGTATTGCACCGCACAGCCTCGGTTCCGCGCTCCGGCTTCGTAAGGCTGGGGATTGAGTGTGAGATCGCTGTGCAGCTTGTGCGCGACCTCGCGCCGATCAGCCTTCCGGTAGACCGCGAACGGGCGGCCAATGCGGTGGGCGCAGTAATGGCTTCGCTGGAGATCGTGGATGATCGCTACGCAGACTACCGCACGCTTGGCCCGCCGACGCTGATAGCCGATGACTTCTTCAACTCCGGATGCGTGCTCGGCGACCCGGTGCGCGATTGGCGCAAACTGGATCTGGGCGCGCTGGAAGGCACCATGCATGTGAACGGCGTTGAAACGGGGCGCGGACGAGGCGCGCTGGTAATGGGGCATCCGCTTGATGCACTGGTCTGGCTCGCGAACGCGCGCGCGCGTCACGGTTTCGACGCGCTCAAGGCCGGAGAATTCGTCACGCTCGGCAGCGTGGTCGAAACTCGCTGGTTGAATGCCGGCGACGAAGTGCGAGTGGATATGCAGGAGCTGGGGGAGCTGACACTCAGCGTAACGACCTGAAGCGATGACTGAAGCCGTTGTCGAGGTAGCGGATCTGCGTTTTGCCTGGAGTCGGTCCGCGGCGCAGGTCATCGAAATTGAGAGCCTGCGCATTTTGAGTGGAGAGCGCGTTTTCCTGCGGGGCGCAAGCGGCAGCGGCAAGTCCACGCTGCTCAGCCTGCTGGCGGGTGTTGTGACGCCGCAATCCGGCAAGGTGCGGGTGCTGGGGCAGGATCTGGGCGCGCTTGCCGGCGCAGCGCGCGACCGCTTCCGCGCCGATCACATTGGCTACATCTTTCAGATGTTCAACCTTATTCCGTACCTGTCGGTGGTAGAGAATGTCTGCCTGCCCTGCGGGTTCTCCGCGCGACGCAGGTCGCGCGCAATGCGTGATGGCGCAAGCGTCGAAGCCGAAGCGGTGCGCCTGCTCGGGTATCTCGACATGGCGCGGGGCGATGTGTTGCGCCGTCCGGTCACGGAACTCAGCGTCGGTCAGCAGCAGCGGGTGGCGGCCGCGCGAGCGCTGATCGGCGCGCCGGAACTGGTGATTGCCGATGAGCCGACGTCGTCGCTCGACGCGGACCGGCGCGCGGCGTTTCTAGACCTGCTGTTCCGCGAATGCGCGCGCGAGCACGCCACGCTGATTTTTGTCAGTCACGATGCCGCTCTCGCGCCGCGCTTTGATCGCGAAGTAGCGATTGCGGATATCAACCGAGCGCCGCGGGCGCTTTGAGCCGCCGATGATCCTTACGCTTGCCGTCCGGAGTCTGCGCAACCGCAAGTTCACCGCCGCGCTGAGCGTATTCTCGATCGCGCTTGCCGTGCTGCTGCTGCTGGGCGTGGAGCGCATGCGTCAGGAGTCGCGCGCGAGTTTTACCGCCACCATCTCGGGCACCGATCTGGTGGTGGGCGCGCGCTCGAGTCCGCTGCATCTGCTGCTCGCCGCAGTGTTTCATATCGGCAATGCCACCAATAATCTGCGCTGGGAGAGCTATCGCGCCATCGCCGCGCGCCCCGGCGTGGCCTGGACCATTCCGCTGTCGCTGGGCGATTCGCATCGCGGCTTTCGCGTTCTCGGAACCACAGCGGAATATTTCGCGCATTTTCGCTATGCGCGCGAGCGGCCGCTGGTTCTGGCGCAGGGCCGCGCTTTCGAACAAGCGCGCGATGCCGTGCTGGGCGCCGAGGTCGCCCGTGCGCTCAAATACCAGCTCGCCGACGCCATCGTGATCGCGCATGGCGCGGGCGATGTCAGCTTCATGTTGCACGAACAACATCCGTTTACGGTCAGCGGCATCCTGGCGCCAACCGGCACGCCGGTGGACCGCACGGTGCATATTCCGCTTCAGGGTCTCGATGCCGTGCACGAAGATGCCGCCGAGCACGCCGATCCGCTCGCCGCGATCATCAATGCGGATCGCGGCACGGAAGCGAGCGGGGCGTTTGCGCCGCGCGAAATTACCGCGTTTCTGATCGGGCTGACTTCGCGCGCCGGGGCATTGTCCCTGCAGCGCGCAGTCAATGAGTATGGCGGCGAGCCGCTGACCGCAGTTCTGCCGGGCATTGCCTTGCAGGAATTGTGGGAGCTGACCCGCGCAGTGGAGAAAACGCTGTTCGCGATTTCCGCGCTGGTGGTTGTCGTGGGGCTGGCCGGCATGCTGGTCGCGCTCCTCACCGGCTTGAGCGAGCGCCGCCGGGAAATGGCGGTGTTGCGCTCCCTCGGCGCGCGGCCTGCGCAGGTGTTCGCGCTCATCCTCGGCGAGGCCGGTTGCCTGACCGCGCTCGGTCTCGCGCTCGGCGTGGCGCTGCTCTATGCGGGCTTGCTTGCCGCGCAGCCCTGGATCGAATCGCGCCTCGGACTGTTCATTGCGTTAAGTGCGCCATCGGCGTATGAACTGGGGTTGCTCCTGCTGGTCGGCGTGGCCGGGTTGGTCATTGGCTTGATTCCAGCCTGGCGCTGCTACCGGTATTCGCTGGCGGACGGCATGACCATACGGGTGTGAAACCGGATCGAGAGGCAAGGGATGAGGAAATGAACATCGAAACCAGAACCTGCGTTCGCGGTCTTTTCCTGCTGTCTTGCGCGCTGCTGGCACCGGGAATGCCGGTATCGCAGGCGGTCGAGGAGCCGCGTCAGATCATGTGGAAAGACCTGGTCCCGCCGCTGCCGGCAGACTATGTGTTCCCGAAACTCAGCAAAGAGCAGGCCTTGCAGTTGAGCGATATTGCGGACGTGCGCGCGCGCCGGGCGCGAGGAGACAAGGTCAACGCCATCGATCTGGAAGATGAGCAGGCGGCCGCGCGCAAGCTGGAAAAGGCCGGAATCGATGTCGATGGCCTGCTGGCCAAACGCAAGGAGTTAACGCAGAGCAGCCGTGAACGCGCGCGCGCGGTCAATTCCGTTCTGGACGGACAAACGGTGCGCATGCCCGGCTACCTGCTGCCGCTTGAATTTTCCGGCAAGGACGTGACCGAATTTCTGCTGGTGCCGTTTGTCGGCGCCTGCATCCATACCCCTCCGCCGCCGCCGAACCAGATCATCCACGTCAAGCCGGACCAACCCGTGGCCAACGTAACCGTATTTGCGCCGATCTGGGTCACCGGCCGGTTATCAACCACGGCGAAGAAATCCTCGCTCAGTCTGGTGGACGGAACGTCCGACATCGAAACCGGCTACTCGATGCGCGCGACCCTGGTGGAGCCGTACAAGGAATAGCGCGGGCGCGCCAGCCGGGGGATTACTTGAACGAGGGCAGTGCCGCCGTGTTGCCGATTCCTTGCCCGGCAACATGCTCGTGCGGCGCGGGTTTGTTCATCACGGTGCGCATGGTAAGGCCGTGCACGCCGTCTTCGCGAACGTTGACCCGCAGCAGCGCCATGCTGGAAAACTTCAGTTCCGGGGCATACCAGAACGTCATCGTGCTGGTGTCGCCCTGGGTGCGCACGTTGACGACAATCATCGGCGTATTGATTTCCCGCCAGGGGTTTCTCAGGTCGGCGAACGACGCGGTGAGGATCGGTTCGCCGTCGAGTTCAAGCGTTACGCTGGTGTTATCGCTGCTGCCCCCGCGCTTGATGACTTCCACGGCGGTAAACCATCCGGCGCCGAGCACATGAAAACTGGTGGATTCGCCGTTGCTCGTGGCGCTCATGTCTCGCTCCGAGATAACGATGTCGCCACGCAGGACTTCTCCGCAGGCCATGACGATCGGCGCGAAAGCCCAGAAAATGGCAGCGCCAGCCATGAAAAACATCGGGTGCGAAGAATAGCGTGCTTTCATGCAGGTTATCCTGTGAGGCAGGCAGTCTATCACCATGGCTTGGAATGCCGGGAGGGCTGCGATGAAAGGGTGGCTTGTGAGAAATGCCCAGGACGCTGCAGAACCGGCTTAACGTCCCATCCCTTCATAGCTCCAGACTGACGGAGGGATTCCTGAACCGGCTCGGCGGTCTTGCAAGAGCGAGACTGCACCGCCAGCGAAGCGGCGAACGCACGCGCCTGGGCGGCGTGGCGGCTTCTTTCCGACGGTACGTAATATCCAACACACTCTCAACGCATAGGGGCGAAGACTGTTCAAAGACTTGTCTTCGACGTTTCCGTCAATTGAAACCGGGTGGTAGTCTGGGATACTGACAACCTGATCGCCCCTAGAACCAAAGTCCGTGAACCGATGGAGCCACTGTCACTTACTTCCATTCCCGCGCACGCGCAAGCACTGCGCCCCGCGGTGCGAGAGTTCGTCAGGACGTGCGCCGCCGGAATGCCGCTTGAACAGCGCGCCCGCTCCTGGATGGGCTTCGACGCCGAATTCAGCCGCCAGCTGGCCGGGCGCGGCTGGGTCGGTGTGACGCTGCCGAAAGAGTACGGCGGCGCCGGGCTGGACGCGTTTTCGCGCTTCGTTTTGATCGAGGAACTGCTGGGCAACAGCATGCCGGTGTCGGCGCACTGGATCGCCGATCGCCAGAGCGGACCGTTGATACTTAAGTACGGAACCGCCGCGCAGAAGGAGTTCTATCTGCCGCGTATCTGCCGCGCAGAGGCGTTTTTCTGCATCGGCATGAGCGAGCCGCAGGCCGGCTCGGATCTGGCAGGCGTTCGCACGCGCGCCGAACGAACGGCTTCGGGCTGGCGGCTTAACGGGCAGAAAATCTGGACCACCAACGCGCACCGCTCCCAGTACATGATCGCGCTGGTGCGTACATCGGGAACAACGCAAGACCGGCACACCGGACTGTCGCAGTTCATCGTGGACTTATCGTTGCCCGGCATCACCATTCGCCAGATTCGAGACCTGACAGGCGAGGCGGATTTCAATGAAGTGTTCTTCGACGATGTTGGACTGGGCGAAGACGCGCTCATCGGACATGAGGGCGGAGGCTGGGATCAGGTCAACGCCGAACTCGCGTTCGAGCGCAGCGGGCCGGAGCGTTTTTATTCCAGCATCGCACTGTTCGATGTCTGGCTCGATTACCTGCGCACCCATCACGCGGTTGATCCCTGGGCGGTCGAACTTGCAGGACGCATCGTCACGCACCTGGCCGTGTTGCGCGCAATGTCGGTGGCCGTGACGGAAAAACTGACGCGCGGGGAAAGCCCGGTTCTCGCGGCGGCATTGGTGAAGGACCTTGGCACGGGACTGGAGCAGGACATTCCGGTCGCGATCGCCGACGCGTTGGCAAGCCATCCGCAGCGCGCTGTTCCGGACGGGCTGTTGCGCGCGCTGGCCCGAGTCACGCAGATCAGTCCGGCCTATTCGCTGCGCGGGGGCACGCGGGAAATATTGCGTGGCATGATTGCGCGCGGGCTCGGTTTGCGATAACGCCACACATGATGGACTCTGATTTTTACGACGCACTTGACCGGCTGTTGACCGGAATTTCGACGCCGGCGGTGGTGCGGCGGTCGACGCCGGCGGTGCGCCCTTGCATCTCTGGCAGCAGATTATCGATTCGGGTTTCGCGGATGCGCTGGTTGCCGAAAACCGTGGCGGCGCGGGCCTTGGCTTGCCGGATGCGTTCCACCTGTTTTTTCTGTGTGGCCGGCATGCCTTGCCGGTGCCGCTGGCGCAAACCATGATCGCAAGACGAATATGCGCGGCAGGCGGCATGAGCATCCCCGAAGGGCCGATTGCCTTGTCGCCCCCGCCCGTTGTTGCCAACGACCAGAGCATCGAATGCCGCAATGTGCCGTTTGGAAAAGTCGCACAGTGGGTGATCGTACCGCACGCCGATGCGGGCGATGGCGCGGATGCGTCCGCCGCGCGACCGGCCTGGCTGCTGCCGGTATCGGCGGCAACCCCCAGCGACAGCGCCATTCATGGCAGTCTGCTGGCCCACTTCAAATGGCGCAATCCGGGCGGCGACGCGGCCTTGATCACCGACGCCGCATTGATCGCCCACCCCATGCCCTGGATGGAGATCGGTGGCCTGATCACTGCCGCGCTGATGGCCGGCGCAATGGACTATGTACTGGAAAGAACGGTCCGCTATGCCGGCGAGCGCTCGCAGTTCGGGCGGCCCATCGGAAAATTCCAGGCCATTCAGCAACAACTCAGCGTGCTCGCCGAGCTTGCAGTGGCCTCACGCATGGCCGCCGAACTGGGCTGTCAGGAAGCAGCGCCGGGACTGCCGATTTCGCTTGCCGCCGCTGCCGCCAAGGCGCGCACCAGCGAGGCAGCCGCCACCGTGGTGTCCATCGCGCACGCGGTCCATGCGGCCATGGGCATAACCGAGGAATATGATCTGCAACTGTATACCCGGCGCCTGAATGAATGGCGCACCGACTACGGTTCCGCCGGTTACTGGAACCGTCGCGTCGGAGGCGCGGTTCTGGCGTCTGACGCCCGATGCACGCTGGATTTCATGTTGCCGGCGTTTTTTCCGGATCGCGCAGCACGCTGACATACCCGCACATCCCCACTACTTGTCGGAGACTCACATGAGCCAGTTTCTTCTTTACCAGCAGGATGGGGCGGTCGTCACCCTGACCATGAACCAGCCCGACGTGCGCAACGCCCTGACCGGCAACAGCGCCGTGGCGGAATTCGTTGCAGCCTGCGCGCGCATCTCGGCGGATAACAGCGTCAAGGCGGTCATCGTTACCGGCGCCGGACCGGTGTTTTCATCCGGAGGAAACGTCAAAGACATGCGGCGTTTTTTCGACCACGATATCGCGCCTGCCGCGATCCGGGAAGAGTACCGCCAGGGCATCCAGCGCATTCCTCTGGCTTTGTACAATCTGGACGTTCCCACCATTGCTGCGGTCAACGGCCCGGCGATCGGCGCCGGATGCGACCTCACTTGCATGTGCGACGTTCGGATTGCGTCCGAAAAAGCGACTTTCGCCGAGAGCTTCATCAAGGTTGGCATCGTGCCGGGAGATGGCGGGGCCTGGTTGCTGCCGCGAGTGGTCGGCATGTCGAGGGCAGCGGAAATGAGTTTCACCGGCGATGCGCTCGACGCGGCCGCAGCCCTCGCTTGCGGGCTGGTTTCCAGAGTAGTTGTGCACGAAAACTTGATGGACGCAGCCCGTGCCCTGGCCGCGCGCATCGCGAAGAATCCGGGCCCGACCCTGCGCATGACCAAACGCCTGCTGCGTGAAGGCCAGCACATGCGGCTTGAATCCTTGCTGGAAATGTCGGCCGGCTTTCAGGCCATTGCGCATAAGACATCGCAGCACCGGGAAGCGGTCATGGCCTTCATCGAGAAGCGCCCGCCGGTGTTCACCGATGACTAAAATAATAATGGGGTCAGACACGATAAATGGGTACTCTGCGCAGCGATCGCCACAATAAAGGCTGGGTAGCGAGCGGTTCGTCAAGAAAGTCGAGGTGTTAGCCCAGCGGCGGGCGGTTTCCAAGGGTGTTGGGCGACCAACAATGTCGGTGGATAATCGTGTCTGACCCCATTACTGGAGGGTAACGGGGAAATATGCGTGCTCTGTCATGTTTTTTGGAATGCTCAATAATAATCATTTTCCCGCATCTCGCTATCACCCGCATTTGCGGTAACCTTGCGCACCGGACGACGATCCGGCAGGGCGTCCGCCACAAACAGGCGCCCGATTCGAAGACTGGGGGAGAATGATGAGAACTATCCGCATAGTCCGTCACGCGGTGTTGCTCGGCGCGGTTTTTGGGCTGTTGTTCGCATTCGTTCCGGCGCAAGCGCAGGGTAAAAAACCGATTCGCATCGGCTTTTCTATCGCGCAGACTGGTCCGCTCAGTGGCGCGGGAAAATCCGGCTTGCTCGCCTTGCAGATGTGGCGCGACGATGTGAATGCCGCCGGTGGACTGCTCGGGCGGCCGGTGGAACTGGTGGCCTACGACGACCAGACCAATCCTTCCACCGCGCCTGGCATCTACACCAAATTGCTGGATGTCGACAAGGTCGATCTGCTGATCGGCCCTTATGGCACCAATGTCACCGCGCCGATCATGCCGCTCGTCAAGCGGCGCGATCTGCTGCTGATCGGTAATTTTCCGCTCAATGTCAACGCCACCGTGCGCCACGACAAATTTTTCAACAACATGCCGGTGGCTTCCGGGCGGGAATGGGCGGTACCGTACTTCGATATCGCGGCCCGACTCGGAGCGAAGAAAATCGCCATCCTTGCCGCTGACGCGGAGTTTGCACAGAGCCTGGCCGAAGGCGCGCGCGCCGAACTGAAACAGCGCGCGCTGGAACTGGTTTACGACCAGAATTACCCGCCCAATACCGTCGATTTTTCTTCGGTCATGCGCACCCTGCGCGCCAAGGGTCCTGAAGCGGTGTTTGTGGCCTCCTACCCGTCGGATTCCGCCGCAATTATTCGCGCTCTCAATGAAATAGGTATGGGCGAGAGCGTGAAGTTGTTCGGCGGCGGAATGGTCGGTCTGCAATTTGCGACCTTGATGGAATCGCTGGGCCCCCTGCTCAACGGCGTGGTCAATTACACCTTCTGGGCGCCGGAGAAAACCATGGATTTTCCCGGCATGCGCGACTTCCTGGCGCGTTATCAGGCGCGCGCAAAGCAAGCCGGTGTCGATCCGCTCGGGTTTTATCTGCCGCCGTATGACTACGCCATCGGCCAGATGCTGGCGCAGGCGGTCACCGCAACCGGCAGCCTCGACCACAGGAAGTTGGCGCAGTATCTGCGTGGCAGCGAAATGAAAACCATCGTCGGGAACTTTCGCTTCGGCCCCGGAGGCGAGTGGGAAAAGCCGCGCGTGGTCTACGTTCAGTTCCGCGACGTTGCCGGACGCGACATCGAGCAGTTTCGCAAGTCGGGAAGGCAGGTGATCATCGCGCCGGAGGCGTTCAAGACCGGCGACGTGCGCCCGTTTTCCATGGCAAAGCCGTGATATCAGAGGACAGGAGACGGAGGACAGATGACTGATAAGTGCTTTGATCGGTCTTCTGTCTTCTGTCCTCTGTCTTCCGTCCTCTGATCACGATGCCGCTCGACTTTTTCGCCGAAGCCGTAATCGCCGGTCTGATGCTCGGCTGCTTTTACGCCGCGGTCAGCCTGGGCCTGTCCATCGCGTTCGGACTGCTCGACATTCCACACATTGCGCACCCGGCCTTTCTCGTGCTGGGGGCGTACGGGGCCTGGTGGCTGGGTACTCACGGCGTCGATCCCTTGCTGGCGGGACTGCTGTTGGCGCCGTTGTTCTTTATTCTTGGCCTGGCGATTTACCGGTTTTATCATTTCGCTTTCGAGCGCGACGGCGCCGAAGGCGGTTTGCGCGGGCTGGCGTTTTTTTTCGGCCTGGCATTTGTCGTCGAAGTTGCGCTGATTCTGACTTTCGGCGTGGACCAGCGCATGGCGCAAGCGGACTACGTCGGGCAGGGTGTTGACATCGGGGGAACGCGCTGGCCGGTGCGCATGCTGATCGCTTTCGGTGTGGCGGTGACGCTGACGCTCGCGCTTTCGCAATTCCTCACCCGCACTTTCTCCGGCCGCGCGATCCGTGCGGTGGCTCAGGATCGAACGGCTCTCGCGCTGATGGGCGCGGATCCCACGCGCGTCAAGCAATGGGCCTTCGGTATCGCAACCGCGACCTGCGCCATTGCCGGCGCCTTGTTGCTGATCGTCGGACCGGTGGAACCGGGGCTCGGCCGCCTGTATATCGGACGCACGTTCTGCGTGGTGGTGCTGGCCGGCCTGGGCAGCGTACAAGGCACTCTCGCGGCCGGCATCATTCTCGGCGTGACAGAAAGCCTGGTGCTCAGTTCGCTGGGCACCAGCTGGGCGCCGGCGGTCGGCTTTGGTTTGCTGCTGCTGGTGCTGGCACTGCGCCCTTCCGGGTTGTTCGGACGCTGAAGCGATGCACAAGTGGCTGATCTTTTTCGCCGTGGCCGCGTTGCTCGTGTGCGCGGCTTTCATCGCCACGCGCTTCGAGGGTAACGAGTATTTTTTCTTTGCTGCCTATGTGGTATTGCAATTCGTGGTGCTCGCCACCGGTTGGAATGTAATGGGTGGTTACGCCGGCTATGTGAATTTCGGCGCCGGGGCGTTTTTTGCAACCGGGGCCTACACCGCCGCGGCCTTGTTCAAGGCTTTCGAGTTGTCGCTGCCCTTGCAGATTCTGGCCGCGATGACGGCGTCCGGTGTGCTGGGTTTCGCGGTTGGCGTGCTGACCCTGCGGCTGCGCGGCGTCTTCTTTTCCATTGCCACGGTTGCAGTCGCGGTCATCATTGAAACGGCGGTGTTGAACTGGAGTTATGCCGGCGGCGCTCGCGGCATGGCGGTCCTCTCCCCCGATGCGCCACAGGGTTTTGCCACTTATATGCGCTGGCTGTTCGTGGTGATGTGCGTGCTGGCGGTGTTGGCGGTGGCCGCGGCGCGTTACATCGAGACGTCCGGGATCGGGCGCGGGCTGCGCGCGCTGCGCGACGATGAAATCGCGGCCGAAGCCGCCGGGGTGCCCACGCTCAGGTTGAAACTGTTTGCCTCAACGGTATCCGGCGCCCTGATGGGCATGGCAGGCGCGCCCTATGCGTTTTACCTGGGTTTTATCGAACCCACCTCGGTGTTCAGCCTCAATTACGCGGTTTCCGCGCTGGCCATGCCGGTCATCGGCGGCACCGCAAGCTGGGCTGGCCCGGTGCTCGGCGCGCTGCTGCTCGCGAGCGCACAGCAGGTCGTCAGCGTGACGGTGTCCTCGGAACTCAACGTTCTGATCGTCGGCGTGCTGCTGATCGTGTTTGTGGTGGCGGCTCCGCAGGGCATTCTCGGGCTGCTGCGGAGTCTGCAAAAACGGGAGCCAGGATCGTGAGCGGCGCGCTGCTGGAAGTTAAAGGCCTGGCCAAGCACTTTGGCGGCTTCGCTGCGCTCAACGATGTCGGCTTTTCGGTTGGCGCGGGCGAGCGATTCGGCATCATCGGGCCGAACGGGTCCGGAAAAAGCACACTGATGAACTGCGTCGCCGGGGCACTCAATTGCGATCGTGGCGCGATCCGCTTCGACGGCACCGACATTACCCGTCACGCGTCGCACCGCCGCGCGCGCATGGGAATCGCGCGCAGCTTTCAGGTGCCGCGACCCTTCGCCAGCCTGAGCGTGCTGGACAACATCTGCGTTCCGCTGGAGTACGCCGCGAAACATCCAGGACGCAGCCAGTCAACCCTGCGCGGGCAGGCGCTCGCGCTGCTCGCGCGCGTGAGCCTCGACAACAAGGCGCGGGCTGCGGCGGGCAGTCTTACGCAGGTGGAATTGCGCAAACTGGAACTTGCGCGCGCGCTGGCGGCGCAGCCGCGGTTGCTGATACTCGACGAAGCGATGGCCGGCCTCGCCTCCGCGGAAGTCGATGAAATTCTCGACATCGTGCTGGAGATCAACGCGCAAGGGGTCGCCGTCATCATGATCGAACATATCATGCGGGCCATCATGCGGTTTTCGCAGCGAGTGGTGTGCCTGGATGCCGGGAAAATCATCGCCGAAGGCGTGCCTGGCGAGGTTGTCGCCAACCCGGCGGTGAGAAGGATCTATCTCGGTGCTTGAGCTCACCATTGCCGGACTCGAGGCCGGTTACGGTGCGGTGCGCGTGCTTCACGGCGTTTCGCTCTGCGTAAACCAGGGAGAAACGGTGGCGCTTCTGGGCACCAATGGCAATGGCAAAAGCACGCTGCTCAAGTGTATTGCCGGGTTGATTCGCCCCACAAGCGGGAAAATTCTCCTGCGCATTGATGGTGCCAGTTACGATCTCGCCGCGATGAGCACCGCCGACATTGTCGGCCTCGGCGTGGTCATGGTGCCGGAAGGCCGGCGCCTGTTTCCAAAGCTCACGGTCGGGGAAAATCTGCTGCTGGGTGCATACCGGCAGGCCGCGCGCGCGGCGATCAGGGAAAATCTTGCGCTATGCCATGAAACCTTTCCGGTCTTGCGCGAGCGCGCGCGCCAGGCCGCGGGCAGCCTGAGCGGCGGTCAGCAGCAAATGCTCGCCATTGCGCGCGCGATCATGGCTGCGCCCAAACTCCTGCTGGTGGATGAACCCTCGGTGGGTTTGTCGCCACTGCTGGTCACGCAGACGATCGATGTCATTGCCGAGCTCAAGCGCCGGTTCGGCCTCACCGTGCTGATGGCGGAACAGAATTTCCACGAAGCAAGCCGCATTGCCGATCGCGGATATATCATCGTTCACGGAGAAATCGCCTTCGAGGGGCGCAACCTTCAGGAGTTGCGCGACAGCGAACTGGTCAAGCTTCACTATCTGGGGGCATAAGGGGAAAACAATGGCGGGAACAACACGCATTGCCTGGATCGGCGCCGGACGCATGGGCGTGCCCATGGCCGGATTCCTGATTGAAGCCGGGCACGCCTTGACGGTTTACTCGCGCACTCCCGGCAGCCGGCAAAAGCTGGTCGCGCTGGGCGCGCGCGAAGCGGGCAACGTCGCTGAATGCGTCAGCGGCGCGGAAGTGGTGTTTTCCTCGGTAGCCGACGACGCCGCCTTGCGAGCGATCGCGCTTGGTCCTCAGGGCGTGCTGGCCAATTCCGCTCCCGGAACGATATTCGTCGAAACCAGCACGGTGTCTCCGGAAGTGGCGCGCGAACTGGGCGAGGAGGCGAAGCGACTGGGCATCGCTTATCTGCGCGCGCCAATTTCAGGCAACGCCGCGTCCGCCCGCACGCGCGACCTGACGGTGCTGGTATCCGGCCCGGCATCGGCAGTCGAGCAAGTGCGGCCCTTGCTCGCCACCTTCAGCAAGGCCCAGATATATCTGGGCGATGCCGAGCAGGCGCTGGTCATGAAGCTGGTGGTCAATGCGCTGGTCGTCAATCAGGCGCAGGCGCTCGCCGAGGCG
>JANNTE010000041.1:0-2105 GCA_031403365.1 Betaproteobacteria bacterium | reverse complement strand
AGCCAGCATAGACCTGCGTCTGGGTGATTGGGCGTATCCGGTGGATACGAGCTTTCTTCCCGGAAAGGCAATGAAAGTGCTGGACAAGATGAGCCAGCTCGATGACCGGTTCGACCACTTCAAGATTGATCTTCGCAATGGGGCGGTTCTGGAAAAGGGACGAATCTATGTGATTCCTCTTCTGGAAGCCATTAATCTGAAAAGCGAAATAGCCGCCTTTGCGAATCCGAAGAGCTCGACCGGACGGCTGGATATTCTGACCCGCCTGATTGCTGACGAAGCCACCGTTTTTGACCACATCGCAGAGGGCTACAAGGGGGAGCTTTATATCGAGGTCGCGCCGAGAAGTTTCAGTGTTGTGGCCAAAACCGGCACCCGCCTGAACCAGTTAAGATTTCGCCGCACGCGGGGAGAGGAGCCGAAACCCATCACCTCCGCGGACTGGAAACAGCTTCTCGATCAGGGCCAGATTGTTGGCTCCGGTGATCTGGAGAAAAAAACCATGGCGACCAAGACCGGCGTGCTGCCTTTTACGGTCGACCTGGAGGGCACCGGCGCCGAGGGTGATTTGATCGGATATCGCGCAAAGAAGCACGCCGGGCGCATCGATTTGGAGCGGCGGGACTATGACCCGCTCGATTTCTGGGAGCCGATCCGGTTTCGCAAAACCTCTTCGCTGATACTGGATCCGGATGAGTTCTATATCCTCATGACGAAAGAGGCGATCGCGGTGCCTCCCGAGTATGCGGCGGAAATGATGCCTTACGACACGCGTGCCGGCGAGTTTCGCGTTCACTATGCAGGGTTTTTTGATCCTGGATTTGGCTGGAACGCCGAGACCAGAACAGCCGGGGGCAGCCGTGGCGTTCTGGAAGTGCGCTCGCACGAGGTGCCTTTTCTGCTGGAACACGGGCAGACGGTCGGCTGGCTGCGCTATGAGCGCATGGCCGATCGACCCGAGATGCTCTACGGGCAGGGCATTCACTCGAACTATCAGGGGCAGAGCCTTAAACTGGCCAAGCAGTTTGCCTGACGGTCCTTTTCAGCCGATGTAACCTGGGTAGCAATGCAAAACACTAAAGAAACTTCAAGCCTTGACGGCGGCCAGCCGTCTGTTCTCGATGCGCTGGTGATCGGCGCCGGGTTTTCCGGGCTGTATCAACTTCTTTGTCTGCGCGACCGGCTCGGCTTGTCGGTCAAGGTGCTGGAGGCCGGCGCGGACATCGGCGGCACCTGGTACTGGAACCGCTACCCCGGCGCGCGCTGCGATTCGGAAAGCCACTCCTATTGCTACGCGTTCTCCGATGAACTGATGCGCGAGTGGGAATGGTCGGAAAAATATCCCGGACCGCCGGAAATCCTGCGCTATCTCAGCCATGTCGCCGAACGCTTCGATCTGAGGCGCGACATCATTTTCAATACCCGCGTGGCGGCCGCGCATTACGACGAAGCGGCCAATCTCTGGCGCATCACCACCGCAGCGGGCGAGAAATATGCCGCGCATTACCTGATTACCGCGGTGGGCTGCCTGTCCAGCGCCAATGTCCCGAACCTCCCCGGCCTCGACAGCTTCGAAGGACGCTGGTATCACACCGGACAGTGGCCGCATGAGGGCGTGGATTTTGCCGGCAAGCGGGTCGGGCTGATTGGCACCGGTTCCACCGGCATACAGGCAGCGCCGGTCATCGCGGAAAGTGCCGCCCATTTGACGGTGTTTCAGCGCACCGCGAACTACAGCGTCCCCGCGCGCAATGGTCCCCTGAGCCCGGAGTTCAAACGCTACATCAAGAACAATATCGAAGAGATTCGCGAGATCACGCGCTCAACTCCAAACGGCCATCCGTTCCGCATCTCCGATCGCCGGGCGCTGGAGGTTTCGCCCGGGGAACGCGAAGCCGCCTACGAGCAGGCCTGGGAGACCGGCGGACTGCGTTTTCGCGCCACTTTCCACGACCTCGTGACCAGCAACGAGGCGAACAAGACCGCTTCGGATTTTCTCAAGGCCAAGATCCGCCAGATCGTGAAGAATCCCGTCACTGCGGAAAAGCTGGCGGACATCGACCACCCTTATGCAGCCAAGCGCCCGCCGATCGACACCGACTACT
>JANNTE010000040.1:0-5862 GCA_031403365.1 Betaproteobacteria bacterium | reverse complement strand
CCGCGACAGCCAGGACCGCATCAAGGACATGGGCTCGCGGCTAAATGCTGTCGGAAAGATTTCCGAAGCTTTTGCCATGGGTACCGGCGCCGTCATCGCGCCGATCGGCCGCCTCGGCTTTCACGGACGCGATTACACCTTTGCGTCCGGGGAGGCAGGACCGGTGGCGCGCCACCTCTACAAGAGCCTGACCGACATTCAGTACGCACGCGCACCCGATCGTTACGGATGGACGCGGGTCATTGAAATCGCGCCAGAGAGAGCCACTGGCGCGGTGGCGCGAGTCTAGGAGTTGTCGATCCGAAGGTGCTTGCGTGCCAATAAACCTTGCGCAGGTTGCCCAGGGTATGGAGCGGGATTTTTCTTCGGGTTCCTTTGTCCCGGATCGGATTAGTTGCCACTAGTTCCGCGGCAGCGGCAACACTTTCTTGGCGTAGAAGTGGGGCTGCTTCGCGCCGGGCGTGCGGCTGCGCACGATACCGTCGCGGTCGATCACGAACGCGGTGGGGGTCAGATACTTGCGCTCGAATTCGTTTTTTCCGAGCTCGGCGGCCACCGCCATCTACAAGACGCCGAGCCCGCATTTGATCCGATGGCACCTTTCAGGATGTGGATGCAAACGAAGTTGACTTGACGATGCATGGGGAATAGATTCGACGACTAATCCTGCGGTATCGATGTACGGGATCGAAACGGATTCACATTGCGGCGAGGGGGCAATCATGTCCTACTGGATTCTGAGGGATCGCGTCATGTGTCAGCCGGTTAGCGCTTCTCGTATGGTCGGTTCACGCCATACCATTTTGCCTTCACAGATCAACGCGCTCGCCGCGATGGCAATGATCGCCGTGTGCATGTTGGCGTTTTCTTTTCCTGCCGAGGCGCAACACATCATCTGTTGCAACTCCTTGATTGACGTGAACGGCAAATGGAATGGCGCTTTGAGAAACTGTGCGGGCGAACTGGCGAAGCTCAACGAGCCCGAGCGTAAACAGGCCTGTGAGACACTGGAAAAAGCCGCCCCTTTCCCCGGTGCCGTGTGCGATACGGCGGCTCCTTACTACACCGCTTGCGACCAGGAAGCACTTGAGCGGGAAAAAGCCGAGTACCGGAAATGGCTTGAGGTATACCACTCCCAGCGGGCAAACGCCGATGCGCTTAACGACGAAGCGTCTGGAGTCGCGCGGGAGGGTGAAAATTTCATGGCGGCGGGTTTTAATAAGGAGGCGCGGGCTCTTGCGGCTTTCCAGCGTGTTCTTGCGGAACTTGCGCGCATCAAGGAGATCGGTGGGTCTCCCAGGGCCCGACCGAAACCGTCGCCGCGCTAGCCCAAGCCCAAGGCAGACTCCGGCATGCAGGACCATAACAATCGCTCACCGATCAATCCCCGCAACTTCTGGTTCTGGTTCGGTGGCATATGGCTGGGGGTGGGCATACCGTTCTTGCTGCTCGGTGCTTTCTTCGCCTGGTACGAACTGACGCTGGAGTCGCGCCTGAAAAGCGGTGGGCAACCGGCTGTAGGTATAGTGCTGAGTAAGAGCTGGAGTGATGGCTCCGAAGATCGGCATCGGTCGTTTCGCGTCCAGTACCGGTTTACCACCGCCGCCGGCAAGACGGTGCGTAACGATGCCCTGGTTTCTTCTGCAGCATGGGAAGCGCTGCGTGAGCGCGAGGCGATTGATGTCACTTACCTGCCCGACTCGCCGCGCACGCATCGCATCGATGGACGGGTTACCCAATGGGTAATGCCGGCTATTTTCTGTGGCGCAGGGATCATACTTGCGCTGCTCGGAGGATTCGTCGTGCTCAAGGCTGTCTCCGCTGCGCGCTTCGGCCGCCGGTTGCGCGAGCACGGGTTTCCGGTCCAGGCAGAAGTAACCGAGGTCACCCCAACCGGCTACATGGTGAACCGGGTTCGGCAATGGGTGGTGCTCTATCGCTATCGCGACCATGCGGGTATCGAGCATGACGGCCGCAGCCCGACGATGCAGAAGGAAGATGCCGAGCGCTGGCATTCCGGTGACCGGGTGACAGTGCATTTCGATCCTTTGAAACCGGGCCGCAGCGCATGGACGAAGGAGCGATGAACGCGCCACGCGTACCCTCGCCGCTCGCCGCGCTCAAACGCGAAATCGAGATTTGGGTGGGGCTGGTGGTCTTCTGTGCTGGAATCTCAATGCCGATCATCGCCGCGAATCTGGTCTGGATCGAACTGCGCTACGCGCGCGAGGCGATTATCGTTCCAGCCACGGTGATGGAGCGTGACTTTATTCCCGCCGACCGCAAGGACAATCCCAAGACGCGCTACCGGATTCGATATCGCTATAGCGTCGATGGCGTACAACCGCAGGAGGGGGCGGAAGAGGTGGGTGTGGACAGCTGGGAGGCGCGCATGCCCGGCAGCCAGTTCGAACTCGCCGTGCTTCCAGGCGAGGGTGCGCGCCCTCGCGGTAGTGGCCTGGCTGAAAAAATAAGCATCGCCGGGCTCGTGGTCATGGCTGCGGTCTTTTTGCCCATAGGCTGGTCTCTCGGCGTGTCGCGCCTCCCGCGCGCGCTCGGTAGGCTGCGGGTGTACCGCAGCGGAACGGAGGCGCGCGCGGAGGTGCTGGAGATCGTCGATAGCGGTATCGCGATCAATCGCGTGCAGATGGCGAGAATGCGCTTCCGCTTCACGGACGCGAAAGGAGTGGTGCACGAAAGCGAGACCGGATTACTCAGCCCGGCCGAAGCCAACAGCCTGGAGCCGGGCATGACCGGTCTGGTCCGCTACGACGAGGCGGACCCGGGGATCAGCGTCTGGGTGGACCAGTACGCGAACACGAAATGAAGAGTGTCCTGAAAATGCTTTACCAGATCGCAACGGTGCTGGTGCTGGTGTTTTGCGCGGCGGTGATCGCCGAACTCCTGCCGGGCCTGAAGCCGCTCAATGTCTGGATGCTGGCCAACGAACCGATGCTGCTCGCCATCACCGGCGGTGCGGCCGGATTTGGCGTTTTCCTGCTGCTCGGCTCGGTTCTGTCGCTGCTCATGCAGGACGGCTCGCCGATGGGTCATGGCGAGGTCGAGAAGCACCAGCGCGGCATGCGCGATTCCTTTGCCGGGCCTCAAGCCTGGCGCGCGTCTTCTTATCGCCTGTTTGGTCACGCTGCCGGCGCGCAGGGCGATGACGAATTTTCGTTCGCGCAACTCAAAGCTGCCTTTGCCAGCGGCGCCGTGTTGCGAACATCCTTGTGGCGGCGCAGACTCTGCGCCGTGTGTGGCGGACTGCTGATCTTCTTCGGCGTGTTCGCAGTGGTATTCGTGCTGGCGCCGATGCCGGTGAAACTGATCGTAGCAGGTGCGGTCGGGTACGCATGTGTACGCATGGCATGGGGGCTCGCGCGTGCCTAGGCAGAGCATGCAAAGGCTTGAGTTTCTGCAACTACTAAGGCCGGTTCACCAGGAGGTTGAGATGATGAATAACTCGAGACAAGCGGCAAACTTGACGTGGGATGCGTTACTCTTGATCTTGCTTGCAAGTGGGTGCGCTTTTTCCCTGACACCACGGTCGGCGCAAGCGGTGGATATCGATGCCCTGCTCACCCGCGCGGGGACGGCGCAAAAAGGCGGTGATCATGCGGCGAGCATCGACGCGCTGGAGCAGGCCCTCGAGAAAGTGCGCGTCGAGGCGCCATTGAGCGCAAAGCCGTTTCTGCTCGTGACCCGGCCCGCCCAGTACTTCGGAGACTATGCTGCGCGCGCGAACACGGTTTTCCGCAGCGGCGAAGTCCAAAATTTCTACATGGAACCGAAGAATCTGACTAACCCACGCACCGCCGCCGGCACCTATGAGCCTGCGTTCGACGTCGATCTTCAGGTTCTGACCAAAGCCGGTCAAGTCGTGGCGAGCCAGGACAAGTTCGCATCCTTCCGGTTGCCAACCAAAAGCCCGGTCCAGGATATCTTTCTGAATCTCGATGTGAAGCTGAGCGGCGTGCCGCCCGGCGAGTACCACGTCCGCTTCGTCCTAAGAGATGCAAACTCAAAGAAGACCCTGACTGTAACTCAGCCCATCACCATGAAGTGATCCGACGCGAGAAATCGCATGCTGCGCAAGCTCTCACCGCTGATTCTTGTCGGAGCGGTATTCGCCATTGCCGGCATCGGCCTGGCAGCGTACAGCGTCAACAGCGCCTGGGAGCAACGTCAGTACGCGGTTGCGAGCGGTGTCACCGGTGGCACCGTGTTGGACAAGCGCAAGCATCGGATCAACAAAAGCGTTCGTCATCTGGTGAGCTATCGTTTTGCAACGGGTGACGGACGAGCGATGGAAGGCGAAGGTGACGTGCAGGTTCATGACTGGGAAACCCTCGTGCCGGGGAGCGCTATCCGCATCGAGTACGCCACCGGCCACCCGCGCATCAACCGCCCGCATGATGGGCCGCGTCAGGAATGGTGGGTAGTGCTTGTGTTCTTCAGCGCCGGCATATTGTTCGCGGCCGTCGGTGCCGGCCTGATCAGCGTCGCGCGAAAACAGGCCTCGGTGACGGATACGACCAGCGTTGACTTGCCGCCACCCAAACGCCGCAGCGAACCGGACCCGTCATCGCAGACGCATCGGCGCAACAACGGCGCAGCGCGGAACCGGAATGCCAAATTTATTATTCCGCTGGCTCTGGGGGCACCGCTCGTGGTGTTTGTCCTGGACAGGACAGACGCGCCGAGGGCGGTCTATGTCGCGTTTGCGATCGGCTTTGCACTCGCCATACCGTTGCTGATTTTCTACCTCATGGCGCAGACGGGTTGGAGCATGCTGGCGAAGCGTTTCCGGCAAAGCGCACCGTTCAATGGCGCCTGGCGCTCATGCCCCACGGCATACATGGCGCCAGTGCGGATGGACGATTCCGGCTATGAGCGCAGCAAGATGGGGTTCATCAGCACGCTACGCGTCGGCACGTCGGCGGAAGCGCTTTACCTGTCGATGCTGTTTTCCAGGATCCCGATCCTCGGGTTGTTCTTTCCTAATGTGCAGATTCCCTGGACCGCGATCGGCAACGCCAGAACATTTGATGCGCCCGGCTTCTTCCAAAAGGGAGATGTGGTGCTGGTGCAAGTCAACTACGACCCCAATTACACCGGGGCGTTCGTCGAGCTGGAAATCGGCGAGCCGCCTGTGTTTCTTCAACTGCCGGTTGGCATCCTCGGTGATGCAATACGACGTCTTCCGCTCGCGGCTCGGGCTTAGCGCGATCGTAGCAGCATTGGAAATGCAGTCAAATCCCGCCACCTGGTTTCATCGCCGGTGGCGCTTGGTACCACGACGACGAGAGAATCCAATCCCGACCAAGAGCGCGCCCATGGCCCCGACGAATACACCCAGAATCTCCCAGACCACAATCGCCGGTCCTCCAAAAGGCCTTTGCCCCTCTACACGGTGTATCTCCGGATCATCCGGAACATAGGTCACACGAAGCTGCCGGTTTTGTTGTACACGCAGCCAGGTCGCGTCCCAGACATCCGCTTTGCCCGTGATTGTCTCACCTGTCGGTGTCGTAAAACGATAGGTGATTTTGACGTATCTCCGGCCACTTCCCGCCTTCGCAATGACCGTGCCTGTAACGACCTGCCCTACTTGTTCGAGGCGGCTGGCGTCGGTCGACCCGGATACCGCGACATGGATGCCTGCACCGACAAGCAGTAGTCCAATCGCCAGGCAAATACCGCCGGCCTGGAACGCAAAGGTTGCTTTCCTGTCAGGCTTGATCATTCAGGTCAGGCCAAGAGCCATTTCTGTTTTACAAGCCGTTATCCAAGCCCGGGGGGGGGCGCGAACAAGAACCGTACGTCTCGCATACCTGCCGATCTTGTTGGTGTCGCTTGATG
>JANNTE010000039.1:0-18819 GCA_031403365.1 Betaproteobacteria bacterium | reverse complement strand
GGAGAGGGGCAGGGGTGAGGGAAGATGTGGGAATTTTCGTCCACGCCGAATAGTTGCGACATTAATGTACTTATGAAACGCAATTGGAATCAGGTGCCGCCGCCCAGCATCCGGATTTCGCGCTGCGGAAAGGGAATGTCAATGCCGCTGCTGCGAAAGGTCTCGACCAGGGCCTTGTTGATTTCGCTGCCAGCGGCTCCGAAGTCGGGCACATTGACCCACGGATTCACGGATATGTTGACCGATGAATCGGCAAGCACGCTGATGCTCAGTCCCGGTGCTGGCTCCTTCAGTACCTTCGCATTGCCCTGCAGAATCTCCCGGATGAGCGCGAGTGCCTTGTTCAGATCGGTGCTGTAGGCCACGCCGACAACGATATTGAGCTGGCGGATTTTTCCGTAGTTGTGCAGGATTTCACCGACGATCTTGCGGTTTGGAATCATGACGCGGGACAAATCGGCGTGCGTAAGCGTGGTGCTGAACAGCGCGATATTTTCGACTTTGCCTTCAACGCCGACGATGGAAATGTATTCGCCAACCCGAAATGGCCGCGTGAAAATGATCGTCAGGCCGGCAACCATGTTGCCCAGCACGCCCTGCATGGCCAGCGCGATGCCGGCGCCGGCGACCCCGATACCGGCAATCAGAGGCAGGAGTTCCACACCCAGGTTCTGCAGCGCCATGATGGCGAACATGCCCAGCACCAGAATGCGCACGACGCGGACCAGCAGATCGCGCACTGGCGGTTCGAGATCGAAATTGCGCAGACCACGCCCCATCACCCTGCCAACCCAGCGGCCAACGTAGTAGCCGACCGCCATGATGATAATCGCCACCAGCACCTTGGGGCCGAATTTGACCGCCAAGTCAATTGCAATGGCTTTGAAATTACTGATTGATTCGACTTGATCGTTCATGGGAACTCCGTTGGTTTCGTAAAAGACCTAAATGTCGTGACGGGAAAGCAAAGCGGTCTCAATCCCGCCATTTCTAGCCGCTGTTCTTGAGCCTTTCCATAATTGCCACCAGTTGTGCGGAGATGCCTGCTTCCCAGGCAGAATGACCGGCGTCAGGAACGATGATGTACTCGGCTTGTGGCCATGCCTGGTGCAGATCGTCGGCGGACACGATCGGACAGACCAGATCATAGCGCCCCTGCACAATGAATCCCGGTACCGAATGTAGTTTCCAGGCGTTGTCGAGCAGGGAGTTTTCGGGAAGAAAAATGCGGTTCTTGAAATAGTGCGCTTCAATGCGCGCAAGCCCGAGCGCGACCAGATCTTCGGAAAAATGCGCCAGCGTGGAGGCATTGGGCAGCAGCGTCGAGCAGGCGCCTTCGTAGGTGCTCCAGTGATGGGCGGCCGGCATGTGTATATCTGGATCGGGATCGTTCAACCGCATCGAGTATGCCGAAAGCAGGTCCGCACGCTCAGGTTCCGGCAAAAAGTGCGCGAACCGGCGCCAGGTCTCGGGCTGGATGAAACGCATGCCATAGAGAAACCAGTCAATTTCGAGTTTTGGCACAGAAAAATTCCTCGCAACACCAGCGCCGAGCAACGCTGAGCGTGCATCTGGGCGTAGGCAAGCGCGAGCGTGCTCCCCCACGAGCCGCCGAAAACAATCCATTTTTCGATGTCGAGATGGTTGCGCAGGGCCTCCATGTCGGCGATCAGATGCGGTGTCGTGTTATCGGTCAGATCTCCGTGCGGACGCGAACGTCCCGCGCCACGTTGATCAAATATAACGATGCGATAATGTGCCGGATCGAAAAATCTCCGATGCGCCGGACTCGCGCCCGCGCCCGGTCCGCCATGCAGGAAAACGACCGGTTCTCCGTTTGGATTGCCGGATTCTTCCCAATACATCTCATGGCGCTGATCCAGCCTGAGATGATCGCAGCGCAGTGGCGCAATGTCGGGATAGAGATCGGTGCGTAAGCCGGGATTCGGTAAGTTCATGTGCGCCAGTTGAGTTGCGGGCCGGCTCGCGAAGCTGGTTGCCGTACATCGGCGTCAATCGCAGGCACAACCGCCCGGAACCTTAACAAAAAGTCCGGTGCGCGACAAACATTCCGCGTATTCCGGCAAACCCGCCGGATCAAACAGCGCCTGCGTATAATCGCCCTTGATCATCGACACGGAGACCGCATGGACGAGCTGCTGCGCAAGAGCGCACTTGACTATCACCGCCTGCCAACGCCGGGAAAAATTTCGGTTGTCCCGACCAAGGCGCTGCTCAGTCAGCGCGATCTGGCGCTGGCGTATTCGCCCGGCGTCGCGGCGGCCTGCGAGGAAATCGTGCGCGATCCGGCGACGGCCCGCTTGTATACGGCGCGCGGGAATCTTATCGGGGTCATCACCAACGGCACCGCCGTACTCGGTCTGGGCCCCATCGGTCCGCTGGCCAGCAAACCGGTGATGGAGGGCAAGGGCGTCTTGTTCAAGAAATTCGCCGGCATTGATGTATTCGACATCGAAATCGATGAGCGCGACCCGGACAAGCTGGTGGAGATCATTGCCAGTCTTGAGCCCACCTTCGGCGGCATCAACCTGGAAGACATCAAGGCGCCGGAATGCTTCTACATCGAGAAGCAGCTGCGCAGGCGCATGAAAATCCCGGTGTTCCATGACGATCAGCACGGCACCGCGATCATCGTCGGCGCGGCCGTTCTCAACGGCCTCAAGGTTGTCGGCAAGGACATCGGCAAGGTAAAGCTGGTGTGCTCAGGGGCGGGCGCCGCGGCCCTGGCCTGCCTCGATCTTCTGGTGAGCCTGGGCCTGTCGATGGAGAACATCTGGGTATCCGACATCAAGGGCGTCGTGTACCGCGGACGCCAGGAGGAAATGGACGACAACAAGGCGCGCTATGCAAAGGAAACCAAAGCCCGGTCGTTGAACGACATTCTTCCGGACGCCGATATTTTTCTGGGACTTTCCGCCGCGCGAGTGCTCAAGCCGGAAATGCTCAAGCAAATGGGCCCGAGGCCGCTGATTCTCGCACTGGCCAATCCGGAACCGGAAATCCTGCCGGATGTTGCCAAGGCGGCGCGTCCCGACGCGATTCTGGCTACCGGCCGCTCCGACTTCCCGAATCAGGTAAACAATGTGTTGTGTTTTCCATTCATCTTCCGCGGCGCTCTCGATGTCGGTGCCACGACCATTACGGAGGAGATGAAACTCGCCGCGGTGCGCGCGATCGCCGAACTCGCGCAGGCCGAGCAGTCCGACGTGGTCGCGCTGGCCTATGGGGAGCAGGAATTGAGCTTTGGTCCGGAATATCTTATCCCGCGACCGTTCGATCCGCGATTGATTGAAAAAATAGCGCCGGCGGTGGCGAAAGCGGCCATGGAAAGCGGCGTCGCGACCCGGCCCATTGAAGACTTCGCTGCCTATCGGGAGCAGCTTGCGCAATTTGTCTATCACTCCGGCCTGATCATGCGTCCGGTATTCAGCGCGGCGAAGAAGAATCCGACGCGCGTTGTGTTCTGCGAGGGAGAGGATGAGCGCGTGCTTCGCGCGGTACAGATCATCGTGGACGAGGGCGTCGCCAAGCCGATACTGGTCGCCCGTCCGGAAGTGCTGATTCCGCGCATGGAAAAATTCGGCCTGCGCATTCGCCCGGGAAAAGATTTCGAGATCGTCAATCCGAACTCCGATCCGCGTTTTCGCGATTACTGGCAGGAGTACCACGCGCTGGTCGAGCGCAAGGGCATCTCCGTGGATTATGCCAAACGCGAAGTAACCCGGCGCACCACGCTCATTGGTGCGTTGATGGTCCGGCGCGGCGACGCGGACGCGATGTTATGCGGCGCCACCGCGCAGTTTTCGTTGCACGTCGACTACATTGCCAACGTTATCGGCCTGCGCAAGGGAGTCAACCAGTTCGCGGCGATGAACATGCTGATATTGCCCAACCGCACCCTGTTCATCTGCGACACCTACGTCAATCTGGACCCCAGCTCCGAGCAGATTGCCGAAATCACCATGATGGCGGCGGAAGAGATTCAGCGCTTCGGGATCACGCCGAAGATTGCTCTTCTGTCGCACTCCAATTTCGGCAGTTCGCGCAGCCCGTCGGCCCTGAAAATGAGCCGGGCGCGCGAACTGCTGGATCAGCGCGCGCCACAATTGGAGGTCGAAGGGGAAATGCATGGCGATGCGGCTCTTGATGAGACTATTCGCTCGCGCATCTTTCCGAATTCACGACTCAAAGGCGAAGCCAATCTGCTGATCATGCCCACGCTCGACGCAGCAAACATTACCTTCAATCTCGTCAAGACCATTTCGGGCGAGGGCATCACGGTCGGCCCAATCCTGCTTGGCGCGGCAAAACCCGTGCATATCCTGACGCCGACTGCCACGGTGCGGCGGCTGGTGAATATGGCCGCGCTGGCCTCGGTGGATGCGGCCTCGCAAAGGTAGTACGAGTCAACCGCACAGGACGTAATGCAAGAGCGTTGAGATTGTCTTTCGCAAACTTCGAAATTGGAATGACATGAATGAAACCAGTGCCCAGCCAGTGACGTTCGAAGAGCGTCGCGCGGCAAATGGCGCGCGAATCGGGATTGCCCGGCTCAACGCCGAGCGATCTCTGAATGCGCTGTCATTGGAGATGATCGACTTGCTGGCCGCGCAGATGGTCAAATGGGCCGCTGATCCGGGCCTGGTTCTGGTGGTGCTGGAAGGCGCGGGTGAGAAGGCATTTTCCGCTGGCGCGAACCTGCACAAAGTCTACGAAACCATGCGCGCGCATCATGTCTCGGCGCAACGCGATGACATTCGGGGCAATGCCTATGCCGCCGGGTTTTTCGGCCGCGAATACCGCCTCGACTATGCGATCCACACCTGTCCCAAACCGGTGTTGTGCTGGGGGCACGGCATCGTCATGGGCGGTGGCGTGGGCTTGATGGCCGGCGCGAGCCATCGCGTGGTGACCCGCGAATCGCGTCTGGCGATGCCGGAGATCACCATCGGTTTGTTTGCCGATGTCGGGGGGAGCTGGCTGTTGAGCCGCATGCCCGGTGCCACCGGACTGTACCTGGCGTTGACCGGCGCGAGACTGCAGACCGCCGATGCGCTGTTCGTCAAACTGGCGGACTACTGCGTCGAGCAATCGCGCAAACCGCAGTTGTTCGAGGCTTTGTTGTCTCAGCCCTGGACGGCGCGGTCCGGCGACAATCATCGGTTGCTCGGCCGCTTGCTGCGCGGCATTGCCGATCCGCCGTTGCCAGACGGCCCGCTGCGCCAGAATTTTGATCTTATCAATGCGCTTTGCGCCCAGGACGATGTTCAGGAAATAGTTGCCGCCATCACCGGACTGAAAACTGAAGACGCCTGGCTCACTCGCGCGGGGGCGACCCTTGCTGCGGGCTCGCCCGGCACTGCCGCGCTGAGTTTCGAATTGCAGCGCCGCGCAAAGCACTTGTCGCTCGCGGACGTTTTTCGCATGGAGTTCGTCGCCGCCCTGCACTGCGCCCGCCGCCCCGATTTCGCCGAGGGCATACGCGCGTTGCTGATCGACAAGGATCAACGCCCGCGCTGGCAACCACCCACGCTTGCCGAAGTGACGCCGGACTGGGTGGAGGGATTTTTCGGCAGTCCGTGGACTGCTGATGAGCATCCGCTCGCCGATTTGGGACGATAGACCAGGCATCGACCGGGGGCGCGCATGAAAACAGTGGACACACGACTGGAGCGCGACAGCATCGGCGCTCTGGAGGTTCCGGTGAACCATCTGTGGGGTGCGCAGACCCAGCGCAGTTTGCTCAATTTCCGAATTTCCACGGAGCGCATGCCGCCCGAGTTGATCCAGGCTCTTGCGCGAGTCAAGCGCGCCTGTGCGATGGTCAATTCCGAACTGGGCCTGCTGGACGGGAGAAAGGCGCGCGCCATAGTCGCGGCGGCAGAGGAGATCATTGCCGGCCAGCACGACCAGGAGTTCCCCCTGGCGGTCTGGCAGACGGGTTCCGGCACCCAGACCAACATGAACCTGAACGAGGTGCTGGCCAACCGCGGTTCCGAACTGCTCGGCGGCGGCCGCGGCGACCAGCGTCTGCTGCATCCGAACGATGATGTGAATAAAGGTCAGTCGTCCAACGACGTGTTTCCCACGGCCATGCACGTGGCGAGCGTCAGCGCGCTGACCGGGAAACTGGTGCCGGCGCTGCAGACGCTGCGCGATACGCTGTCCGCAAAATCCCGGGCATTTGACGATATCATCAAAATCGGCCGTACTCACCTGCAGGATGCCACACCGCTCACGCTGGGCCAGGAATTCTCAGGCTACGTTTCTCAGCTCGAGCACGGTGTCGCCCATGTACGGGGTTCGACCGCGCATTTGTGCGAGCTGGCAATCGGAGCAACGGCTGTGGGTACCGGGCTTAATACTCATCCGGAGTTTGGCGCGCGCGTGGCGCGGGAGCTGTCCAGCACCATGGCACTGCCCTTTATCTCCGCGCGCAACAGCTTCGAGGCGCTTGCCGCCAACGATGCACTGGTGCACGCGCACGGCGCGCTGAAGACGCTGGCGGCTTCACTGATGAAAATAGCCAATGACATCCGCTGGCTGGCTTCCGGTCCGCGCAGCGGCATTGGCGAACTGCGCATTCCGGAAAACGAGCCGGGCAGCTCCATCATGCCGGGAAAGGTCAACCCAACGCAGTGCGAAGCCCTGACCATGCTGTGCTGCCAGGTGCTTGGCAACGACGTCGCGATCAACATCGGCGGCGCCATGGGGAATTTCGAGCTCAATGTGTTCAAGCCGATGATCATCCACAATTTCCTGCAAAGCGTGCGCCTGCTTGCTGACGGCGTGACGAGTTTCAACGACAACTGCGCTTTGGGAATCGAACCGGACCGGGAAAGAATCGGGCAGATGCTTGCGCAGTCACTGATGCTGGTGACCGCGTTGAATCCCCACATCGGCTACGACCGGGCCGCCGAGATTGCGAAGAAGGCACACCAGGAGGGCTCGACGCTGAAACAGGCCGCAGTGGCGCTGGGCTATGTCACTGAGCAACAGTTTGACCAGTGGGTGAAGCCAGAGAACATGGTCGGAAGAATCACGTGAATCCCGATGGCGACCTGGCAAAGCTGATGAGTCGGTTTCCGCGGGCGGGGAAAGTGGAATGGATCGGGGTCCGGGCTCGGCGCCGGGCGCCGCTGGAGTCACAGGCGCAGGTCGAGGCGATTGCCGGGTTCGGTCTTGCGGGCGACCACTACCAATCGAAGAACAATGGCAAGCGTCAGGTGACATTGATCCAGGCCGAACACCTCGATGCGGTGGCGAGGATTCTCGGTACGATCGAATTGCGCGCTGACACGTTGCGCCGCAATCTGCTGATATCTGGTATCAACCTGCATGCGCTGCGCGACCGCCGGTTTCGCGCCGGGGAGGCCGTTCTGGAGGGCACGGGAACTTGCGATCCGTGTTCGCGCATGGAAGAAGTGCTGGGTGCCGGAGGCTACAACGCCATGCGCGGACACGGCGGGATCGTCTGCCGCATCATCGAGAGCGGGCAGATCAGGCTGGGCGATCCGGTGATCGCGTTGGCATGAATCGCAACCAGAAATTCCGCATCTGCGCCAGCATGCGGTGATCCGCAATCGGGGGCATTCGGGCGGGCGCTTCCGGTTTGGCAGGAAATGCCTTGCGCTCGACCGCCGGAACTCGACGCGCTAGCGCCGTTCCAGTGATTCCAGCGGCACGGTTTCCCAGTCGAACTCCAGGCCTGAAGGTTTGAGACCGGCAGCCTGGCGCGCCTTGACGATGAGTTCCGCCGCCGGCTTTTCACGGTGAACCCAGCAATGACGGCGGGCGCTTTCGACCAGTCCCGCGAAAGTCTGTTTCTGCATTTCGGTCAAATGGACTCCCGACATTTCGTCGGCGAGTTGCTGCAACTGTTGCTGGCAGTCAGCACGGACGGTCAGCGGCACGGCACCAGCGGTCATCACGCAGGTCACAGCGAACCATGCGAAGGCGCGCGCCGGACAAAAACCCCGTTGCGCAGGGCGCGCAACGGGGCGAAGGCAAATCGTCACGGATTGATGTCCAGGGCCTTCATTGCCTTGCCGAGAACTTCGACCGATTCCGCGTGCTTGCCGGACTTGTGGAGTGCCTCACCTTCGGCGCGCCATTTCTTGACTTCTGACATCTTTGCTTCCGAGAGGCTTGGCTTCTTGGCCAATGCTTCATCGATTTTTTTCATATCCATCGGGCAGTGCGCGGCGAAAGCGCTGCCGCTCAGCGCGAACAGGGCTGCTGCTAACAAGGGGCGAAGTTTCAAGGGTGTCTCCTTTTGAGGTGATGGTTGGGGTCGGGACTGCATTTTCCCCAGACGCAGCCGACGGATGATCTGCCACCCGCAGTCGCGCTGAGGAATTGTATCCCGACGCAGCGTTAGAATACGCCCGTGATTGAAAAGTTGCCTTGCCGCCTGGAATGTCCTTGAAGTCCGCGCCTTTTTCCCGTCACTGGCTAGCCGAGCAGTTGGAGCGCCAGACGGATCTGGCGGCCGACGCCGGGGTTCCCCGCTATGTCCATCCACCCGGGCGGGTGCCGGTGCCCGCGGCCGTGCTGGTGCCGGTCGTGAATCAGCCCGGCGGGCCGACGCTGATGTTCACTCAACGCACAGCGCACCTGCATGACCATGCCGGTCAGATCAGCTTTCCCGGCGGGCGGGTCGATGTGGGCGATGTGGACCGCGTTGCCACCGCCCTGCGGGAAGCCGAGGAAGAAACCGGCTTGCCCGGTTCCCAAGTTCAGATTATTGGACGGCTGCCGGATTACGATATTCCCACCGGGTTTCGCGTGACTCCGGTCGTCGGATGGGTCGAGCCGCCATTCATACTCAAACTCGATGCGTTTGAAGTGGCCGAAATCTTCGAGGTACCACTCGAGTTTTTTCTTGATCCGGCCAATCACCGGCGGCATACCGACGTGCGCGACGGGCGCACGCGCCACTACTATTCAATGCCCTACGGCGAACGCAACATCTGGGGCGCCACGGCGGGCATGTTGTACAGCCTGTATCAGATACTCGCGGCGGGTCGATGAGCAAGGACAAGGCACCGGTTACTGCGGCGGTGCGCGAACTGCGTGCGCTTCAAGTCGATTTCACCAGTCATCCCTACGAGTATGAAGAGAAGGGTGGCACCGAGGTTTCGGCGCGCGAACTCGGCGTGCCGGAACATGCCGTGGTGAAACCCCTGGTCATGGAAGATGATGCAAAGCATCCGCTGATCGTGCTCATGCACGGCGATCTGAAAGTGTCCACCAGGGAACTGGCCAAAATTATTGGCGCCAAGACCATTGTCCCCTGCAATCCCGATACGGCGAACCGCCATTCCGGTTACGTGGTCGGCGGGACGTCCCCCTTCGGCACGCGCAAGAAAATGCCGGTCTACATGGAACAAACGATTCTCGATTTGCCGATGATCTACATCAATGGCGGCAAGCGCGGCTATCTGGTCGGCATGGCGCCGCAAGAGGCGGTGCGTGTTCTGTCGCCGACGCTGGTAAAGGTGGGAATTGGTTGATGGCCTGGGAATCAGGGACGAGGGACCAGAGGTCAGGGACGAGAGTAAAAAACACGGCAAGACCTGCCGCTTCAAGCAGAAAATTCTTGTTAATCGGAATCAATTGGCTAGACTTAGCTCGCCTCTCGCCCCCTGGAACATGGAACTCTCCGCCCTCCTGATTTTTGTCGCCGCAGCCTGGTTCTGGTGGGACAGCCTGCGCGCCCGCGACTTCGCGCTCGACGGTGCCCGCAAAGCCTGCGAAGCCGAAGGCGTGCAATTGCTCGACTGGACTGTTGCCATGCGGCGCATGCGCCTGGGACGAGATGGCGAAGGCAACAGGGGATTCCAGCGCACTTACGAATTTGAGTTCAGTGATACCGGTAACAACCGCATAAAGGGATCCATTACCGTGATCGGCCACCAGATGCTGTCGCTCAACTTACCTGTCATCGCGGCACCGGCTGCCAGCGTCATCCGATTGCATTAATTCCGGACTTGCGACGAGATTGCTGGCCCTGCGAAAAGCCTTGTGGCATCATGGCTTTATATACATTCAGCGGGGAATCATATGAGCAACGACCAACACGCGCAGGAAATTTCGATGTTGCGCGCGGAAATTGAGATGCTGATGAGCGAACGGCAGTCGATTCTGCGCGCCACTGGTGCGGCGGCGGTGTTTGTCGCCAACCTCGACAGCGAGTCGCTGCCTGAAGAAACCTACGCGGTTGCCGATATTCTTGCTCATGCCCTCAACGATCTCGCCGAAGACACCTTGCGCGATGCGCTCGAACTTGTTCAGCCGGACATTGAAGCGGCACGCGCGGAACCGAAGCCGCAGTAACCACCGTAACAGGGTCGGCTTGGTTCGGCGGCCCTGATGTCGGACAACCGCAAAGCCTCCGCACCCAGAGTCGGTTTGATCCTGACCGGAGGCGGGGCGCGTGCCGCGTATCAGGTTGGCGTATTGCAGGCAATCGCGGAACTGGTTCCACGCGGCGGGGCCAATCCTTTTCCCATCATCTGCGGTACTTCAGCGGGCGCCATCAATGCCGCGGCATTGGCGGCTGACGCGTCAAACTTTCATCGCGCGGTCGGCCGTCTGATGCAGGTTTGGAAGAATTTCCACGTGGAGCATGTCTACCGGTCAGATTTCATAGGGGTATTCGGACAGGGAATCAGATGGTTGCTGGCCCTCGGCATGGGAGGCATGGGCAGGAACAACCCGGTGTCGCTGCTGGATAATTCGCCGCTCGCCCGTCTGCTCGCGAAGTACCTGGATTTCGATGGAATCGGGCGCAGCATCGAAAGCGGAGCGCTGTATGCGCTCTCGGTGACCGTGTCGGGATATAGCTCGGGCCAGTCGGTTAGTTTCTTTCAGGCTGCGCCAGACGCGGAAGGCTGGAAACGGGCACGGCGGGTCGGCGTCGCCTCGGTGATCCAGCGCGACCACCTGATGGCATCGAGCGCATTGCCGTTCATTTTCCCGGCGGTAAAGATCCATCGCGAGTTTTTCGGAGATGGCTCCATGCGTCAGGTGGCACCGATCAGCCCGGCGCTGCATTTAGGTGCCGAGCGCGTTCTGGTGATCGGAGTGGGGCAAAGAGCCGGTGCCGTGCAACCCGATCGGGAAAAGGCATACAGTTACCCGACCCTCGCGCAAATCGCGGGTCATGCGCTAAACAGCATCTTTCTCGACGGATTGGAACTGGATATCGAGCGCATGCAGCGTATCAACAATACGGTTCGCATTATCCCGGCTGACCAGCGCGCACGGCACAATCTGACTTTGCGCGAAGTGGATATTCTCGTCATCTCGCCGAGCGCGGAAATCGACAAAATCGCCGCCCAGCATGGCCACTCGTTGCCGCGCGCAATCAGTTTCCTGATGCGCGCAATTGGTGCCACACGACGAGGCGGCTCCACGCTGGTGAGTTACCTGCTGTTCGAGCGCCCTTTTTGCCGGGCGCTGATTGCACTGGGCTACAAGGATGCGATGGCAAGGCGCGAGGAAATCGTCCGATTCATCCGTGCCGCTCCGACCCACCAGGAACCCGATGTGGCAGAACCAGGTGCAGCAAGCCTGCTGGTCGGTGTGCCGCGTTGACCTTGATCGGGCTTCACAGCCGATAGTCGCTTGGATTACCATGTGCCAGTCGATGCTCTTCATACCGGAAACTGGACACGGCCATTATCGTCCACGATGGGAATCGGCGACGGGAGAAATTCAATTCAACGACGGAGAGGTTTTCATGAGCAAGAGCCAGGACGCCAAGAAAAGCACCAAGAAGCCGCCGACCAAGACGCCGAAAGAAAAAAAAGAAGCCAAGAAGCTGAAGAAGGCTGAACGTAAGCATTGATTCGAGCAGGGGGAAGGACGAGTTGCGGTAACGATCCCCCGTCCCTCGTCCCTCAGCCATTCACCGCATCGTTCGCCTTCGCGCCTAGTCTTTTTTGCCCGTGTTGAGCAGTCCCTGCCCGCCCTTGGGCGGGTGCGCGCGGATGGCATCTTCGTTCGGCACAATGCCCCAACCCGGGCGGTTGGGCATGACCAGATGCCCATCGACAAATTCCGGGACGTGGTCGAACAGCTCATGATCCCAGGCGATGCGATCGATGTCGGTTTCCATGATGCGCAGGTTCGGCACCGCTGCCGCAAAGTGCGCGTTCATCATCGTGCACAAGTGGCCGTAAAAGTTATGCGGCGCGACATTGACTTCGTGCGCTTCGGCCACCGCCGCGATTTTCATCGACTGCCACACACCGTTCCAGGGCGTATCGACAATGGCCACGTCCATGGCTTGTTCTCGGAAGTAGGGCATGAATTCGCGCAGACCGAGCAGCGTTTCGCAGGAGCTGACTGGGTGCGGGCTCTGCCGACGGATATAACCCAGCGCTTCCGGCACGAAGGAATCGATTTCCACCCAGAATATGTCGAGATCGGCGATCGCGCGCAGGATCTTCAGGTAGCCTTCGGTCTTGGCGTTGAAATTCAGATCGAGCAGAATGTCCACATCCGGGCCCGCGCCTTCGCGTAGCGCCTCCAGGTGCATGACAAGATCGCGCAGCACGTTTCGTTCGGTATTGAGGCCGGTCTCGAAGGGTACGCCGAAGCCGGGCCGCCAGCCGCGCGCGTTCTTCTGGTTCGCGTCGTAGGTGAAAATGTTGGTCTTGAGCGCCGTAAATCCCTTCTCGCGCACTTCGCGCCCGAGCGCCTTGACCCCGGCCAGGTCCGTGATCGCCGGTTTGTACCAGGCCGGTTGATTGATGCGCCAGGTCGCGCAATGCGACCAGTACACGCGAATACGGTCGCGAATCTTGCCGCCCAGTAGCTCGTAGACTGGCACGCCCAGGCCCCTGGCCTTGGCATCAAGCAGCGCATTTTCGATCGCTCCCATGGCCAGCGCGACGATGCCACCGGAAGCCGGGCGCGTGGCGCAATACAGGTCGGCATAAATGCGTTCATGCTCACTGACATCCTGCCCGATCACGCGAACTGACATCTTCTCGATTACCGTGCCCACGCCGGGGGCGCCGAACCCCTCGTCGAATTCGCTCCAGCCAACGACCCCGGTATCGGTGGTCAGCTTCACGAAGTGGTAATTTCGCCAGCCTGCGTCGCAGGATAGCGTTTCGATGTTTCTGACTTTCATGGTTTCCTCCAATGCAGTTTGAGTTCTTGTCGCTTCCGGCACGCACAGGCCAGTGTCATTCTAAAGCCTGCCGATCGGCGAATTCATGGTCTCGCGAACAGATGCCTTCATAAAACTGATAGCCTTGCGTCCATGATCCCCTTTTCCATACTCGATCTCTCGCCCATCCCCCAGGGTGCCAGCGCAGCGGTCGCATTGCGCAACACACTCGAACTGGCGCAGCACGCGGAGGGCCTGGGCTACCGGCGCTACTGGCTCGCCGAGCACCACAACATGCCGGGCATCGCCAGCGCGGCGACGTCCATCGTCATCGCCCATGTTGCCGGCGGCACGAAAACCATTCGCGTGGGTTCCGGCGGCATCATGCTGCCGAATCATTCGCCGCTGGTCATCGCCGAGCAGTTCGGCACGCTGGCCTCCTTGTTCCCGGATCGCATCGATCTGGGCCTGGGCCGTGCGCCCGGCACCGACATGATGACGTCGCGCGCGTTAAGACGCGATGCGCACGAGAGTGCCGAACAATTCCCGCAGGACGTGCAGGAACTGCAATATTTTTTCTCACCAGCCGAACCCAGCCAGCCGATCCGCGCGGTGCCCGGCGCGGGACTGGAAGTGCCGATCTGGCTGCTCGGTTCCAGCCTTTACAGCGCGCAACTGGCCGCCATGCTCGGGCTGCCATTCGCCTTCGCCTCGCATTTCGCGCCGGACATGCTGCGCCAGGCCTTCGAGATTTATCGCGCCCGCTTCCAACCCTCGAAACAACTCGCCCGGCCCTACGCCATGCTCGGCGCCAATGTGCTGGCGGCCGACACGGACGCCGAGGCGCGGCGCCAATTCACCTCGCAGCAACAGTCTTTTCTGAATCTCAGGCGCGGCATGGCCAGTCAGGTGCCCCCGCCAGTCGATAGCATGGACGCCATCTGGTCTGTCCCGGAAAAGACCATGGTCGAGCGCGCGCTGGCGGTTTCCTTCGTCGGATCGCCTGCCACCATCGAAGCGGCACTCACGTCGTTTCTCGCCGAGTTGCGGCCCGATGAACTGATGATCACCGCGCATCTGCACGACCAGGCCGCGCGCCTGCGCTCGATCGAGTTGATTGCGCAAGTCCGCGAGCGGCTGGGTGAGGCGAAGGAGATGGCGACGGGCAAAGCCGCGGCGGTGCGATAATCTTAGAACGCTTCCTTGTACGGCCGCAGGTCGATTTCCTGCGCCCACGCGGTGGGCGGTTGGCGATGAATATGCCAGTAGGTGTCGGCAATCGCATCAATTCCCAGTAGACCATCTTCACCGCGCTCCTTGACCATTTCCGGGCGTCGGGTGCGCAGGCGTTCGCCGTTGATGCCGCCGTCGATCACGACATGCGCGACATGCAGCCCAAGCGGACCGAACTCGCGCGCCATGCTCTGCGAAATCATGCGCAGACCCGCCTTGGCGGCGGCGAAGTGGGCGAATCCCGGTTTGCCGCGCAGGCTGCCGGAAGCGCCGGTGAACAAGATGGTGCCGCGCCCCAAGGGCGCCAGCCGACGCGCGGCTTCGCGCCCGACCAGAAAACCGCCAAAGCAGCCGATACGCCAGAAATCCTCGAAACTTTGCGCACTCAATTCGCGAAAATCGAGCATTTGATTGTTGCCGGCGTTATAGACGACGAGATCGACCGCGCCACGACCGGCACGCGGTGCGAAAGCGCGATCAAACAGGCCGATGACATCCGGCTCGAGCGTGGTGTCCATTTGCACCGGCTCCGCGCTCCCGCCTTTTGCCGCGATGCCCGCCACGACCTGGTTGACCTTGTCGAGCGTTCTGCCCGCGACGATGACGTGATATCCCTCGGCCGCGAAGCGGCGGCACAATGCTCCGCCCAAGCCTAGCGCTGCGCCGACACCGACTACGATTGCAACCGGCTTGTTCATCTTGCCCCCCCGAATTGTCCTGCCCGCATCATGCCAGTTACCCGATGAGCTTTGCAGGGCATCGGTTAAACTGGATCGAAATCGTACTCTTTGGGGAGATTGCAAATGACCAAACTGACAGACCTTCTCGGCATCGAACTGCCGATCATTCAGGCGCCGATGGCCGGCGCGCAGGCGAGCGCCATGGCAATCGCAGTGTCTAATGCCGGCGCTCTGGGTTCGCTGCCTTGCGCCATGCTCACCGCAGAGGGCTTGCGCAAGGAATTGGAAATTATGAAGGCGGGAACGAGCAAACCCTTCAACGTCAATTTCTTCTGCCACCGGCCACCGGTTGCCGATGCCGCGCGCGAATCGGTCTGGCGCGACAAGCTTGCGCCTTACTACAAGCAATACGGTATCGATCCCGCGTCCATTCCCGCCGGGCCGGGCCGCGCACCGTTCAGCGCGGAATTCGCCGACGTGCTGGAGCAGGCGCAACCCGCGGTGGTCAGCTTTCACTTCGGCCTGCCACCGGCCGATCTGCTGGCGCGGTTGAAAACCTGGCGCTCGAAGATATTCTGCTCCGCAACCACCGTCGCAGAAGCGCGCTGGCTGCAAGCGCGAGGCGTCGATGTGATCATTGCCCAAGGCCTGGAGGCGGGCGGGCATCGTGGAATGTTTCTTTCCGATGATCTCACCACGCAGATCGGCACTTTCGCGTTGTTGCCGCAGATTCTGCACGCGGTAAATATCCCGGTCATCGCCGCCGGAGGCATTGCCGATGCGAAGGGCGTCGCTGCCGCCATGGCAATGGGCGCAGCCGGCGTGCAAGTTGGCACCGCTTATCTGCTCTGCCCGGAAGCGACCATCACGCCGGTGCATCGCCACGCGCTAAAGAGCGAAGCGGCACACCATACGGCGCTGACCAATCTGTTCACCGGCCGGCCAGCACGCGGCATCATGAACAAGGTGATGCGGGAGATGGGCCCGATCAACAGCGCCGCGCCGGTGTTTCCACTGGCCACTGGCGCCATGGCTCCATTGCGCGCAAAAGCCGAGGCCAATGGCGCGGGGGATTTTTCCCCGCTCTGGGCAGGCCAGAATGCGAGGGGATGCCAAGAGATACCGGCCGCGCAACTCACGCTGGAACTGGCGGCCGGCTTATAGGGGGCCAGGGAGAATCCAGTGGGAGGCAAACTGCTCGCGCAGGACACGGCCCTGGTGACCGGCGCAGCCTCGGGCATCGGTCGCGGTATCGCCATCGCGCTGGCCCGAGAAGGTGCGCGTGTCCTGTTGAGCGACATCGATCTGCCGCGCGGCGAGGAAACAGCGGCGGCGTTGCGCAAGGAGGGTTGTGACGCAAATTTTCTTGCCGCCGATCTGGCCACTGAAGTTGGCGCCGATACCCTCCTAAAACTCAGCGTTGAAAAATTCGGTACGCCGTCTGTTTTTGTTCATGCTGCGAGTCCGCGCCGTCTGGAGGCGGACAACATACTCGATGTCAGCGTCGAAACCTGGGATCGCATGCTGGCGGTAAACGTGCGATCCGGATTTTTGCTGGCCCGGGAAATCGGCCGGCGCATGATGGCCGATGGGGTGCGCGGGCGCATGCTGTTCATCACCTCGCTGCATGCGGATTCTCCGCGCAATCTGCCCCACTACAGCGCCGCGAAGGCGGGGCAGACCATGGTGATGAAGGAACTGGCGCGGGCATTGGGCCCGCACGCTATTCGCGTCAATGCCATTGCCCCGGGTGCCATTCCCGGCGGCGGCTTCGATGCAAGCGGAGCGGGCATCGAGCGGCTGGTTCGCTGCACCAGCCTGCGCCGGCTCGGAACGCCGGATGAAGTCGCAGGCATGGCGCTGGCGCTGCTGGTTGAACGGTTTTCCGCCTATGTCACCGGCACCACGGTCATTGTCGACGGTGGCATGGCGTTGCACAACTGGATTGAGCCGGTCGAATTGTAGTGGCGTCAGGAGGTGGCGGCAAAACCCAGGCAATCAGCGCGTGACGGTTTCGATTCAAGAGTTGTTTGGAGCTTCATTGACCGGGGTTGTATCATTGCATCAGTGCCCCAAGGTTCAAGGCTTCCTTCATCGCGTGTTCACGGTAAATTCAGATGACCGCTTTTCGCATCGTACGGCCCCTGAGCGTCACATTGGCGGCATTGCTCACCGCAGCCAGCTTCACGTTAATGTTGATGGCGCCCGATGCTGACGCACGGCGCTTGAGCGGCGGCAGGTCTTTCGGCAAGCAGTCTTCCACGGTCAACCAGCAGCAGGCTGCGCCACCGGCCAGGCAGGCGGCCACGGCGCCCGCCTCAACTCCGCCTGCCGCTGCGCAGCCGACCGGTAATCGCTGGATGGGACCGCTCACCGGGCTGGCTGCCGGTCTGGGCATTGCCGCGCTGATGTCGCATCTGGGTCTCGGTGAGGCGATGGCGCAACTGCTGGGTAATGCGCTGCTGATCGGGTTAGCGGTGACGGCGGGAGTGTTCGTCTGGCGCATGCTTCGCCGCAGTACGCCGGCGCTCGCTGGCGCACGACCCCTGCAACCGGGATTCGCCACCGCCAAGCCACAAACGGCACATTCAGGTCAGATGAGCGTACTCGGCACGCCGCTCCCGGGATCCGCCGCCGCGCCCCTAATCACACCCTCAGTTTCCGCCGCGGATTCACCCTGGGGTGTGCCGGCGGATTTCGACACAGCAGGATTTCTGCGTGTTGCAAAGGTTCAGTTCATCCGCATGCAGGCTGCCTCGGATGAGAAAAACCTGGCCGACATCCGCGAGTTCACTACCCCCGAAGTGTTTGCGGAAATAAAATTGCAACTCGACGAAGACCAGGCTAAAGGCGGCAAGACCGACATCATGGACCTCGATGCCGTCTTGCTTGGCATCGAAACCGGCTCGACGGAATATCTTGCCGGCGTGCGTTTCTCCGGTTCGCTGCGCGAAGATGGCCAGAATGCGCTGGCGCCATTCACGGAAGTGTGGAATCTGAGTAAGCCAGTCAAAGGCCGTGGCGGCTGGCTGCTTGCCGGCATTCAGCAGGTGCAGTAGGCATCGGTCCGGCAACGTGGAGTTGGCGGCTTGCAAGTCTACCGATGATGCCGGGCATCACCTCCGCGCAAGAGCCAGTCAGTTTTGAGGCCGCTCGCGATTTGTTCCGCGAGTACGCAGGCGAACTCGGCGTCGATCTTTGCTTTCAGGGCTTTTCGTCCGAACTGAAAAATCTCGAGACCATGTGCGCCGCGCCTGCGGGGTGGTTGGGGATGTTACATCATGGAGGAGAAGCCGCCGGCTGCGTCGGGGTCAGACGATTTTCCGCGAGCGAATGCGAGATGAAGCGGCTTTACGTCCGTACGGCTGCCCGTACGGCATCGGAGTTGGCCGCGCGCTCGCACTCGCAGCGATTCACGCCGCGAGGGATCTCGGATACCGGACTATGCTGCTCGATACGCTCTCAAGCATGACGCGGGCCCAGGCACTTTATCGCGCACTCGGATTTGTCGAGACCGCGCCTTGCTACGCCAATCCCTTGCCCCAGGTCAAGTATCTGAAGTGCGTACTGAATGGCGTCGGCGAACCCAGTTCCAGTTCGAGCTTAAGAGTGTGATTTTGCACGCTGGGGTGAAAAATTAACCCGAGCTAAGGCTGCCGGGGGGGGGCTCGCTACGCTCACCACCCGCCTACGAGAAATGTTCGCGTCGCTTCCAATACACATTGGCATCAGCCCGACTGTTTTTTCAAGAAGTCTACC
>JANNTE010000038.1:0-5039 GCA_031403365.1 Betaproteobacteria bacterium | reverse complement strand
TACTCCAGTATTTTGGCGACGACACCGGCGCCCACGGTACGACCACCTTCGCGAATGGCAAAGCGCAGGCCTTCTTCCATCGCGATGGGCTGTATCAACTGCACCGTGATGCCGATGTTATCGCCCGGCATCACCATCTCGGTGCCGGCGGGCAACTCCACCGAGCCGGTCACGTCGGTGGTACGGAAGTAAAACTGCGGCCGGTAACCATTGAAGAACGGGGTGTGACGCCCGCCCTCTTCCTTGGACAGCACGTAGACTTCGGCGGTGAATTTGGTGTGCGGGTTGATCGAGCCGGGCTTGGCCAGCACCTGGCCGCGTTCGACTTCTTCGCGCTTGGTACCCCGCAGCAGCACGCCCACGTTGTCGCCCGCCTGACCCTGGTCGAGCAGCTTTCGGAACATTTCAATGCCGGTGCACACCGTCTTGAGGGTGGCTTTGAGGCCCACGATCTCGAGTTCGTCGCCCACTTTGACGATGCCGCGCTCAACGCGCCCGGTCACCACCGTGCCGCGTCCGGAGATGGAGAAGACGTCTTCGACCGGCAGCAGAAACGGGCCGTCCAGGGCACGCTTGGGCTGGGGGATGTAGGAGTCCAGGGCTTCGGCCAGCTTGAAGATGGCCTGTTCGCCCAGTTCGCCTTTGTCGCCTTCGAGGGCTTTCAAGGCGCTGCCGATGATGATCGGGGTCTTGTCGCCGGGAAATTCGTATTTGGAGAGCAGTTCGCGGACTTCCATTTCGACGAGTTCAAGCAGTTCCTTGTCGTCAACCATGTCGGCCTTGTTCATGAACACGATGATGTAGGGCACGCCGACCTGGCGGGCCAACAGGATGTGTTCGCGCGTCTGCGGCATCGGGCCGTCGGCAGCCGAAACCACCAGAATGGCGCCGTCCATCTGCGCCGCACCGGTGATCATGTTCTTGATGTAGTCGGCGTGTCCCGGGCAGTCTACGTGGGCGTAGTGGCGCTTCGCGGTCTCGTATTCGACGTGGGCGGTGTTGATGGTGATGCCACGCGCCTTTTCTTCCGGCGCCGCATCAATCTGGTCGTAGTTCTTGGCCTCGCCACCGTACTTCTTCGACATCACGTGCGTGATCGCCGCCGTCAGCGTGGTCTTGCCATGGTCCACGTGACCTATCGTCCCTACGTTCACGTGCGGCTTCGTGCGTTCAAACTTTCCCTTTGCCATCTCGCTTGTCCCTTCCTGCTTTTACGCAGCTTTCCTGTTGATCACAGCATCCGCGACCAACTTCGGAGCTTCCGCGTAACGCTTAAATTCCATGGTATACGTCGCGCGCCCCTGAGTTGCCGAACGTAGTGACGTCAAATAACCGAACATTTCCGCCAGTGGCACCTCGGCCCTGATCAGCATCGTACCGGCGACTTCTTCCTGCCCCTGAATCATGCCGCGACGCGACGAAAGATCGCCGATGACCTTGCCCACGAAGTTATCGGGAGTTGCCACCTCCACCGACATCATCGGCTCCAGCAAGATCGGGTTCGCCTTGCGCATGCCATCCTTTAGGGCCATCGCGGCAGCCATCCTGAAGGCGTTCTCATTCGAATCCACATCGTGGTAGGAGCCGTCAATCAGGGTTACCCTGAGGTCGATGACCGGGAAGCCGGCCAGCACGCCGTTTGCCAGCGTTTCCTGCAAACCCTTGTCCACCGCCGGAATATATTCACGCGGCACGGTGCCACTCTTGATCGCATCAATGAATTCGTATCCCTTGCCGGTCGCGTTCGGCTCGACTCTGAGCCATACGTGCCCGTACTGACCACGATCGCCGGACTGCTTAATGAACTTGCCTTCGACTTCAACGGACTTCCTGATCGCTTCCCGGTAAGCCACTTGTGGTTTGCCGACATTGGCATCCACGCTGAACTCGCGCTTCAAGCGATCGACAATGATCTCCAGATGCAATTCGCCCATGCCGGAAATGATGGTCTGGCCGGATTCTTCATCCGTGTGCACCCGAAACGACGGATCTTCCTGCGTCAGGCAGTTAAGCGCGATGCCCATTTTTTCCTGATCGGCCCTGGTTCGCGGTTCCACGGCCTGCGAAATAACCGGCTCCGGAAAAATCATACGGTCGAGCTTGATGATATTGTCCGGATGACACAATGTGTCGCCAGTCGACGCTTCTTTGAGGCCGACCACGGCGGCGATGTCGCCGGCGCGCACTTGTCTGATTTCTTCGCGCTGATTGGCATGCATTTGCAGCAGGCGGCCGACAGGTTCCTTGCGCGCGCGCACCGGGTTGCAAACCGTATCTCCGGAATCGAGCACGCCGGAATAAACGCGAATGAAGGTCAGTTGACCAGCGTAAGGGTCGGCCATGGTCTTGAATGCCAGCGCCGCGAACGGTTCGTCGTCGGCGGCGTTACGTGTCACCGTCTCGCCGCGGGCGGTCTTGCCTGCAACGGGCGCTATGTCTAGCGGCGAAGGCATGTAATCGATCACCGCGTCGAGCATCGCCTGGACACCCTTGTTCTTGAATGCCGAGCCGCACAACATTGGCACCACTTCGTTTCTGATGACGCGAATGCGCAAGCCTTCCTTGATGTCCTCGATCGACAGATCGCGCCCCTCGAGGAACCGGCTCATCAGCTCATCGTTGGCTTCCGCGGCCGCTTCGACCATTTTCTCGCGCCACTTTCTGCACTCCGCCAGCAGACCCGCAGGAATTTCCCGCTCTTCGTACTTCATGCCCTGGGAAGCAGCATCCCAGTAGACAGCCTTCATTTTGACCAGATCCACCAGACCTTCGAACTTCTCCTCAGAGCCGATCGGCAACTGGATCGGTATCGGATTACCATTCAAGCGAGTTCTGATGTGGTCGTAGCACTTGAAAAAATCGGCACCCTGGCGGTCCATCTTGTTGATGAACGCAAGGCGCGGTACGTTATATTTATTGGCCTGACGCCATACGGTCTCCGATTGCGGCTGAACGCCCGCCACCGCGTCATACACCATGCAGGCGCCGTCAAGCACGCGCATGGAACACTCCACTTCAATGGTGAAATCGACGTGCCCCGGAGTGTCAATTATGTTGATGCGATGCTGGGCCTGGCTGCCGTCCATGCCGTTCCAGAAACATGTCGTGGCGGCGGACGTGATCGTTATGCCGCGTTCGCGCTCCTGCTCCATCCAGTCCATTACGGCAGTACCGTCATGCACTTCGCCGATTCTGTGCGACACGCCGGTATAGAACAAGATGCGTTCTGTGGTCGTGGTTTTACCCGCATCGATGTGCGCACTAATCCCGATATTCCGGTAGCGTTCGATGGGCGTTACGCGTGACATGATCGGTTATGGGGTGACTCGCTGATTAGAAGCGGTAATGGGCAAATGCCTTGTTGGCTTCCGCCATGCGGTGCACTTCCTCGCGTTTTTTCATGGCACCGCCGCGACCTTCAGCGGCTTCGGACAATTCGCTCGCCAGCCGCATGTCCATGGACTTCTCGGCGCGCTTGCGCGCGGCATCGCGCAACCAGCGCATCGCCAGCGCATTGCGGCGCACCGAGCGCACTTCAACCGGCACCTGATAGTTCGCACCGCCAACACGACGGCTCTTGACTTCAACCATCGGACGCACGTTGTTCAGCGCCAGGCTGAATACCTCAAGCGGATCCTTGCCGGATTTCTTGCTGATCTGGTCCATTGCGCCATAGACAATCCGCTCGGCGACCGACTTCTTGCCGCGCGTCATCAAAACGTTGACGAACTTGGCCAACTCCTGGCTGCTGTATTTCGGATCCGGAAGCGTCTCGCGCTTGGGTACTTCTCTGCGTCGTGGCATATGTCCTCAGCTGTTCAGATTGTTACGCTCGAATCAGGCGGCTTTCGGCTTCTTGGCGCCGTACTTGGAGCGGCTCTGCTTGCGGTCTTTCACGCCCTGGGTATCCAGACTTCCGCGCACCATGTGGTAGCGCACACCGGGCAGATCCTTCACTCGTCCGCCGCGAATCAATACCACCGAGTGTTCCTGCAGGTTGTGCCCTTCGCCACCGATGTAACTGATGACTTCGAAGCCGTTGGTCAGACGCACCTTGGCTACTTTGCGCAGGGCAGAGTTCGGTTTCTTCGGCGTCGTGGTGTACACCCGCGTACACACACCGCGCTTTTGCGGTGAGCGCGCCAGAGCAGGAACCTTGCTCTTCATTTTCGGGGAAGTGCGAGGTTTTCGAACTAACTGATTGATTGTCGGCATTTATTTACGGTCCTAAAAAACCCGGGACGGCGTTACCGCCGTCCCTTGTGTTTGCTGCGCGCCCCGCTATTCCGAGATTGCCGCCGGAACGGCGGATAAAAAGACTGCGGAGTTTATGCGGCGGCCCCTACAGTGTCAAGCAACCTGCTCGTCTCCCGCCGCTTCCACCACGGCCGGTTCGTCGAGCAGGCCCGCGCCGCCGAACTGATCCACCTGGCCGCGGATGCGGCGATTCTTGTGGTAGGCCAGACCGGTGCCGGCTGGTATCAACCGGCCAACGATGACGTTCTCCTTCAATCCCCGCAGATCGTCCTTCTTGCCCATGATCGCGGCTTCGGTCAGCACGCGCGTGGTTTCCTGGAAAGAAGCCGCGGAAATGAACGAATCGGTGGACAGTGAAGCCTTCGTAATGCCAAGCAACATGTATTCGTAGAGCGCCGGTTTTTTGCCGGCGGCGACGAGTTCGTCGTTGACTTGCAGCACTTCGGAACGTTCGATCTGCTCGCCGATAATGAATTCGGAGTCGCCGATATCAACGATCTGCACGCGACGCAACATCTGCCGCACGATGACTTCGATGTGCTTGTCATTGATTTTGACGCCCTGCAACCGATAGACGTCCTGCACTTCGTCGGTGATGTAACGCGCCAGCGCCTCGACGCCCAGCAGACGCAGGATGTCGTGCGGATCGGCCGGGCCATCGACGATGACTTCGCCCTTGTTGACCACCTGACCGTCGTGCGCCATCACATGCTTGTCCTTCGGGATCAGGTACTCATGGGCAACCGCGTCCGGGTCGGTGATCACCAGGCGCTGCTTGCCCT
>JANNTE010000037.1:0-2386 GCA_031403365.1 Betaproteobacteria bacterium | reverse complement strand
GCGCAAACCCCGGACTATTTTCGCAACCGGATCGTGTTCATTGGAGTCGAACCCAAAACCTCGCAGGTGGACGGTGAACCCGAGGAATTCCGCACGCCTCACACACGATTGACCGGCAAATCGACCAGTGGAGCGGAGATAATGATCACGTCTTTCCTCAATCTGATGAACCAAGACTGGCTGCAACGTCCCGCGTGGTGGCTGGAAGGACTGCTACACGACGACGGTGACCGGCGAGGGATCGCATGTCGCCTTCGGGGAGGCCGAGGGTGGGCGCCTTGGGAAAGAGAACAGCAACACGACCTCGACTAGCAACCACGCTCCGATTTCCAACTCCACCTCTATTCCTCCAGCCTCCGGCCTCCGGCCTCCGGCCTTGACTTCTCCAGCCCCCAATCCCCAACCCCCAACCCCCACTATCCGCCTCCCCGGCAACTTGAACCTCAGCTTCGCTTATGTCGATGGCGAAGCGCTGCTGATGAACATGGGGCGCGTGGCCGTCAGCTCGGGCAGCGCCTGCACGTCGGCCAATCCCGAGCCGAGCCACGTATTGCGGGCCTTAGGCCTGAGCGACGAAGCCACGCGAAGCAGTCTGCGATTTGGGTTGGGAAGGTTCAACACGCCGGACGATATTGAGTCTGCGATTGCTGCCGTGACCCAGGTGGTACGGCGACTGCGGAAATTGAGCAGCATGGCGTAAGTCGGGATGGCGTAAGTCGAGGCAGAGTCGAAACAAACGGCCCGTGGCAGTGAGGCGTGGCGCGGTTTAACCTGGGCCCCGTCGCGGCAATATTCAAAAGCGGGCGAAGATCATATACCCAGTTAAAACGACGAAAACCGGCAAGCTGGCTTTTCTTGTGCCTGCGGATCGTATAATTTAGGTAGTCCGAGCTGCGAAAAAGCGGTTGCGGCTCAGGCCTTGCGGAAAGCAATAACCCCCAGATTGGAGTGCGAGCACAAATGGCCGTTATATTGAGCGAAAGGGCCGCGGGCGAAGTCAAGAAAGTCCTGCAGGACCAGAAGGCGACCGAAGGAACGCTGCTGCGGGTTCGCGTCGTGGGCGGCGGCTGCAGCGGATTCAGCTACGACCTGCGTTTCGACGACAAGTTCGACGAGAAGCTGGACTCGAAATACGAATATCACGGCGTGACCGTGGTGGTCGACAAGAAGAGCGCCTTGTACCTGGACGGCACCACCGTCGACTACTACGACGGGCTGGAAAAGCGGGGCTTCACGTTCGAGAATCCCAACGCGGTGAAAACCTGCGGCTGCGGCAGCTCGTTCCAGGCGTAGTAGTGGTCAGTGGTCGGTGGTTAGTGGTCAGTTGATGAGGCCGGCCGGATGCGATTGCAGGGCCGGCTCAAGTAGCTGGCCGCCGGCTGCCGATTAAAAGACGATTCGAAAAAAGCGCCGCGCTCGCGGCGCTTTTTATTGGCATTGGGCCGGTGAAATACGGCCTTTGCGGCGAGGCCCAAGAGGCGTGTTTCTGGCCGGAAAATAGCGATTGGACTGGGGCCCTTGCGAAAGACGCGAGGCTCGATAAAATCGCAGGAGTATGATGGAACGGCAAAAACGGTTTGGTCGCAGCAGCGGCCCGAACCCAAAGCCAGGCGGCCCCGAACCGTAAGCCAGACGACAACGTAGAACTGCTTCCGTCCTGGTTTTGAAGTCACTGGTTTGCTTGCACTTGACGGCGGCAGCAAGATCAGTAAGATTGCCTGTTTCCGGTTTGGTTGCCAGCTCGAGACGGACAGCTGTTTGTCCTGTCAACGGGGGGAGGGGAACCGGGCCCTTCGCGTGGCCAGTGGCCGACTTCACCAGAGTGTGGATTCAGCCTCTGTCCACCGACAGAACGCGAGTTGCTTTGCTGCGGGAGGTCATTCTTCCTGCGGGAAATCAGTCGCGGACGATGTTTGACAATTTGGTTGTTGCAAGAGTGGCATCTTGTATTTGAACAAAAACCGGGTCGATCACCTGGGGTGGCCGCGTAAGCGACTGCACTGGGGATTGATCTCGCAATTTGTTCTCCGAGGCTCTTAGCGTTGTTCTTGTTTTCGTGAAGGGCCTGGCTCCACCATGGGCTGGGCTTCGATCGGACTGGAACACACTTAAGATCGAGCGTTACTCTTTTCAGACGTACGCGATGCAAGCGTGCGTGCTGAATAAGTAGGTGGATACCACAGAAAGGCTTGGCTTTTTGTCGACGGCGGTTTCTCTTCGGAGGGATCGCAATCGAGAAGAGCGTTGAATTTATGTGGACCAAGCTACTAAGGGCACATGGGGGATGTCTTGGCGTCAGGAGGCTTCGAAGGGCGTGGAAAACTGCGAAAAGCTCGGGGGAACTGTTAAACGAGTGTTGATCCCGAGATTCCCGAACTGGTCCGCA
>JANNTE010000036.1:0-4306 GCA_031403365.1 Betaproteobacteria bacterium | reverse complement strand
CGGTGTGCTTGGAGACCGGTTCACCATGTCTTCGCTTAAGGACAAGGTCGTTCTGGTTAATTTTTGGGCTACGTCCTGCGCGGTATGTGTCAGCGAGATGCCAAAGATGGTTAAAGTCTACGAAAAGTATCGCGAGCGTGGATTCGACTTCGTGGCTGTGGCCATGGCCTACGATCCGCCGGACCGGGTATTCGCCTACGCTCAGCAGAACAAGCTGCCGTTTCGAGTGACGCTGGATCTTTCCGGTCAGGCGGTGCAAGCCTTCGGCGGCATACGCGGCACACCGACAACTTTTCTTGTGGACCGGCGCGGCAAGATTGTGAAACGCTTCGAAGGGGAACCCGACTTCAGGAAACTCGGCGAAATGATCGAAAAAGAACTGATGAAAAGCGGCTGAGCGGCTGCGATTTCAACTTACTCCCGCCTGATGCGCCTGCTGGTCGGCATGATAGCTGGAGCGCACCAGCGGCCCGCATGCCGCATGCTTGAAACCCATGGCGAGTGCTTCCTGCTCGAATTGGCCGAAGCGCGCCGGTTCGACGTAGCGCAGCACCGGCAGGTGGCCTTGCGTTGGCTGCAGATACTGGCCCAGTGTGAGCATTTCCACGTCGTGGTCGCGCAAATCGCGCATGACTTGTAGAATTTCCTCGTCGGTTTCGCCCAGCCCGAGCATCAGCCCGGACTTTGTCGCAATGTCCGGAAACCTTCCCTTGAAGTCCTTCAGCAGTTTCAGTGAATTGAAGTAGTCGGCACCCGGACGCGCCTGCTTGTAGAGTCGCGGCACGGTTTCCAGGTTGTGGTTCATTACGTCCGGCGGGTTGGCGGACAATTTTTCCAGCGCGATTTCGAGCCGGCCGCGAAAATCCGGCACCAGCACTTCGATCCGGGTCTGCGGCGAGCGTGAGCGTATCGCGGCAATACAATCGGCGAAATGCTGCGCGCCACCGTCGCGCAAATCGTCGCGATCGACACTGGTGATGACCACGTATTTGAGCTTCATCGCGGCGATGGTCTGCGCCAGATTGGCTGGTTCTTGCGCATCCGGTGCGAGCGGCCGGCCGTGGGCCACGGCACAGAACGGGCAGCGGCGCGTGCACAAATCGCCCAGGATCATGAAGGTCGCCGTGCCCTTGCCGAAGCATTCGCCGATGTTGGGGCAGGAAGCCTCTTCGCACACGGTATGCAGATTGTGCTCGCGCAAGGCCTGCTTGATCTCGAAGAAACGAGGACTGCCGGCGGCCTTGACGCGAATCCAGTCCGGCTTTTTCAGCGGCACGACCGGAATAATTTTGACCGGATTGCGTGCGGTTTTTTCCTGACCGGTCTGGCGCTCGATTTTTGTGGTGGTCATGGCGACGCCTCAAATTCTCTTTGAAAGTTTTTGCAGCAGTTTCCCGGCCGTAACATCCACCGGATCACTGACGCCATGATCGCGCAATTGCGTCACTGCCAGGCCGGAGTGTCCGCACGGGTCGATTACCTGGAACGGCGTCAAGTCCATGTCCGCGTTCAGGCTCAGTCCGTGATAGCAACCCTGCGCCCGCACGCGCAAACCGAGTGCGGCTATCTTGGCGGCGGCGATGTAAACGCCCGGCGCATCCTCACGCCTGCGTGCTTCAACGCCAACATCACGCAGCAAGTCTATCACTGCCTGTTCGAGCTTTCGCACCAGCGTGCGCACGCCCAGATTGCGCCGGCGCAGATCGAGCAGTGTGTAAATCACGATCTGTCCCGGTCCGTGATACGTGATCTGCCCGCCGCGATCCGTCTTGATCACCGGAATACCGATGTCCGATCGCGGCAGATGCTCAGGCCTCGCTGCCAGGCCCAGGGTATAGGTGGGCGGATGCTCGACATACCAGAGTTCATCCGCAGTGTCAGCGTTACGCCCAGCGGTAAAGGTCTGCATCTCGCGCCATGTTTTCTCGTAATCGGCGCAGCCCAGCCGGCGAATAACCAGCGCGCCCGCGCCATCCGCGTGAACTGCCTCGCCCTTCGCCCCCTGCCCCTCGCGCCCGTCGCTCACAAAACCATTACCACCGCCGGGTGGTCGCACAGATCGCGATACAAGGCATCGAGCTGCTCGCGTGAAGTGGCGCGCACGGTGCAGGTTACGCTCAGATAGCTGTTCTTCTTGCTGGTTCGCATTTCCACCGTGGCTGCATCAAAATCCGGTGCGTGACGTTGCACGATGTCTACGATCGTCTGTACCAGCCGGGGCTCGCGCCGGCCCATGATCTTGAGCGGGAAGTCGGTCGGGTATGCGATGAGGGATTCCTGCGCCATGTTCAACCCGAACGCATGACCCGGTTCTTGTAATCCTGATAAAGCGTGTACATTCGGGCGAACATCGGGCCCGGCATTCCCGTCCCGACTGGCGTGCCGTCAAGCCTCGTGATCGCCAGCACTTCCTTGGTGGATGAGGTCATCCAGATCTCCTGTGCGCCACGCAGTTGCGCTTCGGAAACTTTCCGGACTTCGTGCGCAATCCCATCAGCCTGCGCGAGTTCCAGTACAACATCGTAGGTAATGCCCGGCAACATCAGATGGTCCTTGGGCGGCGCCAGCATGATGCCATCGCAGACCACGAAAATGTTGCTGGCTGCGCCTTCGGTCATGAAACCGTCGCGCAGCAAAATCGATTCCACGCATCCGGCATCGACCGCCTGCTGGCGCAACAACACATTTGGCAGCAGCGCGATGGCCTTGATGTCACAGCGCAGCCAGCGATTGTCCGTCGCCGTAATCGCACCAACGCCGGTTCTGATTTGTTCCGGTGGAGGTGTGGTCAGCGGGTTGCTCATCACGAACACCGTCGGCGTGATGATTTTGGGAAAGGCATGATCGCGTTTCGCCGGTCCGCGGGTGATATGCATGTAGAGCGACTGGTCCTCGGGCGCGTTCAATTCCACCAGACGTTCAATCAAATGCGTCCAGCTTGCGTCATCATGCGGATTGGCGAGCTTGATGCTGTCCAGACTCGCTTGCAGCCGCCGCAGGTGCTCGGGAAGTCGGAACGGATGGCGCGAATAAACCGGAATGACCTCGTAAACCCCGTCGCCGAAAATGAAGCCGCGATCGAGCACCGGAATGCGTGCCTGTTCGATGGGCATGAATTCACCGTTCAGATAAATCATGGCACTGCCGCTGAAAAATCCCGATACATCAGGCGCAGGCCATGCCAGGCACGCACCAGCAGCCCTGCCATGCCAACGCTTTCGAGCGCGACAAGCTGCTTTTCGTCAAACGGCCGGCCAGCGAAAGACAGTTGCAGCGTGCCAACACGGTCACCCACGCGGATCGGCGCCATCAGCGGTTGCATGCTTGCGACGGTTGGTTTGAGGCGTTGAAAAAATCCTTTGGGCAAAGTCACGAAGTAATCGGCCATAAGGCCGGCCGGCAGGGTTTCGCTGTTGCCTTTCCATACCGGAAGCGCATGGATGGGCTGACCGGCGGAGTAGAGTTTTACCGTATCGAAGGCTTCAAAGCCATAGTTCAACAGTTTTTGCGCGTCAATGGCGCGGGTGGTCTCGGAAACGGCGTCCAGAACCACCGCGATCACACGCCGGTCATTGCGCAGCGCGGTGGCAACCATGCAGAATCCGGCACTGTCGGTATGGCCGGTTTTCAATCCATCGACGTAGGGGTCGCGTCCCAGCAGACGGTTGCGGTTGTACTGCATGATGCCGTTATGCTGAAAATCGCGCAGCTTGTACATCGGCAAATATTGTGGAAAATCCTCGACAAGCGCGCGTGACAGTGCCGCCAGATCGGTTGCGGTGGAATAATGCTGCGGGTGCGTCAGACCAGTGGCGTTGACGAAATTCGAATTCTTCAGTCCAAGCCGGGCTGCCTCGCGGTTCATGTTATCGACAAAGGCGTCTTCGCTCCCGGCCACGCCCTCGGCCAGAGTCAGCGCCGCGTCGTTGCCCGATTGCACAATCAGGCCATTGAGCAGCTTTTCGACGGATACAGATTCGCCAGCGGTCAGGAACATGCGCGCTCCCGGTGCACGCCACGCCTTTTCAGACGTAACGAACGGCTGCTCCAATGTGATCCGCTTCTGACGCAGGGCATCAAAAACAACATATGCGGTCATCAGCTTGGTCAAAGATGCCGGCTCCGCCCGCATCTCGGGGTTGCGCGCCGCCAGAACCTGGCGGCATTGAAAATCGACCAGAAGATACGACTTTGCCGATACCACCGGAGCAGGCGTTGTACCGGAGACCGGCGCCTGGGCCAGAGCCGGAAGGCCGAACAAGGATGCGAGAAGGAGCAAGAATTTCATCATCGCGAAGGCGCGCGA
>JANNTE010000035.1:0-20717 GCA_031403365.1 Betaproteobacteria bacterium | reverse complement strand
AAGCGGGGTGAGCATCACGTCCGTGCGATGGCCTTTTAGGTTCCGGAATATCTGCTTGAATGGCTAACTTGATTTAAAGGACACCACATGTCCAATAACCTGACCGGGCGTCCAATAACTCAACCTCGACAATTTCCGGGTCTGTAAAAATTCTTCAGCTTGCACAATTTCCGGAGTAATCGACGGTCACTAAAAAGTGGGCAAACCAGACACGCTGCATTCGGAGTCGATCGGCTCGCAGAACTGGACATGCAAGCGGACCGGACGGTCAATTCTTGCTTCTCATGGCGCTAGCTGACGCCGATCTGTTGAACGCCGCAGGCCGAAACCCGCAAATCACAGCGAACTTGCAAAAACGACGAGCGCCTCCCGATCCGGCTTCGGCATATTCCGGAAAATCTCGCGCGCCGGTTCCGCCTGGCCACCATGCCAGAGAATCGCCTCGGTGATGTTGCGAGCGCGACCGTCGTGCAGGAGGGTCGCCTTGCCATTCACTGTTTCGATCAGGCCGATGCCCCAGAGCGGCGCGGTGCGCCACTCCCGCCCACTTGCATCGAAATCCGGGCGGTGGTCGGCGAGTTCTTCCCCCATGTCGTGCAGCAAAAGGTCGGTGTAGGGACGGAAGGCGAGATTGTCCGCGACCGGGACAAAAGTTTTTGCGCCGGTGCGAAGTTCCGGAACATGGCAGGCACTGCATTGCGCCGCTTCGAACAATGCTTCGCCGCGCTTGAACGCTGGTTCGGAGGTGTTGCGGCGTGCCGGCACCGACAGCGTCTGCAGATAGAACGTGATGTTGGTCAGGCGGCTTGGGACGACCTCCGGACGAAAAGCGTTCCCGGTGCAGCCGCCCTGCCCTCCGCATTTGCTCGCCGAAGGCAACTCCAGACATTTTTCCTGCACTGCCGGGCAGTTTTCCTCGGTGAACAGATAGGTGGTGGCGCCGATGTCGCCGTGAAAGGCGGCGGCGGTCTGCTGGCGCAGGCTCGGCTGGTTCGCTTTCCAGCCGAAGCGGCCGAGGACTTTTTTGTCGGCCTCGACATCCCAGACATAATTCGGCCGGCCGGCGAATCCGGTGTTCACCTGTGCTCTGGCGATTTCCAGAATCGCCGATTCCGGCACGGCTTCGAGCAAGCCCAGGCCGACCATCTGTTGGGCAACGCGCACCGACAACATCGTTTCGCCGCCGATGTCGCCGAACTGCAAGTCGCGAAACTCAACACGCGGCTTGCGCAGGGCGATCGTTTCGCCGTCGGCGAAGGCCACGGTTTTTTCTTCGTACTGGAATACGGCCTTGCCCTCCGCGGGCACGCGGCCCTCGATGCCGCGATTCTGCAACTGCTCGCCGTAGTGTGGATGCGGGAGCGGGCCGCCTTCCTTTGTTTTGCCCGCAACACTCAGCCGAACCAGCGTGCCGCGCTCGGCGGCCTGGCCTGCCTCCGGAGCAACGCCGCGCCCGTTGTTGACGTGACATTGAATACACCGGTCTTCGTTGAACGTGGGGCCGAGTCCCCAGACGCCGCGCGCCGGAGCAACCACCCATTCCTCGTTGAACTGCAGCAGTCCGTCGGCAGACACCCGCGACTGATCCTTGTTCAAACCGGCATAGGGAATCGTGAAAGCATTGGCGCCGGTTTCGCCGGTGGTGAAAGGGCCGGCGGTAAGCACGGCAGGGTCGAGCAGATTCGAGTTGCCGGTCGCGGCCAGGGCCGCGAGACTCACAACTGCCGCAACAGCAAATCTTGCCAGCGTGTCAGTTGAAAACATGGCTGTGTCGCCGGGTCAGTGATCGTGATCCCAGGGGCTGTGTTTGACCTCTGGTGGTACCCAGATGGTGCGATACACCTTCTGCAATTCTTTCTCTTTGGCTATTTCGTCGCTTTCCGAGAGCTTTGCATATTTGGCTTGCGTGGGACTGGTGTGATTCTTGAGATTCAGGCTCGGCGCCGAAATGACTTTTCTCAGCGCGCCGTTGCAACTCTGGCACTGTGCCGGCCCGGTCTCGTTCATGCCATGCCGGGTCTGGTAAAGGATGAGACAGGGATCACAGGCGTATTCGTAAGTGGGCACGACAGTTCTCCGATCGGAAACAAAAAGGGCCGATCCCGCTTGGAATCGGCCCTGTGGAGTTTAACGCTGAATCAGGTAAAGGCGGTCTTGTTGGTGAGAATTTCCGCTTTCGCAGTCATCGCTGCCTGCTTGTCGATGTTCCAGATGCGCGCCGCGTTCTCGCCAAAGACCTTGCGGCGGATTTCCGGGGTGATCTTCGGATAACCATGGCCCTCGACCAGCTGATCGGGAATCTGGAAATTGCGGAAGGCCTCGATCTGCCACTGCGGATTGCCCCACAGCAGCGAGTCCGTGCCCCACAACACATAATCCGGGCCCAGATCGCGCAACAGGGTTCCAAGCACATGCGCGCACTCGAGCGGACGGCTGGTGACAGTGGCGGCGAAGGTCGATCCGATTTCGCAGTACAGATTCTTGCGCTGCGGCTTGAAGCCCTTCAATGCCGCGATCTCGGCATGATACGGCCAGGCCGAGTGGTAGGCGATGAAGTTCAGGTCCAGGAAATCGTCCGCCACCGCGTCGAAATCTTCTGCGTGGGCATAGCGGGCGTAGAACTGGCCGAAGGGAATGCCCATGTGGCAGCCGATGTTCTTGATCCCGAGCTTGCGGCATTTTTCCCACATCGGGTAGGCGAGCTTCTCGTCGTCGAACCACCAGCCTTTTTTCTTGGTGGAATCGAAGGTATAGAGCTTGAGGCCGGACACCTTGTATTGCTCGGCGTACTGCGTCAGGCGATCAAGCGTCACGCTCAGGCCCTGGTTCGGCGTGAGGCCGCCGGCCAGCATGATGGTGGACTTCGGCCACTTGTTGCGCACGCCGACCTGGTACTCCATCGGGATCATGTCCTGGCCGCCATAATCCTCGCGGAAGCCGAAGGGGTTGAACACGCCGACCGTGGTATCGCTTTCCTGCAGGATCAGCTTGCCGTAATTCTCGACATTCATGTCGCGCGTGCCGTTGACCATGCCAAAGGCCTTGCCCAGATCGTCGAGCAACTGCACGAACCACATGCCGCGCTCGGTGGTGTTGACGCCGAGCTGGTAATGGCCGGGACGGGTGCAGACGTGGGTGTGGACGTCAACGATGAAATCGCTGCCGGCCCGCGCCACTTGTATTGCTTCGTTCTTGGCGTCGACATCGGCAGCTTCCGCGGCGCCGACTTCGAAGAACTTCATGCCGGTGACTTCGTTGGCTGCCAGCATGGCCGCCGAAAAGCCCAGCGAGGAACGGAAAAACGCGCGCCGCGACATCCCCGCTTTTTTGGCGCTCTCTTCCATTTTCTTGGTGATCTTCTCACCCATGCCGCCTGTCATGAACAGCGACGTGCCAACCTGATCGCCGTCAAACGGATCGGTGCCGAGGTCCTGGCTCAGCTTCGCAAGACCTTTGAAATTCTGCAAAACATTGAATTCCATTGCGCTTTCCCCCTGTCTTTTTGCTTATTGAATGGTCCAGGCGTCGTTGCCGCATCCCGAAACTTCAGCGAAGCCTGCGCTTGCTATTCACCAAAAATCGTCAAGAGATGAATTCTGACTTTGGCTGATGTAACGCTACTCCTGAGAAAAATTGGTGTCAATTGAATCGGCCAGATTGTCGCGATCGGGCGCACTAATGTTGCGCTGCGAGTGGCGCAGACTGCCGAACGACAGATCAGCCCTCGATATCGGGTTGAACCCAGTACTGGAAGGTATCCGGATGGGCCCCCGCCCATTGGCGTGCGGCTACCTGCGGCGTAAATTTCCTGACGTTGACCAGATAATCCAGTTCGGTAACGACCTTTAGCGAGAGCGATATCCGCTGCAGTGCGCTCCAGGTGCGTTTGCCGATGCGCGCACGAAAATCCTTGTGCGCCAGCAGAAAAACATTGTCGGAACCGCCCAGCAATTGCCTGGGCTCCTCGAGGATGCGCATCCTGGCCACGCGATTGAGATAGTGCGGCTGCCAAAGCGGCATGACGAACCAGCGTTGCGCTGCGACATTCGCCTCAAAGTTGGCAATCCAGTCCGCTGGATTGCCGGGTGCGAGCTGGTAGCCGGCCTGTTCCAGCGCGTAAGTCTCCATGATTTTCTTCGACCCGATCATCAGACCGGAGTCCGGCCGGGTGCCGCGAATTTCTTTCTGCATCTTCGCCACCACTTCCGGCTTCAGCAAGTCCGCGACACTGCGGACTTCGGAGGCCGGCACGTAATCAGGCACCGACCAGAACAGCCGGGCATCGTCAAACAGCAGGGTGACTTTCTCCACGTTGTCCTTGTGCTCTTCCCAGTAGGGTGCGTGCGCATTCGGCAGCCAGGCGGCGACGAACAAGTCCACGCCACCCTTGCCAAGCACCGGATAAATCTGGGCGTGGCTGCCCTTTTGCACGCCGACGTTGTGACCAAGGCGTTCCAGAACGATTTGAATCAGGCTGGAGGTAACTTCGTAGAACGACAAGTCAACGTGCCCAAGGGATACGAATCCGCCCTGCGCGTGGGCAAGCGGACGGTACAGGGGCAGCGCGGACAACAATAAGCAAAGTTTTCGTCGGGTGTTGTTCATGTCAGGTCAGGGGCAGCATCACTGTTTTCTGGTACGCCGGTCGGCCGCTCATGATATCGAACCAGCGCTGCACATTGGGAAAATCGGTACGTTCAATTGGCAGTGACATCCAGCGCCAGATCGCGCAACCCATGGGAATGTCGCCCATGGACAGGTCTTTACCCGCGATGTAGCTGCGGTTTTTCAGGTGCGCGTCCAGTCCGGCGAGCGCATCGACGGTCTTGAGGCGGGACTCTTCCATTGCAGCGACATCGCGCTTATCGGGTGGCGTGCGCACCAGATTCCAGAACAGCGGACGAAAGACGGGCCAGAATGTGGTTGTCTGCCAGTCCATCCACTTGTCTGCCTCGGCACGAATATGCAAATCTTCGGGCCACAGGCTGATCGTCCCGTGCTTGGCGGCGAGGTAGCGCACGATCGCGTTCGACTCCCACAGCACGAAACCGTCCTCCTCAAGCGTGGGAACCAGGCCGTTGGGATTGAGGTTGCGATACTGCGGGGTATTGACCACGCCAAAGCTGCCACCGGCATCGCTGCGCTCGTAGTCCAGCTTCAACTCTTCGCAGCACCACAATACCTTCTGCACATTGACGGAATTGTTTCGCCCCCAGATCCTCAGCATGATGGTCCCCCGGGTTGATTGGTTGCTCTAGCGAGCCGAGCCCAGTTCCGCGATCGTGGCGTCGATCAGCCGGCGCGATATGCTGATCTTGCCGGGCATGACCTGCGGCAGCCGTTCAGCGCTGAACCAGTCCGCGGCCTCGATTTCGCCAGCCTGCGGTGTGATTTCACCGCTTGTGTATTCGGCGGTGAACGCGATCATCAGGGAATGTGGAAACGGCCACGGCTGGCTGGCGAAATAGCGCACGTTGTCCACTTCAATGCCGACTTCTTCGCGCACTTCGCGCACCAGGGTTTGCTCCAGCGTCTCGCCCGGCTCCACGAATCCGGCCAGCGCACTATACATTCCCGGCGCGAAATGCGGTGAGCGCGCCAGCAGGAATTCGCGCCCGCGCCGTACCAGCGCCATGATGGCGGGCGCAATGCGGGGATAGTGAACCTGCCCGCAGTTCGGACATTCGCGCGCGCGTTCATGGTTTTTCATGTGTGTCGGCGTGCCGCAGCGCCCGCAGAAGCGGTGCGACCGGTCCCAGTCCATGATCTGAAAAGCGCGGCCGGCCAGCGCGAACAGCGCATCATCTATGGACCCGAACAGCGCGCGTAGCCCTGACCACTGCATGCCGTGCGGCGGCGTGATGCCTTCTTCGAGTTCGCAGGCAAAACAATGCTGCCCGCCGAGAATGCCAAGGTACTGGCTGCTTTTTGGCGCGACGCCGAAATCGCGCATGTCAGCTGCGCACGGAACGCTGGCACACTGCGCATCGCGCTGAACCAGAATCTGGGCGCCCTGGAACGCAAACCACAATGCCGGTCCATCCCGATCCGCGGGTGGCGTGACCAGCGCGGTAAACCGTTCGGGCGTTGCCAGGATCATGGTTATTTTTTCGGCATGTACAAGTCGGTAATACTGCCTTCGGCGATCTCGGCGGCGAACATCACCGTCTCCGACAAGGTCGGATGCGAATGGATGGTCAACGCCAGATCCGCCGCGTCGGCGCCCATTTCCAGCGCCAGCACGGTTTCCGCGATGAGTTCGCCGGCATTCGGTCCGACAATGCCGGCGCCGAGCAGCCGGCGTGTTTTCTTTTCGAGGATCAGCTTGGTCAGGCCTTCATCGCGCGCCATGGCGCGCGCGCGCCCGCTTGCTGCCCAGGGAGAGCTCGCCTTCTCGATTTCGATGCCTTGCGCTTTGGCCTGGGTTTCGGTCAGGCCCATCCAGGCAATCTCGGGGTCGGTATAGGCCACCGAGGGGATGGTGCGCGCGTCGAACGCGGCCTTGTGTCCGGCGATGACTTCTGCCGCGATCTTGCCTTCGTAGCTCGCCTTGTGTGCCAGCATCGGCTCGCCGACGATGTCGCCGATGGCAAAAATATGCGGCACGTTGGTGCGCAACTGTTTGTCCACGGAAATGAAACCACGGTCGTTGACGTTTACGCCCGCCGCCTGTGCCGCAATGGCTTTTCCGTTCGGACGCCGGCCCACCGCCAGCAGCACGCGGTCGTACACCTGGGCTGCGGGTGCGTTCTCACCCTCGAACGTCGCCTTGAGGCCGTCTTTGTGCGCTTCGAGTCTGGTGACCTTGGTCTTGAGATAAATGCCTTCGTAGCGCTTTTCGATGCGCTTGTGCAGCGGCCGGATCAAATCGCGATCGGCGCCGGGAATCAGGCCGTCGAGCAATTCCACCACGGTAACTTTCGCTCCCAGCGCGTCATAGACGCAGGCCATCTCCAGGCCGATGATGCCGCCGCCGATCACCAGCAGGCGCTTTGGAATGTCCTTCATGTCCAGCGCCGAGGTGGAATCCATCAAACGTGGATCGTCGTAGGGGAAACCGGGGATGCGCGCCGACTGCGAGCCTGCGGCGATGATGGCGTGATCGAAGGACACTTTCTTCACGCCTTCGCTGGTCTTCACTTCCATCATGTGCGCGGACGTGAATGCACCCACACCCTGCATCACGCTGACCTTGCGCTGCTTCGCCAGGCCGGCCAGGCCGCGAATGGATTTTTCGACCACGCCGTTTTTCCATTCGCGCAATCTGTCGAGTTCGATCGCCGGTTTTCCGAAGGCGAGGCCGAAGTGGCTCATTTCCTCGGCTTCCGCGATGACACGCGCGGCATGCAGCAATGCCTTCGACGGGATGCAACCAACGTTCAAACACACCCCACCCAGTACCGCATAGCGTTCGATCAGCACCACTTGCTTGCCCAGATCGGCCGCGCGAAACGCCGCCGTGTAACCGCCCGGACCGGAACCGATCACTACGACCTCGGCATGAATGTCGCCCTTGATGACTGGCGTTGCGGATGCAGCCGCCGGTGCCCTGGCCGGTGCGTTCGCCGGCGGTGGCGCGGGTTTGGGAGCTTCGGCCTTCTGCGCCGGGGCGGCCGCCGCCGCGCTATCCAGCATGAGAATCAGACTGCCTTCGGATAATTTGTCGCCGACTTTGACCTTGATGTCGCGCACTACACCGGCCTGCGGCGAGGGCACTTCCATGGTCGCCTTGTCCGACTCCAGCGTGATCAGCGCATCTTCCTTGTTGATGTTGTCCCCGGCCTTGACCAGCACCTCGATCACGGGAATGTTCTTGAAATCACCGACGTCGGGGACTCTTATTTCGATCAGATTGCTCATTAAATTTTCTTGCCTATGATCCGATTAAAAGATTCTTACGCTGACGGCTTCTTGCCCGCCACCCGATTCACTCTCGGATTTGGCCATCACCCAGCACGATGAATTTCAGGGAAGTCAGGCCCTCGAGGCCAACCGGCCCTCGGGCATGCAGTTTGTCGGTGGAAATGCCGATTTCGGCACCCAGGCCGAATTCAAAACCGTCGGCGAAGCGCGTCGATGCGTTCACCATGACCGAAGCGGAATCCACTTCGCGAAGAAATCGGCGCGCACGCGTCAGGTCCTCGGTCACTATGGCGTCGGTATGCTGCGAGCCATACACCGCAATGTGTTCAATGGCCTGATCGAGGTCGGCGACAATGCGAACCGACAGTATCGGCGCCAGGTATTCGGTGTACCAGTCTTCTTCACTCGCAGGCTTCATTTGCGGGATGATTTTCCTTGCGGTCTCGTCGCCTCGCAGTTCAACACCTTTGTGCTGATAGATTTCAGCCAACGGCGGCAGCACGCGCGCGGCAATGTCCTTGTGCACCAGCAGGGTCTCCATGGTGTTGCAGGTGCCGTAGCGCTGGGTCTTGGCGTTGTCGGCAATGCGAATCGCCTTGTCCAGGTCCGCCTTGTCGTCGATGTAGACATGGCAAACGCCGTCGAGGTGCTTGAGCACCGGGATGCGCGATTCGGCGGAGATGCGTTCGATGAGTCCCTTGCCACCGCGCGGCACGATGATATCCACGTAGTCTTTCATCGTGATCAGTTCACCCACGGCAGCGCGATCCGTAGTCTCGATCACCTGCACCGCGGTTTCCGGCAGGCCTGCCGCTTTGAGGCCCGCATGCACGCAGGCGCCCACCGCCTGGTTGGAATGGATGGCTTCGGAACCACCACGCAGAATCGCCGCGTTGCCGGATTTCAGGCACAAGCCGGCGGCATCTGCGGTCACATTCGGGCGCGCTTCATAAATGATGCCGATGACTCCCAAAGGCACACGCATTCGGCCAACCTGTATCCCGCTGGGCCGGTAGCGCAGGTCGCTGATCTCGCCTACCGGGTCGGGCAGCTGTGCAATCTCGCGCAAACCCTGCGCCATGGCCGCGATACTTTTCGGCGTGAGGGTCAGGCGATCGATCAAAGCCGCATCGAGGCCCCTGGCCTGCGCCGCCGCGACATCCCGGGCGTTGGCCTCGCCCAGGCGCGACCGATCGCGTTCGACGACTTCCGCCATTGTCATCAGCGCATGATTCTTCGCGGCGGTTTCAGTTTTCGCGATGCTGCGCGCCGCGTGCCGCGCCGCCTTGCCCACCGAGTGCATGTAGGACTGAATATCCATTCTTCTACCCGCGAAGTCCGGCGGCGATTTTACCGCGATTCGCCGTCTCGCGACCTTGCGGCTCGGCCATCAGGCCCAGTCCGAGGCTCAACAGCGCATCCCATACATCGCCGCTGGCAAGGCCCTTGATCATGCGGTCGACCTCGGCCGCACCGCGCAGGGCGGCCATCAGTTGCGCCTGCGTGACACGACGCAGTGCGACCGGCATCAGATCCTGGCGCGCCCCCCAGACCCGCGCGTCGCGCAGCACCTGCGGCAGCGGACGGCCCCGGGCCACTGCGCCCTTGACGCGAGCCATGACGCGCGCTTCTTCCGCAATCGCCCACAGGACCAGTGGCGCCGCGACACCCTCGCCATGCAGGCCGTCGAGCATGCGCACGAAATGCGCGCGGTCGGCCTTGAGCAAGGTTGCGCCGATGTCAAACACGTTGAAGCGCGCGACATCGACGACGGCATTTCTGACTTCATCGAACGCAAGCGCGCCGGCGGGAAACAGCAGCGCGAGTTTGCGTACCTCCTGATGGGCAGCCATTAGATTGCCCTCCACCCGACCGATCAGAAAATCGATGGTCTGGACGTCGGCCTGCTGCTGTTGTTGCGCCAGGCGGCCGGCCAGCCACTGGCCGAGATGGCCGCGCTTGATCGCGGCGGCATGCACCGTCACCCCTGCGCCATCGAGGGTTTCGAACCATTTCGAAGACAGCGTCTGGCGATCCATGGCCGGCAGCGTGATCAAGGTCACTGTTTCCTCCGGCAGAGCACCGGCCAGGGTCTGCAACGCTTGACTGCCATCCTTGCCGGGCTTGCCGGAGGGAATGCGCAAATCGAGCACGCGTCTTGGTGAAAACAGCGACAGGCTGTTGCTCGTCATGGCGAGCTCCGACCAGTCAAAATTGGCATCGGCGATCAGCACCTGGCGCTCCGAGTACCCCTGCTCCAGGGCTTTCGCACGTATGCGGTCGGCGGCTTCCAGCGCCAGCAGCAGTTCTTCGCCGTATACGACATAGAGCCGCTTCATGCCGCCTGAAAAATGCTGGGCCAGTCGTTCCGAATCGATGCGCATGGCGGAGGGTCAGTAAAGTTTGCGCGCCGATGCTTCGCCGATTTTGCGGCCGATAAACTGCCTCAAGCGCTGGTCCAGGCTTGTGCTGCGTTTATCAAATTCGGCGGCGATCTGCAGCCCGGCAAAGGTCCCGTCGGCGACCATTACCGGAGTCATTTTCGGTCCGGGCAACTCCTCGCCATCGTCAATCCGGCGATGACTGAAGCCTGAATTTTCGCTCCACGCCAGCACGCGTTCATGGCTCAGGCGGTCGTAGCAGAGTTGAAACGCGATCACCTTTCCGGCCAGGTCGGTCCAGGCGAACAAATCGAAATAATCATCCTGGAACCAGTGGCGCTGCCGGTCGGCATCATCCTGGCGCACCGCGCGGATTCTGTGCAGCATGGGGCCTGGGTCACTCGTTCATGCGTGCCAGCAGTTGCTCGATTTTTTCCGGGTCGTCGCTGCGCAGCATCTTATGGGACAAGCCAGTGACTTTTTGCAGGTCGGATTTAAGAACCTGCTGCTTGACCGACAAAAGATGCGCGGGATGCATCGAAAATTGGCGCAAACCGAAACCCAGCAGCACGCGGGTGAGGCGCACGTCGCCCGCCAATTCACCACATACGGCGACCGGCACATTGGCCTGCTTGGCGCTGCGAATGATGTGCGCCATCAAGTTGAGCACCGCCGGATGCAAGGGATCATACAAATGCGCGACGGTATCATCCGCGCGATCGATCGCGAGCAGATACTGGATCAGATCGTTGGTGCCAATCGACAAAAAATCGAGTCTGCGCGTGAAGGTTGAAAGCGACAGCGCGGCAGCCGGAATCTCGATCATGCCGCCGACCGGCACCTTCTTGTCGTAGGGAGTTCCATCCTCATCGAGGCTGCGCCTGGCCTCTTCAATATGGTGCATGGTCTGGTTGAGTTCGTTCCCGGAAGAAAGCATCGGGATCAGAATGCGCACCTTGCCGTAGTGGGATGCCCTCAGGATCGCGCGTAACTGGCGATGAAACATCTGCGGCTCGGCCAGGCACAGGCGGATCGCCCGCAGTCCCAGCGCCGGATTCGGTGCAACCCGTTCAGCGGCATCGATGCTCTTGTCGGCCCCCAGGTCGAAGGTTCGGATCGTGACCGGGCGGCCTTCCATTTCCTCGACGACACGGCGATAAGCCTCAAACTGCTCTTCTTCGTCCGGCAAATCGCCACGGTTCAGGTAAAGAAACTCGGTGCGGAACAAGCCGACGCCGTCTGCGCCATTGTCCTTCGCGTCGGCCACATCGTCCGGCAGTTCGATATTGGCGTGCAACTCAACTGCGGTCCCGTCAAGCGTAGTGGTTTTGGTCTTCCGGAGTCGCTTGAGCTTGAGCCGCTCCAGTTGCCATTGTTCCTGGCGCAACTTGTACTCGGCGAGCACGGTCTTGTCCGGGTTGACGATGACCACGCCATGACTGCCATCGACGATCAGGACTTCATTTTCCCGGATCAGCGTGCGTGCCTGGTGCAATGCCACCACGGAAGGAATGTTCAGGCTGCGCGCGATGATCGCGGTGTGGGACGTGGCGCCACCAAGGTCGGTGACAAAACTCGCGAAGCGGTGGCTTCGGAACTGAATCACGTCGGCAGGGGAAAGATCGTGGGCGACGAGTATGCTGTTCTCCTCCGGCGTGCCGCGCGCGAGCACTTCGCCGGGGCGGCCCATCAGAACCTTGAGAACGCGCTCGACAACCTGGATTACATCCGCCTTCCGGTCCCGGAGATAGCCGTCTTCAATGCTCTCGAACTGCTCGATCAAGGCGTCCATTTGCAGCTTGAGTGCCCACTCGGCATTGCACTGCATGGATCTGATGAGTTGTTTCGGCGTTTCCGACAGCGTCGTATCGTCGAGAATCATCCGGTGCACGTTGAGGAAAGCCTCGAATTCAGCCGGTGCGCCCACGGGCAGGTGCTCGCCCAGGCTCACGAGTTCCGCGCGCGCGGTGGCCACCGCGGCATCAAATCGCGCAACTTCCTCATCAACGCGCGACCCGGCAATGTCGTAGTGCGCAACCTCAAGCTGGGCGTGTGAAACCAGTTGTGCATGCCCGATGGCAATGCCGCCGGAAACACCGATGCCGTGAATAGTGAAACTCATGGAAAAGCAGGGGCGAGGGACGCGGTACGAGGTGCGGGGGGCCGTGCGGCGAGCGATGAGCGCGCGGCGAGGTCAGGCCCTCGTCCCTTACCCTTCGTCTTGCGCCCCCACCTCATTCCCCTTCACCGAATTTGTCACTGATCAATGCTATCAGCGCCGACATGGCCTGGGCTTCATCGGTGCCGGTGGTTTCGATGGTCACCTTCGCGCCTTTCGCTGCGGCCAGCATCATGACGCCCATGATGCTTTTGGCGTTGACCTTGCGATCATCTCGCGAGATCCAGACTTCGGACGTGAACTGGCCTGCCGTCTGCGTGAGCTTGGCCGATGCCCGGGCGTGCAGCCCGAGTTTGTTGATTATTTCAATTTCCCGCTGCAGCATGTTTTGACAATGGCGAGGGCATTTTCACCACCCCTTCCAGGCCGCCTGAAACCGCCTTGGCGAGAACGGTCTTGAGTGGTTCGTTTCGGTAGGTCAATGCACGGACCAGCATCGGCAGGTTGACTCCGGCAATGCCTTCGATATGTCCTGCCACCAGCAATTGGCAGGCGAGATTGCTTGGCGTGGCACCGTATACGTCTGACAACACCAGCACGCCCTGACCCTGGTCCAGACTTTGCACCAATCGAATCGCTTCGGGCAGCAGTTTTTGCGGGTCGTCCTGGATGCCGACCCCCATCTGGGCAAGGTTCGGCGGGCGCCCGCCCATGACATGACTGGCACAGTGGATCAGGCTCTCGCCCAGCGATCCGTGTGCGACGATCAGAATTCCGACCATGGTGACCTGTGAATGTTGACGGAGATGGACAGGCAAATTCTACCCGCGAAGCTCAGCGGGTGAAGGACGCGGGGCAGTCGGCCATTGGTATCCGGCCAGCAAAGCGAAGGGCGCTTATCGCGCATTTCCGGTTCGCTGTTCACCTTTTTTCACCCTTCACCGCTTCTTCCAGCACATTGATCATCATGTCTGCCACATTGAACCCGGTCTGGTCGGCAATTTCACGCATGCAGGTGGGGCTGGTAACGTTGACCTCGGTCAGGTAGTCGCCGATCACGTCCAGGCCAACGAGCAAAAGGCCTGCCGCCTTCAGTTCCGGGCCCAGTGCACGCGCAATTTCAAGGTCGCGATCCGACAAGGGCTGCGCCACACCGGTCCCACCCGCCGCGAGATTGCCGCGTGTCTCGCCCGGTTTCGGAATGCGCGCCAGGGCATAGGGGGCCGGTTCTCCGCCAATGATCAGCACGCGCTTGTCACCCTTCACGATTTCCGGGATATAGCGCTGCGCCATGATGGTGCGGCGTCCGTAGTGGGTCAGGGTCTCGATCACCACACCGACATTGTGATCCTTCCGGTGCAGCCGGAATACCGAGGTTCCGCCCATGCCGTCGAGGGGTTTGAGAATGACATCGCCGTGCTCGTCGAGAAAGTCGCGAATCAGGTGCTCTTCCCGGGTCACCAGCGAAGGCACCGTGAACCGGGAGAACTTCGCGATCGCGAGCTTTTCGTTGTGATCGCGCACGGCGCGCGGATCGTTGATCACGCATGCTCCCTGGCGCTGCGCCAGCTCCAGCAAATAAGTGCTGTAGATGTATTCCATATCGAACGGCGGGTCCTTGCGCATCATCACCGCATCGAACGACTCCAGGCCCACGGCCCGGCGTTCGCCGGCTCGATACCAATTCTTTTCGTCCGGCATCAGCGCCAGATCGCGCGCATAGCCGAGCACCTTGCCGTCGCGCAAGACCACGTCTTCCTGCTGCAGCACGGCCAGCGTGTGGCCGCGCGAGGCGGCCTCGCGCATCATGGCGTAAGACGAGTCTTTGTAGGTCTTGATGCTGTCGAGCGGATCAAGAACGAAGGCGATTTTCATCGGGGCTCGTGCGCTCGGCAGACCTGGGTTGGGAGCGGCCGATTGTAGCAGAGGCATCTGACGCGCCTGTTGCGGTTGCTGCGGCTTGGGATTGCTGCGACCTTGGGTTGAAACGCTCTTGCGCTCGGGCCAGCGCAAATCCGCCAAAAAAGAAACGGGCGCCCGTGGGCGCCCGATGAAAGGTAAGAATTCTTACCGAAGGATTATGTTACATGTGATAGGCCTTCTCACCGTGCAGAGTGGAATCCAGTCCTTCGCGCTCCTGATCTTCCGGCACACGCAGGCCGACAATCAGGTCCACGACCTTGAACGAGATCGCCGCCACTACGGCCGACCAGATCAAAGTGGTCAGCACGCCGATCGCCTGAATGGTGAACTGGCTGGATATGGAGTAGTCAGGTGCAACGGCATTGGCGACGTAGTCCCAGACGCCGGTGCCGCCCAGCGACGGGGCAGCGAACACCGCGGTGCCCAGCGCGCCCAGAATTCCGCCCACGCAGTGAACCCCGAATACGTCCAGCGAATCGTCATAGCCCAGCATGCGCTTGAGTCCGGTCACCGCCCACAGGCAGACCAAGCCTGCTACAGCGCCCAGCACGATGGCGCCCATCGGTCCGACATAGCCGCAGGCCGGCGTAATCGCCACCAGACCCGCAATGGCGCCCGATGCGATGCCCAGCATGGTCGGCTGACCGCGTACACCCCATTCCGCAAACATCCACGCCAGCGCCGCGGCGGCGGTGGCCAGCAGTGTGTTCGCAAATACCAAGGTGGACAGGCCATTGGATTCCAGGTTGGAACCAACGTTGAAGCCGAACCAGCCCACCCACAACAAGGACGCGCCGACCATGGTCATGACCAGGCTGTGCGGCGGCATCGCTTCCTTGCCGTAGCCGATGCGCTTGCCAACCATCAGGCAACCGACCAATCCTGCGATACCGGCATTGATATGCACGACGGTTCCGCCGGCAAAGTCCAACGCGCCCTTCTGGAACAGCCAGCCGGCCGTGGCCGTGGCCGCTTCGGCGGCTTTGGCGTCGATGTAGGCATCCGGTCCCGCCCAGTACCACACCATGTGTGCGATCGGCAGGTAGGAAAAGGTGAACCAGAGCACCATGAACAACAAGATGGCGGAAAACTTCACGCGTTCGGCGAAAGCACCAATGATCAGGGCCGGGGTAATCGCCGCAAAGGTCAGCTGGAACACGATATAGACGTATTCCGGTATTGCCACGCCTTTGCTCCAGGTCGCGGCCATGGAGTCCGGCGTGACGCCTTTCAGAAAGGCTTTCGACAAGCTGCCGAAAAATGCGTTGCCTTCGGTGAAGGCAATGCTGTAGCCGTAAACCGCCCACAGCACCGCCAGCAGGCAGAAGGTGGCGAAGACCTGCATCAGCACCGAGAGCATGTTCTTGCTGCGAACCATGCCGCCGTAGAACAACGCCAGACCGGGAATCGTCATCAAGATGACCAGTATCGTGGCAACGATCATCCAGGTGGTATCGCCTTTGTTCACGGTTGGGGCGGCGGCAGGAGCGGCTTCGGCGACCGGAGCCGATGCCGCGTCCTGCGCGTGCGCGTGCGGAATAAAGTCCGGGGTGGACATTCCAATGGCGCCGCAGAGCGCCAACAGCATCAAGACTTTTCTAATCATGACATTCTCCCTATAGTGCGTCCGTACCGGTTTCGCCGGTGCGGATGCGGACAGCTTGTTCAAGTTCGAACACAAAAATCTTGCCGTCGCCGATTTTCCCGGTATTGGCGGATTTCTCGATCGCATCAATGACCTGCTCCAGCAGTTCTGACTTGATCGCGGCTTCGATTTTCACCTTGGGCAGGAAGTCCACGACGTATTCGGCACCGCGGTAAAGCTCGGTATGGCCTTTTTGCCGGCCGAAGCCCTTGACTTCAGTGACCGTGATGCCCTGCACGCCGATGGCGGATAGCGCTTCACGCACCTCGTCAAGCTTGAAGGGCTTGATGACAGCGGTTACTAATTTCATGGTTTCTCCAGTTCGTGTTGCATGTTGAGCCCGGCAGGTACCGCTACCGGGCTGGCATTAATTAAGCGGTCACAAGGTTCTGGCGGCCGGCAACATCACGCGCTTGTTGTAATTCGCCGGTGTGCCGCCGACGGCGGCGGTCCTTTACCTGATGAACGATTCGATAAGTCGTACTTGAAAGTAACGGTGCACTGCTTGAGCATTTAGCGTGCCATCCGAAAACACACAGTTAATTAGTGCGTTACAAATGCTTTCTGGGTATGCAAAGGCGGCGGTGCACCAAACCGATGCGCTGATTCGGCGCTGTGCACTGCGGAAGTGCGTAACGGTACAGGCCCCACGCTTTGCTACACTCGCCCCTGAGATTCAATTGAGGAGACAGGCGCATGGAAACCCGATTTCTGGATGAACTCAATCGCAAGGTCGCCGAACTCATCGCGGCTTCCCCCGCGAAAGACGTGGAAAAGAATTTGCGCGGACTGTTGTCGAGCGCCTTTACGCGCCTCGATCTGGTGACCCGCGAGGAATTCGATATTCAGCAGGAAGTGCTCCGCCGCACACGCGAGAAACTCGAAAGCATGGAGGCGCGTGTGGCCGAGTTGGAGAAACGCGGGAATTGAAACGGACGGCGTGAAGAGCAGCGGCCATACCGCAACCGCAAACATGGCGCACGTCAAGAAGCTGCAATGCGCATGCCGCATCCAGCGTTGTTATCCCGCCTCTCGTTCCTCGCCCTTTGCCCCTTAATTAACCATCGTGTCCCTCGCCGTCCTCTACAGCCGCGCGCTTTCCGGCATGGAAGCGCCTCCGGTCACGGTGGAGGTCCATCTCGCCAACGGACTGCCCAGCTTCACCATCGTTGGCCTGCCGGAAATAGAAGTAAAAGAGAGCAAGGATCGTGTGCGCTCCGCATTGCTGAATTGCCGCTTCGAATTTCCCGCGCGTCGCATCACGGTCAATCTGGCGCCGGCGGATCTGCCCAAGGAAAGCGGTCGCTTCGATCTGCCGATCGCGCTCGGCATCCTCGCCGCCTCCGGACAGATTCCGGGCAACCGGCTGGCTGAATACGAATTTGCCGGCGAACTGGCTTTAACCGGCGAACTGCGTCCGATCCGCGGCGCATTGGCCATGACTTACATGGCGCACCGCTCCGGCCGAGCCTTTGTGCTGCCGGTCGACAGCGCTGCGGAAGCCGCGCTGGTGCGCGACGCGCGGGTATTTCCGGCAGCAACGTTATTGAAAGTCTGTGCGCACCTGGCCGGGCGTGAGGCGCTCGAAATTTCCGCGCAAACACCGCTGCCGGCGCAAATCGACGTGGCGGATTTTGCCGAAGTCAAGGGCCAGGCGCAGGCCAAGCGCGCCCTCGAAGTCGCCGCGGCGGGTGGCCACAGTGTGCTGATGGTGGGACCGCCGGGCACTGGCAAGACCATGCTCGCCGAGCGTTTTGCCGGCATTCTGCCGCCGATGACCGAAGAAGAAGCGCTCGCCTCCGCCGCCATGCAGTCGCTGGGGAGTTCCGGATTCGACGTGCGCAACTGGAAGCGCCGTCCCTACCGCTCGCCGCATCACACCGCCTCCGCCGTCGCGCTGGTCGGCGGCGGCAGCAATCCGCGTCCGGGCGAAATCTCCATGGCCATGCACGGCGTGCTATTTCTCGACGAATTGCCGGAATTCAGCCGCGATGTTCTCGAAGTGCTGCGCGAACCGCTGGAGTCCGGAAAGATCAGCATCTCGCGCGCAGCGCGCCAGGCGGAGTTTCCAGCGCGATTTCAGTTGATAGCGGCCATGAATCCGTGCACCTGCGGATATCTGGGCCACTATTCCGGCAAATGTCGCTGCACGCCCGACCAGGTCGCGCGCTACCGCAATCGCATCTCCGGCCCGCTCATGGACCGTATCGACCTGCATATCGAAGTCCCGGCCGTGCCGGAACAGGAACTCGGATCACGCCAGGCGGGGGAATCCAGTGCCGCGATTCGCGCGCGCGTGGCGACGGCACGTGAGCGCCAGCTTTTGCGCCAGGGCAAGCCAAACGCGCATCTTTCGGTCAAGGAAGTTGGGGAGCACTGCATCGCCGAGGCCGACGCGGAACAACTTGCGCGCAAGGCGATCAGCGCGCTGGGCTTATCGGCGCGCGCCTACCACCGCATCTTGAAAGTGGCGCGCACCATTGCCGATCTGGCGGGCACACCCACGGTATCCGCGACGCATGTGGCGGAGGCCGTCCAGTACCGGCGCTTCGGAAGGACATGAATAAGACAATACCGGGCGCGGCGGACTCAAGCGAATTGATGGATCTTATGTGGTATCTTCGAGCAGGCGAGTCAGATAAGGGTCTTACGCGGCTCGCGCACGCGGGCCGGTAGTGCGATGAGCGAACAAGCCCTTTATGATTTCGAATGGGACGGCGTCAAGGCGCTCGCCAATGCGCGCAAGCATGGCGTGACATTTGATCAGGCGGCGACAGTGTTTCAGGATACGCTCGCGCTGACCGTGTTTGATGCACGACATGGCAAGCATCAGGAGCGCTGATTTACACTGGGCTTTGATACGGGCGGGGTGTTGCTCGCGGTGGCGCATACGTTTGAAGCCACCACCCCAGCGAAAATCCGCGTGCGATTGATTTCGGCGCGGCCAGCAACCAGGCGCGAACGACTGTTCTATGAGAATGAACCTCGATAGGTGAGCCCATGAGTGCAGCGACCAACCCGCCCCAGGACGATGACGATATGCCGGCCGAGATTGATTTCTCGAGCGCCACACGCGGCAAATTTTACCGGCCCAACCTGAAACTGAATCTACCGGTGTATTTGGATGCTGAGGTGCAAGCGTATCTCGCCGAAATCGCCAGCAGGAAAGGCGTGCCGGTGTCAGACCTCGCCAATGATCTGCTCAAGCGCGAAATCGCCATCATCGAGGCAGTGAAGTAGCTCGCAAGAAGCGGGTGTTGGGTGGGGCATTTCAACTTCTATTTTTGAACGGTCGAATATTTCGTCGCTTCTCGGATGCGATATTGCAAGACCTAGTACCTATGCGTTGGTCCAATTGAGGGTATCGAATTAATTCGACCCCGGCCCCTTTTTGCCACGCGCTTGCTAGCGAATTCATTTCCCCAAACCAGGCATTACCTGGACTTTGAAATATTCAGATGTTTTCCTGTGCTCATCTTCATTAAACGTCATCGTATAAAAAATGACCTCCGCTAGGGCAAAAGTAGCATTATTTTTTTTCTCACTATCGGCACCAATAGTTAACTGCCATAGCCTGTTTCCCATATCAATTGGCAATGGAAAATCACGCCTCTGAATTTGTTTGCCATCAACAAGTATGCGAAGAAAGCTAGAGTTACTGGATGACCCTCCCTCACATACCAAGTGAATGAATCGTCCCATTGGAATCCCATCTTTCCCAATTGGGAGCTGTATCGAGTATGACTCTCCGCGCGTATCGGATACGGCGAAAGTAAACAAATTGCTCGCGGAAAGGAAGAAAGCCGCAGCAGGACCATCTGGGGACTTCAATTCAAAGATATATTTTCTCCGCAGCGCGGTGACGTTATCAATCCTCAATGCCGCATGAAATGAAACGCCCGGTAATTTTTCCTCTAATGCCGCCGACTGCTCTTTAGGGACTCCTATTTCCTGTTTTTGTATAAAGCGTTCATACAACACCATGCCGCTTGCGATTACGATTAAGCATCCAGCGACCAAGAATGAAATCGGAAACAAAAACTTGTCGTCAATTGGCACGACCGCTAACGCACAAATAAAAACGCCGCCAATTACTCCCGTCCATACGACGAAAGGTGGCACATCTTTTACCGCAAATGGCGGGAGAAAAAATACGATGGCGAGGCTACTACCGAAAATGAGTTCGCGCATGATCTGCCCTCCCAAGAAAGGATGCATTGGCATCCTACAGCCCTTCGGCAATCGATCGAAGCCGCACCTCTCCTACTTGGTCTACGACACGTCGGTCGCCGTCGAGTACCGGAAATATGCCCTCTACGGACGCATCGTCGGCAAGGTGAAGGTCGCGGCCCCCGATGCCTGTCCGCCGGGGCAGCCCGATTGCCCGAAGACTCTTGATGCGGGACTCGCGTGGCACTATCGAGCCTACGCGAAGGAGCAATCCCCCGACGACCAAGAACGGTATGCGTTCGCCAAGCAGAAAGCGCGGGCGAAGCGGGCTGGGTTATGGACGGGGGCGCATCCGATACCGCGATGGTAGTACAGGCGGGAGTAGCGGCAGGAGCGATAGCGCCCGCTGCATCGGCGGACCTCTGTTACGTCTCCCGCCACGCCTTCTCCTCCATCACCTCGTCTCACATGTCCCGCTTGGGTCTCTTGGGATACCTGCGCGGTGTAACCTTTCTGATCCACAGGGTGTCCTGCAGCAGGCTGAAGTGGTCGCCATCATGGTAGTGGACACGATCCCCTGGGCCTGCATCCATGATTAACGGCGCAACCGTGACGC